>NZ_CAJNBL010000018.1 GCF_905221025.1 Candidatus Nitrotoga fabula
GTTGCTGGAACCAATCGGGTATATTCCACCCGCAGAAGCTGAGGTAAACTACTATCGGCAACTCGCTAAACAGGCCGCTACGGTGGCATGAACTTAAACCAAATAGCCTCCACGAAACCCGGGGCGATTCAAAGAACCCACCTGGCAACTTCTAAAGCAGTAAAATGTAGTAGTTTAGACTTCATCTGACAGTTACCGATTTTGAGTTGTGCGGTGACTGTTAGATCGAGTTCAGTTTATCAATTTTTTCGTTCCAAATCTCCTTTCCGGCAATCAAGGTTTCGATGGGTGTTCTGCCACGGCACATCTTGCCTTGATGTGTACGCTGGTGATTGTAGTAATGCAGCTCTTCATCCAGATCATCCTGCAACTCTTTCAATGTCAGGTAAAATTTCCTTGGAACGCAACCTGGTAGAACTCTTGCAGGATGGTTTTGTGGAAGCGTTCGCAAATGCCATTGGCCTGTGGCGATGCCGACTTGGTCCTGGTGTGCTCAATATTATTCACTGCCAGGAATAGCTCATAATCGTGTTGCTCCACCTTGCCGCAGTATTCCGCACCGCGATCGGTCAGGATGCGCAGCATCCCCAATCCCTGCTCTTCGAAGAACGGCAACACCCGGTCATTGAGCAGGTCTGCGGAAGTAATTGGTGTCTTGGTGGTGTAAAACTTGGCAAATGCCACCTTGGAATAGGTATCGACAAAAATCTGCTGATAAATCCGGCCAGCCGCATTAACAGCCGGAGAGATTGTGGAGGTATGTAATGACAACGACGAAGCGTAAGAGCCGAATTCTGGATGAGATGCATGAAACCGCACGCGGGTTGCACGGAGCCGGATTGATCAGCAAGCGGCGTATGGGCGAGTTCGATGCCTTGTGCTATCTCGATATCCACGAGACGGCCCTGCAGAAGATCAAGTCACTGCACGAACAGGCCCATGTGAGCCAGGCAGTGTTTGCTGCCGTGTTGGCTGTGACCGTACTACGGCTTGGCGGCGATGGAAGAGAGCATTGCAGGTAATTGCAGATGAGTTAAATCTTCGTACCGTGCCTTGCAAATTAAAGAGTCAAGGAGGGTAATCCTTGGCGTGATTGTCCAGTCTTTGCCCAGTTTGTCCGTTTTGGTAGGAAATGCACTTGCAACAAATCTTGATTTTTATGATATGATTTATACCATAATTGAAGTTATCTCGACCTCCTGTAACGTGATTTATTGTTTGTTCTGTGGGCAGGCTTTTACTCTAGGTTCTTATCCGACCTGACCATGACAGAGCAAGGTCCAGAGGGGGAGGGCGGGTCAAATCTTTGGGGGTTTTGGCGCGGATGACCAAGCGGGTTCCCACGCAGAGTTTTTTTCCACTATAAAAAAGAGCAGGAATGGAAAAAATATCCCTGTACCTCTTACCTCTGAGGAACTGCCCATCTCCCTTCTAAAGACGCCAAAGGCTGGAACCATGATACGGTGCTTCACGCATTGCCGGAATCATCATGCTTCTGTTCCACCTGTACTACCGTTGACGACCCAACTGGATATTTCCCCCAATGGCGCAGGTAGAGATCGGGGATGCATCCAGGCTGCTTTGCGATTGGGCTAAGACAGGAGGGAGATAGTGTGATCTCATTAAACAATACATATCGTTTAAATGAATTGACCAACCCCACCCCCCAACGGGTCCTCCCAGGCAATTGATTATAGAGGGTATTTCGCACCGCGAGGTTCCCCTAGGGTAAAGTTGCCGTGCATAGGCAACTATTGCCGCAACTCGGCAACTTTTAATCGGTCAGGCAAAACATCCCGGCAGATCTTGGATCCTGCTGTAACTGCACAGAAAACCAACCCAGAACTTTCAGTACTCACCATGCATGTACCATCCAAAAGCAAAATGAACGTATCCAAAAGCGAATTTGCCCGCCTGCTGGGCGTACACAAAGGCACCGTTACCAAATGGGCGGATGCCGGGAGAATTGAAGTGATCAATGGCCGTATCGATGTTCAGGAAGCGAGACGCCGCCTGGCCGCAACAGAAAATCCCCACCCACAGGCCCAGGCACAGATCGACCGCCATGCGACGGAAAAAGCGATGCGCATGCAGGCAGGTTCCCCCGTTCATTCTACTCCCGCCCTGGAAAAAATCGGAACCGCCCTCAAGCTGGAAACCTACCGGCTGCAAAAGGCCAAAGCCGAAATCGCCAACCTTGAACTGGACCGGGCAGCAGGACTTTTAGTGGAACGGGCAGAGGTGGAATACGTCCTCGCAGAATTTGCCAGTACATTCCGCTACCTGCTGGAAAGTCTGGCTGACCGCCTGGCGCCTGCGATCGCTGTGCACCAGGGCGATGTGGCCGCCATTCATGCCGAAATTGACATTGCGTCTGCAGCCCTGCTCAATGAAATGTCCGAAGCGATGAAGCGAAAGAGGGATGGCTGTACTGCAGGCTGATTCCTGTTGGAAATTCCGGTCCTGCTAGCTGGTCCGGAATGGAATGCAGGAACCCAGGAATTAAAGAACAACTTCATGATTACGATCAACATTCTCCCGGAGATCGCTTGTCTTTCTGATGGAACAGAGCGTTACTGTGCCTGTTCCAGTCATGAACCTACAGGAGATGCAAATGAACCAGACCCGTCAAACAACAGACCAGATCATCGAAATGATCGCAAAAAAACACTTTGACATCCAAACGCTGGATACCCGCTACAGCGACCGGCTGGACTTCCACGATGTCGCGGTGTGGGAGGTAAAGGCTGCCCTGCAGGCCGCTTTTGAAGCAGGCAGACAGGTAGCAAGGGAAGGGGAGGCATCATGAAACCCGTATCACTGACCTCATCCGAACTGGAATTCCGGATACCGGAGAATAGATGGAAACTTCATGATGCTGATCAACATTCATCCATAAATTGCTTGTCTTTGGGTGACGGAAGAGGGTTCATGGTGTCCATCACACAACCCAACCGGAGAAGATCATGACTCACCCCAAACCCCACCACCCCGACGCAGCGCTGGGAAGGTGAGCATGGAGAATGCTCATCAACTTTCAACATGATAATGGATTCGGCTGGGATGGGATTGCTAAATTTTGCCAAAATGATTACCCTAGTTTCATGAGCACAATGAATATATCTCTGCCGGATACCATGAAATCCTTTGTCGATGAACAGGTCAGCCAGCGCGGCTATAGTACCAGCAGTGAGTACGTGCGCGAACTGATCCGTAAAGATCAGGATCGGTTGCAATTGCGAGGATTACTGCTTGCGGGTGCTGCCACTGCACCTACTGCTCCGGCTGATGGGACTTACTTCGAAGATTTGCGAGACCGGGTGCGCAAAGCCGCAAGGGTTGGCGTATAAGGGGTGAAGTGAAGGTCAAGCCAGTCGTTCCCCGTGAGCAGGCCATTCGGGATGTTGACCAAGCCATTGCCTACTATCTGGAAGAAGACGCTGAGCAAGCAGCGCTAGGTTTTATCAACTCGCTGGAGCGTGCTTACGCCCATATTGGCCGCTATCCTGGTATGGGATTTATGCGATACGCGCACGAGCTCAATTTACCCGGCCTACGTGTCTGGCCGTTGACCCGCTACCCGTATTGGGTATTCTACGTTGTGCGTTCAGATCATGTCGATGTCTGGCGTGTGCTCCATGGACAGCGCGATATTCCTTTGTGGATGCAGGAACCAGATCTGACCGGCTGACCGATCGTTCTGGGTAAAAAGGGGTTTTGCTGGCGACATTCCAACACGGGTGTGTGAGCGTAGTATCTTGCCACCGGAGATTGAAAAGCAAGGCTTGCAGTTTGCACTCAATAACCCCGGCTAGCGAGCCGAGTCTCGCGCCAGTGCTGTCGTGTACGGGACGGTAGAGAACGTCGATGGCGAACCACGGTGCGTATCGGGTTCACAGGTTTGCACCCCAATCGCATGAAACCGGCCAAGCAGGAAAACTCAATGTCAGGAGGGTATCGGCCGAGTGGACGCTGAAAACAGGCAAAATGGCCACCGGACCAGTCCTATACAACTGCAGTCGTTGTCTTGCTGGCGCACACGCAGCCATTAACACCCGGTGTGCTTTCTATAGTTGTTCCACATTGATATACTTTAATAATTATTATTAGATATATCTGGTGACTCTTGATGAAGAGCTGTATTGTTTGCATATTCGTCGCCCAGATATGCCAGTAGTCTCGGCTCGTGGGTATACGTGCTAACCGTTCGGTATCCATCCATGTGCACCATCGTGACCTTGCAGTTGGAGGACAACCGTGCTTTGTTGCGCAATTACACGGTATCAAACCCAAGTGACTGACCGAGCTTGCCAATCTAACCCGGCGCAAGATGAGCAACCTGTCATGCAGGCTGCTCGTGATCGAAGGCTATGGTTTGGTGACCATTGAGAAGAACACCCGCAGAACGCAGCCTATCGAAATGGCTACCGAACAGAATACGGAACGATCGAATGAACACAGAAACTCACCGCCAGCTTGCCAATGACATCTGGAGCATCTGTAACCTGCTGCGCGGGCCATACAAGCGTAATGAATATCGGAAGGTTATCTTGCCGCTCACCGTACTGCGCCGTTTTGATTGCCTGCTGGCTCCGACCAAGGGTAACGCACTGCAAGTATTCAATCAGTACAAAGGTAAGCCCGAAAGTATCATTCGCAGTGTGATGCAGTCGGCCACCGGTTATCCGTTCTACAATCTCTCAAAGCTGGAGTTTGCACCATCGCAACAGGGACGGAACTCCCTGCTAGACGACCCCAGCAACCTTGCACCTAATTTCAACAGCTACATTAATGGTTACGAGATTCCGCTGAATCGTCACTTCTACCGTTATGAGTCTCCGCGCGAGCTGGCCGTGATTGAGAAGGAAATCAAGGCGCTGGAGGCAGATATCGTGCGCCTTTTGGGTGAGGTCACGGAATGATGCTGCGCGCGCCAAACCCTCCCTGGGGCCAGGCAGTCCGATTTTTTCTGGCGTTTTGCTATACTTTTGCGTACAATTTTGTGCAACAATACCCTCCACGCCCCTCAACGATGCGCACCAGGGGAGTTACTTCTGGTATCTTGACCGCTGCTGCAACGACAGCTAGAATTCATCCTAACACACCCGCCATGCCTCTCCACGATGCACACTTTGGCGGGTTTTTTGTTTCCGGGGTTTGCCGGTGAGCCATTTCGACAAGCCTGCCTACTCGGTTGATCAGCACCTCGACATGCTGCGCAGCCGTGGTCTAAACATCAATGATGAAGCCAGATCCAGGCATTACTTCCGCAATATCAGCTACTTTCGCTTGTCTGCCTACACTCGCCCGTTCTATATCCCGAATGAACCGGAACATCATTTCCTGCATGGCACCGATTTTGACGATGTGCTGGGTCTGTATGTATTTGACCGTGAACTGCGCTTGTTACTGCTCGATGCCATTGAACGGCTTGAAGTAGCACTGCGTGCCCAGTTGACCAACACCCTTGCGGAACATCATGGCCCGCACGGTTATCTTGATGCTGACTTGTTTGATAGCCGTTATGACCATGGCTGGTTATTGGATATGTTGGAAAAGGCTGCCGGGGAGCGTGAGGTTGAATCTTTTCTGGCGCACTACCGCAGCAAATATACCGCTGCACCGGTACAACCGCCGATCTGGATGGCGGTTGAGTTGCTGACTTTTAAACAGGTTTCCATGCTGTTTGCCAACTTGCGGCAAGCCAAAGATACCCAGCGCATTGAGACGCATTTTGGCTGGAAGTTCCCGCTGCTCAAGTCATGGTTTCGCAGTCTCTCCGATTTGCGCAATGTCTGCGTACACCATGCGCGGGTATGGAACCGTGAGTTTGGCAGCCGGCCAGAAATGCCGAGAAGAATGCCGGCTTACTGGCCAGCCATCCCCGATGCCATTGCCACCGGTGCCCATGCGCAACCAGGACAAACATTGAATCCGCGCCGTCGCCTTTATTTGCAACTGGTCGTGATCGAATCCTTGCTGCAGGTAGTTTGCCCGGAAAGTCGCTGGGCGGAACGGTTGGCGGCCTTGCTGGACCGCTATCCACATGTTTCGCGCCCGCATATGGGTTTTCCACTGGATTGGGAAAAGGAAGATTTCTGGAAAATTGCTGTGGATGGTGCCAGGCAGGAGAAAATGGCATGAAATATGTTGCATACCAGAAATATAAACCAGCGAAGGCGGCTTGGTTGAATGTGCTGCCTGAGATATGGGGTCAAATCCGAGGTCGCTTCGTGATGATGGTCAATCCGCCGTCTCGCCAGGTGCGCCAGCTGGATGGAGTGAATGAAGTCTCGTTCGTGCCCATGGATGCCATCGGTGAGTATGGAGGAATGAACCTCGAACGCACTAGACTGCTTGAAGAAATCAGTGCAGGGTATACAGCATTTGAGGATGGCGATGTCGTCGTTGCTAAGATTACTCCTTGCTTTGAAAACGGTAAGGGAGCCCTCGCTCAAAATCTGAAAAACGGTGTCGGGTTTGGCACCACGGAACTGCACGTGCTTCGTACTGGAAATCGCCTCGACAAGCATTTTTTGTTTTATCTGACAATATCACACACATTTAGGATGTTGGGCGAGTTTGAGATGTACGGTGCGGGCGGCCAAAAGCGCGTTCCACCTGAATTTGCAAAGGACTTTCTCATCCCCCTTCCACCCATTGACGAACAACAAACCATCGCCCGCTTCCTCGACGCCAAAACCGCACAGATCGATGAACTCATCGCGAAAAAGCGCCAGCTCATCGACAAACTCAAGGAAAAGCGCAGCGCCCTGATTGCCCGTACCGTTACCCGTGGCTTGCCACCCGAAGCCGCCAAGGCTGCGGGGCTGGAGCCGAATCCGGAGATTAAAAATTCTGGCCATCCGTGGCTTCAAGTTCGTGAAAACGGTCGAGGACGACCCATCTATCCCGAAGAAAAAAGGTGCGAAGGCTCTGGCCAAATTCAAGGAATTGCATCCGCACAACATCGAGCAGAAGACGGAAGTGATGGTAGAACATTTCCGCGAACATGTGCGGCACCAGCTCGGTGGGCGTGGAAAGGCAATGGTGGTCACGGCCAGCCGAATTCAGGCGGTGCGCTACAAGCTGGCATTCGAGCGTTACATTCAGGAGCAGGGGTACGCCGACATCCGTTCTCTGGTGGCCTTCAGCGGAACCGTTAAAGACCCGGATACAGGCATTGAATATACCGAACCTGGCATGAACCCGGATGCCGTCACCGGAAAATCCATCCCGGAAAGCCAGTTACCCGAGCGTTTCGGTTCTAGTGATTACCAGGTACTGCTGGTGGCCAGCAAATATCAAACAGGTTTTGATCAGCCGCTGCTGTGCGCGATGTACGTGGATAAGCGGCTGGATGGCGTGCAGGCAGTTCAGACCTTGTCGCGCCTGAATCGAAAGATTGCCGGCAAGGACGAACCCTTCGTTCTGGATTTCGTCAACAAACCGGAAGATATCTACACCGCGTTCAAGCCGTATTTCGATTCCACCAGCCTGCAGGAATCAGCCAATCCGGAGATGCTGCCGAGCATCAAGCACGAGCTGGATCAGCTGCAGATTTATCACTGGAGCGAGGTTGAAGCGTTTGCGCGCATTTTCTACCGCCAGCCGGATCGGCAGAATCCAGCCGACCACGCCCACATGCAGCGTCACCTCCAGCCGGCGGTAGATCGCTTCAAGGCGATTGAGGACGACGAAGTGCGCTCTTCCTTCCGAGATAAGCTGGGTGGCTATGTGCGGATGTATTCCTTTCTGAGCCAGATATTGCCTTATGCCGATCCCGATCTGGAAATGCTTTACAGCTATGGGCGATTCCTGCTGCCGCACTTGCCTCTTGACCGGGATAACACGGTAGTCAGGATCGGCAACGAGGTGGAGTTGCAATATTACCGCTTGCAGCGAGTTTCTAGCGGCCCGATTGAATTGAAGGTGGGAGAACCGGAAGGCGTTTACAGCCCCACTGATGTCGGTACCGGCAAAGCCAAGGAAGAAAAGGCACCGCTATCCGAAATCATCCAGGTGCTCAACGAGCGCTTCGGTACCACCTTCACCGAAGAGGATCGGCTGTTCTTTGATCAGATCAAGGTACGCGCTACCAGCAACAGTCACGTCATTCAAACCGCCATGGCCAATCCGCTGGACAAATTCCAGCTCGGGGTGCGCAAGCTGATTGAGGACTTGATGATTCAGCGCATGGCCGAAAACGACAAGATCGTCACCCGCTACATGGATGACGGCGATTTCCAGCGCACGGCGTTTCCGATTCTGGCACGGGAGATTTTTGAAGCAGTTCACACGCAGCAGAAATCGGTGGACGGAGGTGAGTGACGGTGTTTTGGTCGTCAGAGATTGAACTATGAGCCCGCCTGACACGCTGGAGACACTTCAGGCGGAAAACGCCCGACTGATTGCGTTGCTAGAATCTCACAACATTGAGTGGCGGTTGTCTCCTTCAGCTGTACCGGTGGCGCGTGATTTAGAATTGTCCAGACTGACTTCTGCTGAAAAAGTGGCGTTGTTCCGGCGACTGTTTCGTGGACGTACCGATGTTTACCCCATCCGTTGGGAAAGCAAGAGTACCGGCAAGTCTGGGTACGGGCCTGCCTGTGCCAATGAATGGCGTGCTGGAATCTGTGAGAAACCACGTATCAAGTGTGGAGACTGCAACAACCACCAGCTGATACCATTGTCCGATGCAGTGATTTACCGCCATCTGGCTGGCGAACACACGGTCGGTGTCTATCCACTTCTGGAAGATGACACCTGTTATTTTCTGGCTGCCGATTTTGACGAGGCCGATTGGAGGGAGGATGCTCTTGCCTTCATGCAATCCTGCGAAGAACTGGGGGTGCCTGCTGCGCTGGAAATTTCCCGGTCCGGTAAAGGTGCACATATATGGGTATTCTTTGACAGCCGCGTTTTAGCCCGCGATGCCAGGCGCCTGGGTGCAGCCATCATCAGTCACACTTGCTCGCGCACCCGGCAACTAAAACTGGAATCCTATGACCGGCTGTTTCCCAATCAGGATACGATGCCCAAAGGCGGCTTCGGTAATTTGATTGCTTTGCCACAACAGAAATGGCCCCGCGAAAGCGGCTGCAGCGTGTTCGTCGATGCCAATCTGCGTCCGTATTCCGACCAGTGGGCTTTCCTCGCAGCGATCCAGCCGATGGTCGCCCATGACATTGAGCCAACTATTCTGCGCGCTACAGGTGGCGTGCATCCCCTGGATGTTTCCTTCATTGATGATGAAGACCTGGCAACGCCCTGGAAACAGGAGCGTACATCGACCAAAAAGCTGGCCGGACCGTTGCCGGAATCACTGACCGTGACGTTGGCCAATCTCATCTATTTCGAGAAGGCGCAATTGCCGCAGGCACTGGCCAACCGTCTCATCCGGCTGGCCGCGTTTCAGAACCCCGAGTTTTACAAGGCCCAGGCGATGCGGATGGCGGTATGGGACAAGCCGCGTGTCATCTGCAATGCTGAAAACTACCCCCAGCACATTGCTTTGCCACGCGGCTGCCTTGACGCGGCGCTGGCATTGCTGCGCGAAAACAATATTTCTTGTAATTTGTCTGACGAGCGCTACGGCGGTGAGCCGATTGACGTAGCCTTCTCTGGCACCCTGCGGCTTGACCAAGAAACCGCAGTCTCGGCCATGTTGCATTACGACACCGGTGTGCTGTGCGCTCCGACTGCTTTCGGCAAGACAGTTACCGCTGCCGCGATGATCGCACGTCGGGGGATAAACACCCTGGTGCTGGTGCATCGAACCGAACTGCTCAAGCAATGGCAAGAACGCCTGCAGGTTTTTCTAGGCGTCGGTAAAGGTGTTGTCGGCGCCATCGGCGGCGGCAAGGCCAAGCCCACCGGTAAAATCGACATCGCCGTGATGCAGTCAGTCTCCCGGAGAGGTGAGGTTAGTGCACTGGTCGAAAACTACGGACAGGTGATCGTGGATGAGTGCCATCATGTTGGAGCCGTTTCCTTCGATGCTATTCTGAAACGAACGAAGGCGAAATACGTGATCGGCCTGACGGCCACACCGATTCGGCGTGATGGGCAGCAGCCGATCATCTTTATGCAATGTGGGCCAATCCGACATGCGGCTGCCAAACCAGCCGGAGCTCCACACGATCTTGAAGTTGTGCCTTGCTCCCGATTCTCACGGATTGATCTGCAGGCCGACGCGGGTATCCAGGATGTGTTTCGGTATCTTGCCAATGATCAGGGTAGGACCGAAGCCATCGCTGCCGAAGTTCATTACGCTTTCCAGCAAGGTCGCAAGGTGTTGGTACTCACAGAGCGCACAGAACATCTCGATGCCATTCGGGCAGCACTGATATCTTTGATTCCGGAGCTGTTTATGCTGCACGGGCGGATGTCCAGGAAACAGCGTTCGACGTTGGTAATGGCATTAAACGTCTTGCCATCCGATGCGCCGCGCGCATTGCTGGCCACGGGCAAGCTTGTTGGCGAAGGCTTCGACCATCCGCCTCTCGATACTCTGGTGCTGGCAATGCCCGTTTCCTGGAAAGGTACGTTGCAACAGTATGCCGGCCGCCTGCATCGCGAACATGCCAGTAAAACCAATGTGCGCATCATCGATTTCGTTGACACCGGCCACCCGGCGTTGCTGCGAATGTGGGAAAAACGTCAGAGGGGATATCGGGCAATGGGATATCGAATGGCTGAACAGAAATTGGAAGATTGATGATAACGGTATGAATGAAAAAATGAATATATGTGAAATTAGATAATCGATATCTCTTAATCAGAGCCTATGCCTCTCCGTATGGATGGATGGGTTTCACATCACGGTAAGTAGTCAGCCTTATATTGAAGGAGCCAATTTTGGAGAATTTGGATGCGATTGCTAAACATCTTGATAATTTAATTCCATTTGTTCAGGATCCGGAAGAAGCTTCGAGATTTGAGGAGGATGCGGATGTGATTTTTGCACGGAAACATAGGGTATCGGTGTCGGACCAAAATCTGCAGTCTCTGGTTACGGCACTGCGTAGCGTTCCAATATTCCGTGAATTGGAAGGTGGAATTGCTAATCACTCACCTTCTGATAAGGCAGTAATTTCACTTGATTCAATTGCTCACTGGTTATTGGCTCAGGCGCGCACACGCCCATCAATGAATTGTGTTGGCGAGCTTATGGCAGTTATCGAGAAGAACGAAAGTCCGCTACTCGAAATTGTTCCGATATGGGGCATTTCTCCAAGAGTTAGTATTGATCTTGGTGAGGGTATGAAGATTGTGCCAATTCAAGACCTGCCGCCGTCTCGACTGAAGGATTTATTTACTGGAAAAAAGAGGCATCCATATTCCTTCGATATTGCAAATTCCTTTGCGCGGCCTGGAGCTGCAATCGTAAAGGAAACTGTCCATGGTCCCTTGTATGAAAAACTGGCGTCCGATGCTGGCAGGGCGAATAGCCTTCCATGTGAACTGATATTGATCGCACTGATGAATCCGGATGAAGCTGGGAGGCAGGCAGAATTTGCAGAAGCGGCACAAAAAATGATGGACGGACCATTTAAGATGGAGACGGAGAGCACCTCCATTTACAATAGCGCAGAGGAACTGGCTATGGTTGTTGCGCTTTGTACGAATCGACCAATTTTTCCGCTTGGTCATTGGTATCAGCGCCCTGACATTAACCTGCCGTTAGTGGGCACGATATGTGGTTATACCGGCCCCACCAATGACAAACCATTCTACATTGCGATCGACCCGCAAGATTATCCGGTCGCTGAA
Organism: Candidatus Nitrotoga fabula; assembly: GCF_905221025.1. Classification (GTDB taxonomy): domain Bacteria; phylum Pseudomonadota; class Gammaproteobacteria; order Burkholderiales; family Gallionellaceae; genus Nitrotoga; species Nitrotoga fabula. Next base: position 11,776 of record NZ_CAJNBL010000018.1, read on the forward strand.
ATTGAAGATTTGGTGCGGCGCTATCAATCATTAGACCTGCATACTCGTAAGCGGCTTAAGATCCCGCTAAGCCGGTTAAATCAAGGAAGACGGCAGCGAGCACATCACTCCATCGAAGCTGCAGCGATTGACCTTGGGATCGCAGTGGAGGCGCTGCTGACCCAAGACCGCGAACATGATGCCCCGATATCGTACTTACTTCGGGTTAGAGGAACATTGCTATTAAAAGGCACACCCACAGAAAAACGCTATAATTATAATATATTGAAAGATCTTTACAATCTTCGCAGCAAGGTGGCGCATGGGGAATTGATAATCGAACGTGCAAAAATTCCACGTTCTGAAAAAGATCAAGATCGTATTCGCAAAGCTTCTACTTCAGTTTGTTTGGGTGAGCAGATATGCATTACGCTTATACGAAAGATTATCGAGGCAGGTCAGTATCCCGATTGGGATGAGCTTATGTTAGATCGGATTTAAGCAAATTGGACGGTGCCTGCAAATTTTGTGAAAATAAAATTTGGTTAGCAGTTGAATGTGCGTTTCTCGAATATGCTGGATCTGCTCAAAGTGCTGGTTGATTGCTAGGGACTAGTAGATGCCAACAAAAAAACAAAAGCAGCTATCCCGAGCGCATGGCTGCTTCCTTGGCCAACTCGCCGGAGACGCTCTTGGCAGCATGGTTGAATTCCAGTCGCCGGAGGAGATCCGCAGCAGCTACCCGGACGGCGTGCGGGAACTGGCCGATGGCGGCACATGGAACACCATTGCCGGTCAGCCGACGGATGATTCGGAAATGGCACTGATTCTGGCCCGAATGCTGGTAGAAGCTGGAACCTATGATCCCGATATCGCGCTTAATTTCTATCAGTTTTGGCTTGACTCCGATCCTTTTGATTGCGGCATGACCATTTCCGCTGGCCTTCGAGGGTGTCCGAAACATGACAGCCAGTCCAACGGGGCCATGATGCGGATTAGTCCTTTGGGCATCTTTGGAGCTAATTACTCATTGGAAACGGTGGGCGACTGGGCCATGCAGGACGCTGCACTAACTCACCCCAACCCGGTGTGTCTGCAGGCCAATGCGCTTTTCACCATGGCAATTGCTAACGCCATTGCATCCGGCTGTGAGGCCGGGAAGCTTTACCAGAATATCAGGCAGTGGGCGGTCGACATGACCGTTGAACCCGTTTTGCTGGATGCCATTTACAAGGCAGCCGATGAGTCACCAGTGGACTATGTCCATCAGCAGGGCTGGGTGTTAATCGCTTTTCAGAATGCGCTGCATCAGCTTCTTTATGCGCCAAATCTCGAAGACGGTGTTGTCGATACCGTCATGCGTGGAGGTGACACCGACACCAACGCAGCCATCTGCGGAGCGCTTTTGGGTGCTGTGCACGGCTTGGACGCCATACCCACCCAATGGGTCGACCGGGTCTTGAAATGCCGCCCCAAGGCCGGACAGCCCGGTGTCCACCGCCCGCGTCCAGGGTGCTTCTGGCCGGTAGATGCATTGGATTTGGCGGAGCAGTTGGTAGATGGAAACAAAATGAAATTATGAAGCCCCAGAATAGTCGATGACTTGCTAGATTCTGGCCTTACATCCCGCGCATCACTACGTCTCTATCTTACTGTCCAGTATGTTCTGGAATCAGTGTCCAGTTTGTAACGGAATTTACAGTGGAAACTATTGGACGCTGTTTCCACCCCTAATCTGGAAAGTTTGCACGCTGATTTACACCCATCGCCGTTGACGTCTTTATTCATGCGCGCTCCTCTTTTGCAGCTCATCCAATACATAGCTTGTGCTGCGCCCACCCGCATCTAATTTCCGCAGCACGCCCCGCGCAAGCAGGTCGTTGATGTCGCGCAGGGCCGTGTCCGGAGAGCACTTGGCAATGGCTGCCCACTTGCTGCTGGTGAGCTTGCCTTCGAAGCCGTCGAGCAGCTTATTCAACAACTTCACATGTCGCTCGTTGAGCGGTGTGGTCGCCCAGCGTTGCCAGAACCTCGCCTTTGTCAATACGGTGTCGAGGGTATACTGTGCCTGATCAATGGCGCGATGGAGCGTGTCGAGGAACCAGGCAAGCCACTCGGTGATATCCATCGACTTCTTCTGGGTCCGCTCCAGGATGTCGTAGTAGGCCTTGCGATCGCGTTGGATCTGCGCCGACAAACTGTAGAATCGCTGCGGGCTGCCATCGGCGCGCGCCAGCAGTAAATCCCCAATGGCCCGGGCGATACGGCCATTGCCGTCATCGAACGGGTGCAAGGTGACGAACCAAAGATGGCCTAAGCCGGCTTTGAGCAGCGGGGGTTCGTTCGATAAACCATTCAACCAGTCGAGGAAGCGGCTGGTTTCGGCTTCAAGGCGATTGGCGGGCGGCGCTTCAAAATGTACCCGCTGACGACCAATGGGGCCGGACACCACTTGCATTGGACCATTGGCATCGTCGCGCCAGCCGCCGACCTTGATCTTGGCAAGACCGGAGTAGCCGGTGGGAAACAGCGCGGCATGCCAGCCGAATAGACGCTCCCGAGAAACCGGTGCTTGGCAGTTGGCAGTAGCATCAAACACCATCTCGACCACGCCTTCAACGTGGCGATCGACTGGTGCCAAGGCACCGATATTCACGCCCAGCCTGCGGGCGATGGACGAGCGCACGGATTCGACGTTGAGCTGCTCGCCCTCGATCTCGCTGGTCTTGACTACATCTTCGGTGAGTGCCGCCAGACTCGCCTGATCGCGCAGGGCCATGCCCACGTCGGCTAGGCGTCCTATCAAGAGTCCTTGGGCACGACTGACCTCGGCCATGGGACCGGCCAGCGCAGTCAGATCGAAGCGCCAGTTGGGCCAGTCACTTGCCTGCCAGATGTATTTGTAATCGTCGCTATTCATGCGGAGATTATGGGCTGTATTCCCGGCATGCGCAAGGCATTCGCTGCATACAATGCGGTGAATAGGATCGCCTTTCTCCGCACGGCATCCTGTTCATCTCGAAATAGGTGTAAATGGGTCTGTTTTTTATCGGGGTGATGAACGAAACTTGTATGGCGGAAATGCACATCGGTTGATGTTGCCGGAACTGGAGTGGAGTTGGAGTTTCCCCGCTTTACCGGACATATTTAGAGTTCAATCGTGTTCTATGAAAGGGGAGCTGAAATCCACTGGCAATGTATTGACAATAGATATACGCAATACTATTATTTATGCATCTGTCTATAAGTATTTATGCGGGAGGTTTTCCATGCGTGTTGCTACTATTAATTTACGTGCCTTGCCGGAGCAGCGTGATCTCATTGATCACGCTGCCAGCCTGTTAGGCAAAAACCGTTCCGATTTTATGCTGGAAGCCGCTTGCGAGCGTGCGCAGTCAGTGTTGCTTGATCAGGTTTTCTTCAGTTTGGATGCGGACAAGTTCCAGCAGTTTACTGATATGCTTGATGCGCCACCGACTTCTAATGAGGGCCTGGAACGACTGATGGCAGTCAAGGCACCATGGATAAACAACAACCCATGAGTTTGGTGTTATCCATCCCCCAGCCGCTTGCCGCCATACATCTGTTAAATGATTTTGAATGTGGTGAACGCGTTCTGAACGAGTGGCTGAAACGCCGCGCGATGAGCAACCAGCTCACAGGAGCCAGCAGGACGTTCGTGGTTGTGGACGAGGAAAATCGTGTGAGAGGTTTTTACGCGCTAGCGGCTGGCGCGGTTTCTCACCAACTGGCGACCAGTTCGGTTCGTCGCAACATGCCTGATCCGGTTCCCGTCATGGTGCTAGGCAGACTGGCGGTAGACCGTCGGGTGCAGGGCAACAAGCTTGGTGCGGCCATGCTGCAAGACGCGGTGAATCGCGCCATCGCCGTATCCCGAAACGCTGGGGTGCGTGCGTTGCTTGTTCATGCGCTCCACGAACATGCAAGGCAATTCTATGAGCACTATGGATTTCAGGAGTCACCGCAACACCCGATGACATTGATGCTACGCCTGGATACCGTCAAAGCTTGATTTTTTCTCGCAGGTTATCAGCGGTTAGCACGCGTTGATGAGAATGGGTTTGACACCGGTTGCCACTCCACCACCGATAAGTAAAATCCCAACCTTTATCAGTTGGGATTTTTTTGCCTGGGATGCCTGTAATGGCGGGGTTTCTGCGTATGGCCTCGCGAGCGTCACTCCATCCAAACCAACATTTGTACCCCATTCTTGGCTTCTCTGTTCTCTGTTTTCTCTGTTAGTCTCGCGAGCGTCCGCGAGGTAGATTCTTTTTAACTCAATGAGTTATAGGTTGCAGGTTGTAATCGAAATTTGCTCTAGCGTGGGCGATCGAGCGAGGAAACAGCGAAGAAACCTGCAAGAATCAAGAATGCGACTCAGTTCAACCAGGATTGTCGTGCGACTTGATTGCACCTACGTTAAGCACTTTCGTTGCCAAGGACACCAAATTCGATAGCGGTTTTGATATAGAAAATGCGTACGTCTTCAGACTTTAGCCGATCAAACAGGCGGTCGCATTCTTCGGCTGTAACTGCGATCACCACGGATAAAGGTTGGTCTGCCAACTCGAAGAAATGGGCTGAATGGAAACGATGGTGATGTCCAATTCCCTCGCTTGCTGGGATCAGTGTGGCTCCGCGCAAACCCAGTTCTCCTGCCAGAAGCATAAGCCAGTCGGCCAGTGGTTTTCCGTGATGACGGCGGTCCTGTTGAGTGAAAAATGTGACCTGGTATCCATTCATGTAACAGCCTTTCTCAATTTAATTTCAGCCATTGGAAAAAAGCGATGCTTGCCAGAGCTACGCCACACGATGGTTTTGAACCAAGTGTGTAGCGGTTCGGGGTGAAGTTGGAGTTACCCCGTTTAACCGGACGATTTACCATTATTTAGCTAGGTTCTAGAGTTTCAGTAAATTTAGGAACCCATCGCGTCATCCATTTTAGGCAATGCTCGCGCGGCCTCGCGCAACGTATCGTAGGCCTCGTCAAGATGAATGATCTTGTGCGGAGTCAACCGACCAACGGCGCGCAATGGTACAAGTACGTCCTTGGCTTCGCCTTCAAAACTAAGCCAAAGCGCCTCGAAATTGAGTGCAGGCACGCGCAACAATCTCAATTCACATTCCTGGTTAGATTTTTCGGCTGTACTCAATGCTTGCGCGAGACCTCGCACAAATGGTTCAAGGTGGTTCTTCGACATCGACATTTGCAATAGTCTTGGTTCATCTTCTTCGGTGACATCAAAGAAGGCTTGAGGCATATCTTCGGACATTTCATAAACACGGAGACCCACCGGCTTCAGTTCAGGGTGATGATCAGCGATCAAAGAATCCAATCCAAGAGAGTATATGCGCTGAGCCATTCCAAGAGTTGCATGTGATTCTTGTCCCATGTCGCGAATCTCTCCAGTGAATGTTGTATCTTGCTTCATGCGCAATAGCGGACGTGCTTCCCAGATCCGGCGAAGGATGGGATCATTCGGAATCAATATTTTAATAGGGGGCATTTTGAAATAACTCTTTGTGAAATAGGTGTGTGTCCAATTTCCGCTGCCTTGGTAGTTAGTAGAAAAATCTGATACTGTAAGATGAGTCTTGCCGTAGATAGGATCATCAATATCGAAGTACTCGACACCGGCTGCAACGCTGTAGCCGTAGATCACCATGAAATGGCCGCCTCCGCCGCCCCAGCCAATTCTTGCGCCAACCGGCCGCCCAGCGTCAATTTCATCGCGCACTTGCTGAAAACTGACTTGCCCTGTGATATTGACAAAGTTGTTAGTGCGCGTCAACGCCTTGTCGAGATACCACGGAACATTACACGGCGACGGGACTGGGCTATTGCAACAATCGTTATGGTTCAATTCTCCATTTGCGACGCGGCATTGTGTCCACGGACTAAGGAACCAATAGAAGTGCGAAACACTGGTTGACGTGGCGGCCCAGCACCAGTTGGATTGAGTCTGTGCCTGCATGTTAAAAGGCAGATGCTTCGCTGAAAAAAGTCTTCCTAATATAAATAGTTCCCTTAATAGAGAGCTGTATGGTCGGCTTGTCACCGATATGAATTCAGATGCGAGCATGTCTCACTCCTTTTGCTAAGAAAATATTGAATAAGTTCAACTTGATGTGTATAATTACTCAGGTATGCTCAATGTTCTGTACGTTATCCAACATAACAGAATATTTTATGGTAATTTTAAGTATGCACTGAATGATAGGCTTGGTTGTTCATGGCAGCTAAGCAAGACTCTTACGTCACCTTGTGTGGGAATATGCAGCGCAGGTGTTAAGAAAACACGAGCGCTTATCTCCGTCGAAGATTGGTCAGTTAAATTTGAATGGCAGAGGACGGGTGTGGTTCTAATCTACCTGCTGGCCTTGGTCAGATAATCGCATGATCTGCATCTGCTCGCACCAATCATCTGACCAGATCCTGCGCATCACCTGCTCCAGCAAGAAGTCAGGCGACCCTGTTAGCCTTTCCACAACCTCCGGGGCCAGCAATGTCAGCCGCATGATGCGTCGCACCTGTGTAATATCTAATCCCTCGGCCTTTGCGATTTCAGCTATCGATTCTACCCATTGCCCGTCCAGTAACCGCTGCCAGTGATATGCCAGCTCGAACGCGCGCATGAGTGCGGTGTCCTGCAATGACTCGCGGGCCTGCCGCTCCCAGGTGGCTTCCTCCTGAAATTCCTGCGGCGCATCCAGTGGCGTGATGACCTGCCTGTTGACTCCACGTTTTACCAGTGTCCATGGAATGAAGCTTGTAGGCATATTGATGGCCAAGTTAGGTCAAACGACGACAGCATAGTGTAAAATTTTCAATGCGGCAATGACATATGCTTGAAACGAGCGCGATTGTCCTGGGCAGTGGGTTCATCAGATGTGCAAAGGAAAGCCGGTCATGGGTTGGTGTTTTAGTCCTAAATGGATATAATTTGCAGATGTCTGATCGCCTTAAACCTCTGCTCTGGGTGGGTTCATCGAAGAAGGATCTGCTCGTGATGCCCGCTGATGTGGTGGACACATTCGGATTTGCGTTGTATCAGGCACAGGCAGGCAAGAAGCACGAGCAGGCCAAGCCCCTGAAGGGTTTTGGTGGCGCCAGCGTTCTGGAGATGGTGGAAGACCACATGGGCGACACCTATCGGGCGGTTTACACGGTCAAGATCGCTAACTCTGTATACGTGTTGCATTGCTTTCATAAGAAGTCCAAGCAAGGGATTGAAACACCGAAGCAAGACATGGAATTGATTCGGGAACGTTTGAAGGCTGCGCAAGCGCATGCCAAAGGAGCTCAAAATGATCGAGATTGAAAAAGGATCACCTAATGTTTACGAAGATCTAGGTTTACCCGATGCTGCTGAGATGCAGGTCAAGGCGACCCTGGCCGCCAAGATCTGCGAAATCATCAAACATCGTCATCTCACTCAAGTCCAGGCTGCCGAGATTCTCGGTATGCCGCAGCCAAAACTTTCGGGTATGCTGCGTGGCCAATTTCGGGGTATCAGCGAAGCCAAGCTGTTGGAGTGCATGAATCGGCTGGGTCGGGATGTCGAAATCGTGGTGCGCAAGCCGTCCCGCTCTCGCACCACCGGCCGCACCAGCGTGATTTTTGTCTGATTTTTGGCTTTTTACTCTTACGTGTTGGTGCCGGTTGAAATTTGGCCAGATAAGCTTATTTGTACCGGTTGAATTTTGACCAGGTAATCCACGTATTCTGCTTAATTTTTAAGCAGAAGTGGGAATTCTGTTGCGAATTCCGGGACAAACTGGACACGCATTCCACGGCAAACTGGACACTGATCCACACCAAGTCTATGACATCATACCAGCAGCGAACTGCTGCAGGCGTTATTCCTCGGCGCTGGCCTCGACCAGCAACTGGCGCCAGTCATCGGGCGGATGGCCGCTTTCGAGCATCTTGCGGAACACCCGGTATGCGTCGTCGTTGCTTTCGTAGGAATGCTTGGTGTCCTCGTCATTGACCTAAGCGAACACGATCACCTTACTGGGTGCATGGTAGCGGAAGAATAGTCGGTACTGCTGGAAGAACTTTGCCCGGAACCAGTGCTTGTGATCGTTGCCAAGGGTGCCGCCTTGCCGGTACTCCGGTCGGGCCGGATCTTGCGGGACGATATTGAAGATCAACTTCGTGAGGGCCGCCAGTCGCTTGCTGGCGTTTTTCTTCACGTATCCGACCGGATCCTTTTGCTTGATGGATTCAACCTGCTGTGCCAGCACTTCAACCTGTGCGAGGAAAAGAGCGGATGTGCAAAAACCGTCCATCCATGAATCACTATTGATCCGGCCTTATAAAGATTGAACTTTTAAGTATTAGTCGTCTCCAACCAGGCATGGAAAAAGAAGACGCGCGATACCAAACGCTGGAACAGTTGCACGAGAGGCGAAAGCAAGTGATCCGGCTGCACAAAAGGGGCTTCAAGGTCATGGAACTGGTGCAGATGTCGGGCTTGAGCTACCCGGCAGTGCGCAAGGTGCTTGATTTGTACAGCCAAGGCGGCTGGCCAGCCATCAAGCCCGCAGGGC
>NZ_CAJNBL010000019.1 GCF_905221025.1 Candidatus Nitrotoga fabula
ACGGCCAGGGAATGGCTGATCTAGCGAGACAATGTCCCGCCGGGCATGTCTGAATTACGAAATTTGTATCGAATCATGATATCGACTCGAAATTAGCGAAGTATTACGTGAAAAAATCAGAGGTTCCTTAATTAAAAAGCAAATTGCAACCGACTACTTCAATCAACATTTTTCCAATGACGGTCAGCGCTTTGTTGCTTGGTATCTTCGTAATGTACTTTTTCGTGATATGAACGAAACAAGGGATGACATCACCGATGGAGCTGGAGACAAACAGATTGATGCCATTATTATTGATGATGACAATTCACTGATTCGTATCATTCAAGGTAAGTTCATTCAAGGTGACGTCACTGATGCCGAACCGCTCCGTGAGGTGTTATCTTCATGGATACAAATAAAGGACTTGGCTCGACTACAAAACGTCGCTAACACCAAACTACAAAGAAAGCTATCTGAACTCGCCAATGCGCTGGATGAAGGCTACGAGGTATCGTTCGAACTAATTACCACTAGCGATTTGACGGAATCTGCACAGCATGATCTGGAAACTTTTCAAAATGCATTGGCAGAGTTAGGTGAAAATGACGGTCTTGATGCCACGATCCATGTAATCGATAACAGCGAACTTAAGCGGCGTTACGAATATGCAATTGAGTCAGATAATCCGAGCATCAATTACAAACTGAACCTAGCCGATAGCAAATTCATGTCCCATGAAATTGCCGGGACACGAGTTATTGTTGCAGTACTCCCATTAAAGGAATGCATTAAATTACCTGGTATTAATGATGGAACCCTTTTCCAGAAAAATGTTCGACAAAGCCTCGGATCAAGCAATGCAGTCAACAAAGGCATCAGAAATACTATTACAGGTGACAAACGATCTGATTTTTTCTTCTTCCACAATGGCGTTACAGCGTTGTGCAACAAGATGGAGCTCAATGACGACATACTTTCCTTGCATGGACTAAGTGTCGTTAACGGCTGCCAATCACTGAACACCATACTTTCATGCAGTGCAACGGTTAAAAAAGTCGATGATGCCTTCATTCTTATCAGATTCTACGAGATTCCGCAGAGAGACCGAGCCGATAAAATCTCAATCTTCACGAATTCTCAGAGCGCTGTAAAAGCGCGTGACTTAAGAAGCAACGATAAGCGTGTCTTGGCAATCAAAAAAGCTTATGAACTCAAATATCCTAACGGATATTTCATCACAAAGCGCGGAGAGACTGCGCCAGCAGACAGAGCTAAAGAACAGGTGATCGAGTTGTCAGGGCTTGCAAAAAATCTTGTGGCCTGGCATTCACAAAGACCCAACCTTTCATACGGTGAAACGAAAATATTCGACAAATATTTCGAAACGCTTTTCAGGAATAAAGACTATGCGCCGGAAGATGTATTGTCACTCAATTTGTGGATGATCCAGGTATACAAAACGTGGGGGGTGGAAAACCCCCTCAATTTGAATGAAACTCTTCTTGCGATGCGCGCTTATGCCCCATATCACCACTTATATGCGATAGCGATGTTTTTTTCCATCACCAACAATCAAGTGGAACGTGTACCAAACCCAGCCAAAGCCTACGAAGTTGCATTAAAATCAAATATGGTGGATGAAATTGTGAAGATCGCGGGCATTAGCCTCAACATGGCGCTAGACGCTGCGGCCAATGAACAGCAGCCTGCTAACAGAGTGTTTAGCCCTCAAAATTGGATCAAGTCAAAGACCTGTTTAGCAAATATCAATGGCGCAATTCGCACTTCTTTCGGCACGCTCTTGATGATGCCAGGCGGCGCTGAAATTAAGAAAAAATTGACTGATGCCACGTTGTTGAAAGCAGAAGACTTTGAATATCGTTGGTCCGCTGACTGAATTCAATAATAATAATGACTGTGTAATTCCTGTGTAATTGCGCCCGGAAAATTACACAAAACACTAGAATTTGGCAGAACCATAGTCGGTAAAAATAACCATATTTTTATCTAAAAATCATAATATTGGGAAAAATATAGAAGCCTCGATACAATCTAAACCAAATACTGTTAATCCGCAGGTCCCTGGTTCGAGTCCAGGTCGGGGAGCCAGATTCAAGCACTTAGGTCATCTTTCGGGATGGCCTTTTTGCATTCTCAATACCGGACTTTCAATACAAAATGAATCTCCAGCAAGGAAGGAGGAACCAGCGATTCGAAAGAAAGGCTCTATTCATTACATGAAGCCAACCCCGCAAGCTCAATCGTTCTGATAGTAGATAGAATGTACGGATGTGGTATTTTTATAATTATATTTTAATAGTTTATATTTCAATACTTCGAAACTTAAAATTACATATTATTACAAAAATAATCAATACAATTTAGTATTAATCAAAGAATTCTTTCTTGCTTGTTTCTTATAGCACGGAGCAAATCACCAAGATTATCTCCATTGGCAGCCACCCAATGGTCAGCATTTTGATTCTGCCCGGCAACAACAGAAGCGGCGGCAGAAGTAGACGCGAAATATTGGTCCTGACTAAATACAAATCTGACACCATCATCCTTCAGCACTTCAGATTCGATTAGCTCACGGCGTTTAGTCGCATATGAAGCGCAATGTATTTCAAAATGCGGTTTCGTCTTTAAGGATGCCTGGCTGCCTTGCTTTACAAGGACACCACCCTCAACCAATTCAATTGATGCTTCTAATGCTTCAGTGCCATGAAAGGAAAACAGCATATATTGCGGGGAAGTTGAGAATACAAATCGGCTCGTTTACCAGACTTGCGCACAGTCAATTGTTGCTGCACCTCTTCCTGAATTTCTTCTTCATACTCTTCAGTATGGTCATCGTCGAGCTGCCAGAAACCAAGTAACGGGAGCATTAACAAAATTTCTAGTAGAAAGTTCTCAGCTGTTGCTTGCTCTTCTTCACTTAAAGCAGGCGTAGTTGGCTTTTTTTCATTAATTAATTCACAAAGTTGGGCTTCATGAGCCAGAGCAATAAGTCTCGACTCCAGATGTTGCACATGCGCCTTATTAAGCCTTCCGCCTTCAGCAGTAAAAAATACAGCCTTTTTCCAAAACCCTTTATTCCTGGCATGATCCTCTAAACGGCTACCGACAGGGTCACCCTCGCCGATATAGAGTTTATTACCGCCTGCCAGCAAATACACGCCAGGCTGTTGATATTCTTTACGTCCCTTAACCTCTCCAATCAACTCACGAGGAAAAACGATCGCCTTTCCAGGCCAGTCATCACGAGATACAACCCGCATACCCTCTGGATCTCCGGATGGAACAAATATCTTTATAGAAAACGGTCTCAACGTTTAACTCCCTAACAATATTGACAAGTTAATCTTATCTCAATAATTGAATTCAAACGCCGATTCAATATGAAGTGCAACACCTAACTTGTACAATACCTGATTAGGTGTTTGGTACCCAAGTCGCTTTCTGGATCGGCTGTTCAATCTTTCCATTGCTGTATCCATCTCCTTCTGTGTGATCGTGGTGAAGTCCCGGTTTTTGGGGAAATACTGCCGAAATCAGTCCATTCGTATTCTCGTTCGTCCCTCGTTCCCATGAAGCGTAAGGATGACCTCAAAAAACTTCACAGCATAACCCGGAAGATTAGCGGCAGAACAATGGCGCTCACCACCCCATGCATGCCCATACCCAAACTGGCATAAGTACCCGCCACAGGATGCACGCTCAAGGCCCGCGAGGTGCCGATCCCATGGGCAGCGACTCCTAATGCAAAGCCTCTTTGCCACCAGGCGGTCACTCCGGCGGCATTCAAAACAAAACGGCCCAGAACAGCGCCCAGCACTCCTGTTGTTACCGCGAAAACGGCAGTCAATGTGGGAGAAGCCTGAATGCGCTCGGCAATGCCCATCGCGATCGGCGCTGTGACAGACTTGGCAACCATTCCCTGCATCAACGAGTCATCCGAGCCCATCAGGTGCAGAACGCCCACGGCGACAGCAATCGAGGTCAATCCTCCCGCAGTCATCGCCATGAGGAGGATTCCCATGCGTTCCTGCAGCGACGACAATCCCTTGTAGATGGGGATTGCCAGCGATACGGTTGCCGTGCCAAGCAGAAAGTGAACGAACTGCGCCCCTTCAAAGTATTTCTGGTACGGAATTTCTCCGACAGTCAACGTGCCGGCGATCAGTATCAACGCGATTAGCACCGGATTGGCTAGCGGGTGCTTGCCTGTCCGCTCATAAAGCGAAAGCCCGAACGAGTAAGCCGCCAAAGTCAACACCAGCGCAAACAACGGAGACCCTGCCAGGTAGACCCATATTTCATGAATGGGCGGCAAGTCAGGACGCATGCTCATCTCCCTGGCGATTTGCGTCAAAAAACTTCAGAACAATCGCTGTCACCCAGATGGTGGCTACAACACTTAAAATCAGGGCCATAGACACGGCCATCAGATGCTCCTGCAACAGGGGCAAGAACATCACCACCCCAACCGATGCGGGTATAAAGAGCAATCCCAAATGCTGAAGAATCGCACCGCCAACCAGATCGATTTTTTGTGGTACCGCTCCCCTCCACTTCAGGAACATCACCAGCAAGACCAAACCTGCTACCGGCCCTGGAATCAATGGAATCAGAAATTTGCTCATCAGCTCCCCAATCGCCTGGAAGATCAGCAACTGTAAAAAACCGTTAATCATGTGCCACTCCTTCGGTAGGTTGTCGCCTCCAGGCCGGCATCTGCGCTGATCCATCCCCAGCCTTGCATATCCGCACCACGCCTTCAGGCTGGAGCTCCCCCGGTTAACCAAGCAGATACCAATCTTTAGCAGGGTATCAAATCTGCTGCCGGGCGCAAAGATTTTTCTGCTTTTCCAGGCCTTCTTTCAAATAGGGATCTACCTGTTTGATTTAAATTTTATATTTTAAATTTATTGAAGATAAGCACTGAAAGTGGCAATATTGAGCGATATTTGACATTTCATTGCTACTTGCAGTGCAAGGAAATGCAACCTTGATGCCTGCTGAAAGGATATTAATGAAATTAAAATCAAAGGTTTTCCAGGTTCAGGAGGGAGCGGATGTAGATCTGAAAAAATGGCCGACACGAGTCGACCCATTTTATCAGTCGAAGAAGAATTACAGCCAGATGCTGGCAGAGCAGGTTGCGGAATTAAGCAAGTTGCAAGGTCTGCTCTATGCATCCAATCGATATTCCTTGTTGTTGATTTTTCAGGCCATGGATGCAGCCGGAAAAGATGGTGCCATCCGGAATGTGATGTCCGGCATCAATCCGCAGGGTTGTCAGGTGTTCAGCTTCAAGCACCCCAGTGCTACGGAACTTGAGCATGATTTTTTGTGGCGCACAATGCAATGCTTGCCCGAGCGTGGCCGTATCGGGATTTTCAACCGGTCCTATTATGAAGAGGTGTTGGTTGTCCGTGTTCATCCAGAAATTCTCCTCAAGCAGGGATTGCCAGAGGAACGGATCAACGAGAAAACCATCTGGCATGAACGGTATCGTTCCATCCTGGACATGGAGAATCATCTCTACCGCAATGGTACACAGATCATAAAATTTTTCTTGCATCTTTCCAAAGAAGAACAGGGAAAACGTTTTATTGAACGCATTGACGATCCGGAAAAAAACTGGAAATTCAGCGAGGCAGACATCGTTGAAAGAAAATTCTGGGGGCGGTATATGGAAGCCTATGAGGCGTGTCTCAGCGCAACGAGTACGAAACAAGCCCCGTGGTATGTAGTGCCAGCGGATGACAAGGAAAATGCGCGACTGATTGTCTCAGAGATCATACTCGACACATTTAAAACCCTTAAAATGAACTACCCTAAGGCAGATGCCAAACGCCAGAAGGATTTGCAGTTGATCCGGGATCAACTGGCGAAAGAAATGACCAATAGCAAATAAGTCCATGAATGGATCTCCAACGGGTAGCAGGCTTGCTTTCCGTGAGTGCGATGCAAAGGTTTCTGGATGGATTCAGTGGCATAGGGATTGGTAATTGTCATTGCAGTGTTCTATTTTAATTGTGCACTACTCATTTTTCACATTTGAATCCGGATGATATTCCAGGTCAATCTACAGGAATTTAAAAACCATCGAAAGATGGAGCAACTTCAGTACTCTATCGGTCTGCGCCGGCGGCAGCAGCCAGTATGATTTTTCCACTGAAATTAGCAATAACCCTATACCCGCTACTGCAAAAAAAAATTTACCTTTTTAACTACTGTCTGGAGAAAAACATGGAAGCTTATATTGGAACGATACAGCTCTTTGCTGGAACCTACGCACCCAAGGACTGGGCATTTTGTGATGGAAAATTGTTGAATATCCGGGGAAATGAGGTCATCTTTTCGATTATCGGCAACCAATACGGTGGCGATGGACACGCTACTTTCGCACTACCCAATTTGCCGAATGTGGGAGATACCCGTTATATTTTCTGCATGGCAGGAATCTATCCAGCACGGGAATAAGTCATCAGGCGCGATACGCTTCGACTATTGCACCACATATGCCCTAACCCCACGCACTATCTTTGCATCCGTAAACAAAGGAGCTTGGTCTCACGCTGAATGTGAGATCAAGTCTAGATGAGTGTTAACGAATGGCATGGGTCTATAGAATTGGATGCCAGCACACGATGAACCGGAAACCAGGCCGGACATACTGCTGTCAATCCTTCCTCATTAGTGCCATCAATGCAATGACGCAAAACACGGCGCCGGCATAGAAGGTGAACGAAGCGCCCAACTGATCCCAGAGCACCCCGGCTACAACGCTGGCGACCAACAGTGCAAACCCGCTGACAAGATTAAACAAGCCAAACGCGGTACCGCGCAGGTCCGCTGGAGCCGTATCGGCCACCATCGTCGCCAGCAGCCCTTGAGTCATGCCCATATGAATGCCCCACAGTGCCACGCCCGCGATCACCGCTGTCCAGTCGTCACTAGTGGCCAACACCAGATCGGCAGCGATCAGTACGGCAAGACCCCATGCCAGAAGCGTTTTGTGGCTCATGCGGTCAGACATCTTGCCAAATGGGTAAGCCGACGCTGCGTAGACCAGATTCATCGCGACCATTACCAACGGCACCAGCGCCAGGGGAATGCCGCCTTGCTCTGCACGCAGGACTAAAAATGCCTCACTAAAGCGTGCCAGTGTAAACACGGCCCCCACGCCGACCACCCACCAATACGAGGCATTGAGTCGCCTGATATTTTCACGTCGAATGGGATTGACCTTCTTTTCATCCTGATGCCGTTCAGGCTCACGTACACCAAACAGAAGTACTGCCACAGCCAGCAAGCCTGGGATCGCAGCAACCCAGAACACCGACCTGAAATCGTTGGCCCAAAGCAGCATCAGACCGACCGCCAGCAGAGGACCAAGGAATGCGCCCACCGTGTCTAAAGATTGCCGCAATCCAAATGCCGCTCCGCGAATTTTGGCCGGAGAAATGTCAGCGATCAGCGCATCGCGCGGTGCACCACGAATTCCTTTACCTACACGATCCAGCAAACGGGCAGTCAGCACGATGCCCATGGTCGGTGCAATGGCAAACAGCGGTTTGGTCAACGCCCCCAGAGAGTAACCAAGCACAGCCAGTCCCTTGCGTTTGCCAAGATAGTCGCTCAGGACACCGGAAAACACCTTGACGATAAGTGCAGTCGCCTCGGCCATGCCCTCAATCAGACCGACGGTTAGGGCGCTGGCTCCCAATACCCCCACCATGAAAAGCGGTAAAAGACTGTGGATCATCTCCGAAGAAATGTCCATCAACATGCTGACGAAACCGAGTGCCCATACCCCGGCTGGAATTTTGCTGAGCGCTTTGGAGGTTTTGGTCATGGCTGGGCCGCGATTGGATTTGCCGTCTAGCATAATCCCGTCATATCAGAAACCGAGTTTCGAGCCCGCACCAAGCAGAGTCGCGGTTCCCATCAGCGCAAAGATCGCAGCAGCGATGGAGTGTACCAGCCGCATCGGTATTCTGTTTGCCAGTTTATCCCCCACAAATACGGCAGGCACGTCAGCAATCAGCATACCCAGTGTCGTGCCAGTCACAACCAGCAGCGGCGAAGTATAGTGGACAGCCATTGCGACAGTGGCAATCTGCGTCTTATCGCCCATCTCGGCCAGAAAGAAGGTGATCAGCGTCGCGCCGAAAACCCCGAATCGCCTGGCGACCCGGGTTTCCTCCTCCTCGATTTTATCTGGAATCATCGTCCAGATCGCCATGCCGAGGAACGACAAGCCAAGCACCCAACGCAGAACCTCGGGGCTGACAGCGCTTGTGATCCATGCCCCAAGGGCACCCGCAAGGCCGTGATTCACAATGGTCGCCACCAGGATGCCCAGGATGATCGGGACAGGCTTCTTGAAGCGGGCAGCAAGGATGAATGCTAAAAGCTGGGTTTTGTCGCCGATTTCAGCAAGGGCAACGACTCCGGTCGAGATGAGAAGTGGTTCCATAATCTTTCCAAGGCCGGATCACATACGATCTACGATCGGCCAACACATATCCCTAGTAGAATCAGAAGCGTGATGATTACAGGTCTTGCCAGACAAGGGAACTGATCAGGCCATTCTCCTGCGTCAGGCAAACGGCACGTTCACGTAGTTCCAAAAGAAAATGGACTGCATGGTTCATGGCTCCATCTTCTCATATCATGGTGTCACCACCAAACCCTAGCAATTTAAAAAAATGGCTGGCCCAAATTCCGGGCCAGCCTGCATTTTCTGAAGACAGAATAAATATTTAATTATCAAGGCCGTTTAATCATATCGATTGCCGCAGAATTGAAACCGTTTGTGCTGAATGTGTAAGTTGTAGATTCCGGGTCCTTCCTTAACATCGTATAGGTGAGCTCTTCCAGCGTACTCGCTGTACCGTCGGCGTACATCTGGCAGCTTGTATTCGTTGGGGTAATCCGCCCCTCTGATGCAATGCCGCAGCCATTGGCAAACAACTTCGTATTATCAATAGGCAGATCGTTTATTTCTTCATTTGCAAGCCAACCATACCTTGGGCAACCAACATCTGCAATCGCGTGTCCCGGCGTCCGGGTCCACTGGCACGGGCCGGGAACACCCAGATAGTCGGTACACTGAGCAGGAACCCCGCTCGAATCCAGGATGAAGTAGTCCACCACAAGCTGTCCACCGACGTCCTTGAATACTTGCTTGAACGTATACCAACCTGATCCAGAGAGGCACATTGGCTCCTTGCCTGGGTTGTAGTAGTCCCCACCGGAACGGAACGAATTGTAGCCCGCCGCAATGATCCAGCCTGAAGCGCTATAAGAATTCGTGGGATCGAATTGTGAAGGATGTTTAGGAGCAGTCCTACGCTGAATACATAATCCTGCAGGAACGAGGCATCTGGTCTGCTGACCCCTACCGTCCAATTAAAGCGCGAACCCTCACAATTAATCCCGTTTGGATCTGTGTCGCAGGCAGGATTTAAAACAGGTGGATCAGAAAGAGGGGTACAAGGCCCGAACACCCCGCAATCCTGATGACGACCAGCATAATTCTGGTCCAGATAAATATCTACCTGGGTCGTGTAACCACCAGGAGGAAACGGGTGGGCAGGATATGGGTCTGCAGGGGACGGTTTGATGCCAAAATAGGTAAACGGCCCCGTGCAAAGCAGCGCATCCCCTCCTGGAACGGATTCGAGTATGCAGCTGCCTGTTGCTGGATCACCCGAGGCAGAAACGGCGGATGTAACACGGCCAAAGTAGCTTCCCGTGGCCGCGTTGACCGGGCCATCCCCATACTGGCTGGTTGTGCCGCTGTTATAGGAAAGGCTCTGGTCTCCAGACGGAACGCGGCCCACATTCGCATCATCTCGCGGAAACCAGCCAGACGTATCGGTCTCGAAACCCTGGATGAATGCCGGAGGAGGATCCGCACTATAAGCGGCTACCGGGTTGAATACAATCAGAAAAAACACCAATAACCTGAATTATGTTATACGGTTTCATGTGACTTTCCTTGAACGAAGGCAACAGGGAATTTCGAAATGCCCGGAACTGATTACTGGCGATAGACAGTGTTGTTCTCAATGCGAACCCGGTCACCGACGCGCAAATCGCCTACGGTAGCCTGCGTCACGGTCTGATCTTGCCCGTTGTCAAGCCGCACCCGAATACGATATCCATCCTGGCCTTGCTTCCTGCTCTTTTCTATCTGGTGGCCCGCCATTGCACCCCCTACAACACCGGCCACAGTCGCGATGTCCTGTCCGGT
Organism: Candidatus Nitrotoga fabula; assembly: GCF_905221025.1. GTDB lineage: Bacteria > Pseudomonadota > Gammaproteobacteria > Burkholderiales > Gallionellaceae > Nitrotoga > Nitrotoga fabula. Next base: position 10,256 of record NZ_CAJNBL010000019.1, read on the forward strand.
TCCGCTGCCTACCTGATGTCCAAGAACGCCGCCCACGACGCCACCAATAACGGCACCTGTGCCTACACCGGTACCGGCGATGCCGTCGATTTCCTGGGTTGTCCTTTCGATTGCGTCAATCTTGCCGTAAGTTATTCCGGATACCGTCGAGGCCTGGGTTGATGCCGGGGATGAGGATGGGAACAGTGAGCCACCCGTATTCCCGCAGCCGCTGGTCAGGGCTGCCATTCCGATAAAAATTGCGATGACTGTTCGTGATGTTTTCATGATTCCTCCTGGTTTAATGGTTGAAAGCTAATCGTAACAAACATAACTGTCTGTGCGCTGTCGCACTTTATTTATCTGGGATCATAATTAGGCATCAGCAGTGGCACCCTGAATATTCTTCATATTATTTCGTTTAAAGTTTTTATTCAAATATTTTGTTATGTGCGATAACGCACAGAGCATTATGAATATATGAGCAATTATGCGTATAAACTGCAATCGGCATCGGATTGATCAGATTTTAATAGGGTCTGCTGAAATTTTGAAGACACATGCAGCTGTCCCATCGTTGCTATCGTACCCGACTTAAAAAGGCATTGTTAAATTTAATCATGATGTTGTATACACTTAATGAGTATTTACCATGAACATAGCCATTCAGCGTTTTACCACTTTTTTTGTACATGGGTGCTAGTTTCTTTCCTTGGTTACACATCCACCCGAACTCAAGCAGAAACTGGAAAATATATTGAAGATACGGTTATTACTGGCAAAGTAAGTTATTTTTGCTGTGCTTTATAACCAGCGCTAACTGGCGAATCAGCTGGAATGATTTACCAGATTTGTCGAGAAGTCATGTAAAACTAACCGAGGAACAGGTTCGCGAATCCAGCTCACTTAATACCCAACTATTTGGTTGTCATCTTTTGGACAAACCAAATGGGATGGCTGATCGAATGCCCTGGTTAAGAGTTTCTTGGGCTGAGCTGGCTCACTTCGTTATGGCAGGCCGTTTGTGTGTTTGTTTGTGTGTTGATTTATTTTGGAAAATGAAGATCTTCATGAAAGGAAACTAAAATGAATATTGTTAAGAATTTAAAATTAATCAGTGTTTCGACATTACTGGCATTGGGACTCATCGCATGCGAAAAGCCGGGGCCTGCAGAGAGCGTCGGTAAAAAAATAGACACGGTAACTGATGAAGCCGGAGAAAAAATGGGGGAAACCACCGAAAAAATCGCCGCCGCCGTCAATGATGCCGAAATCACGGCCAAAGTCAAAGCAGCCATTTTTGCCGAGCCCGGGCTAAAAACGCTGCAAATCAGTGTTGATACCGACAAGGGCGTAGTGACACTGAGCGGATCAGTCGATTCTGAGCAAAATAGCGATCGGGCTGAATCCCTGGCTGGCGCAGTGGCTGGTGTAAAGGATATTGAAAATCGCCTGGTGCTAAAACCAGCCAAATGAAAACAATTGATTACTGACCAGATTGGAAAAAAAATGGAACTTCAAGATGCATATAAGAAAAAATTGGCTGCCCAACTGAAAGAATGGGGTGCCCAGATTGATTTACTGGAAGCCAAGATGGAAAACGTCGGAGCCGACATTAAGGTGAAGCACGCCAGGGAAATCCAGGAATTGCGAGCCAAACAACGCGCAGCATCTGAAAAAATGGAAGAACTGGCAAATGCCGGGGGCGAAGCATGGGAGCAGGTTAAAGGAAAAGCTGAAACAATCTGGGATGACCTGAAAACCGGCATAGCTAGCGCTCATGAAAAACTCAAGTGAGATATTTTGACAAAAATGACGCTGCCACTTAATCTGCAAGTGCAGAAGCGTTCCGCGGTCTATTCTAATCTAAATATTGATAAGACAGGTTTTGGCTAAACAAGCACCGGTTAAAGCCAGGAGAGGTTGAATCCGCCCTGCCATTTTAAAGGCCGAAAATAACGAGAAGAGTTCACTGGTTACATGTAATCCCCATCCAACCTGCTCCCGGTATGGGGAAAACCCATACGGGAGAGATTGATCAAATCTGAACTTTCAGAACTGGTTATTTTTTTCCGACCTCATGGCCAACAACACCACCGACTACTGCTCCACCCACCGTGCCGATAGCGCTGCCCCCGGTCAGGACGGCGCCGCCCGCTGCGCCAACACCAGCGCCGATCACGGTACTCTTATCCTGCTTGGACATCCCGGAGCACCCAGCCAGACCAAACAGCAGGGTAACTGCCGCAACATTTACTGCTATTTTTTGTATCGTACTCATTTTTAACATCCTCTTTATAGTTTAACCTCTACCGCCATGAAAAATTCCACCTGACTTATCTTTACCCTTATTTTTTTGTTTCGTTTACTCAACCGCTCATGATGGAACCTGGAAATGTATCAGGATTTTTTTACGTCGGAAACGGATAGACGCTTGTACCCGCACCCATCCCCTATTTTTTTATGAACCTAATTTTGCTCAGGTAAACTTGCGCCCCACTGCTCTTTAGATATTACCCTGGAACTGTTTCCAATGAGCTTCGACACGATCCCAGTTCATTGGAGCCTCCCCCTGTGAATTAACTCATGAGTTTTCCCGTTTGAGCTGAATGATGGCATGGCAGACTGCCCCTACGGAATGCACAGTATTGCGACTGACTTGTTGCGCCTGTGCGCTAGCGCACAAACCAAACCCTATAAAAACAGGATTTGCATGAGCCAGGAAATAATTCCACCAAAGGATACGCTGCAACTCCATCTTTCCATGGCAAAAATTCGGATCTGCACCTGCTAATAACCTAACCTTATGCTGAGTATTGTACATTAGAAAACACCGAAATCTGCTAAAAGGAAATACTGGGTTGACCTTGCCTCATTATAGATATGATCATTGGATATTTTAAACTTTGGAGTTGTCCCGCTTGACTGGACACATTCATGTTCTATAGTGTTCCATGAAAATGGATTTACATGGGTCAAAACAAGGCTACCTGCGCGCCGGAATTTCATCAGCAGATGATTGGATTGGTGAAGTCAGGCATGAAACATTGGGTGCGAACTTATTGATCGTCGTTCATGGAAGTTAATAACAGGAAAACGCCATGCTGCCTTTGCATGGATTGAATCTTGGCATAATCCGCATTGACGGCACGGCAGCATCAGCCAACAATTTCATAACCACTTGAAAGAATAATCAAAAATAAAAAATCCTTGCACCAAACGTAAGATTTCATACCCTGCTGAAGTTCCTTAAACCGTCCGGATAAGCGGGGTTACTCCACATGAAAAAGAAAACCCAACTCCTTGTTTCCGCTCTTCTTGTCCTGGCTGTCGCTAGCGGCGGAGCGTTTTGGTATAGCCACCGACCCGTTACGGACGGCGTACTTACCCTCTACGGCAACATTGACTTTCGCCAGGCATCAGTTCCGTTCAACGGAAATGACCGGATCGCCGAGATCCTGGTTGAAGAAGGAGCGCTGGTTAAAAGGGGGCAACTGCTGGCCTGAATCGCCCCGGGTTTTGAGGAGGCTCTAATTCTTGAGAGAATAGAGCCATGAATAAATCAAACAAATACTCCCCTGAAGTAAAAGAACGCGCAGTCCGCATGGTGCAGGAACATCGCAG
>NZ_CAJNBL010000020.1 GCF_905221025.1 Candidatus Nitrotoga fabula
CAAATTTACTCTTTGCCATGATTTAGAATTCCTTGTATATTTTGACCGCACATTCCATACCTGAATTTATTTTCTGCTACTCATTACCGCTTCAGCCACATTCCTTGGCGCCTCGGTATAGTGCTTAAATTCCATGGTATAGGTTGCCCTGCCCTGGGTAGCAGAACGCAATGCGGTAGAATAGCCGAACATCTCAGCCAGCGGCACTTCCGCCTTCACGATCTTCCCTCCACCGGGCATATCCTCCATGCCCTGAACCATTCCTCGACGGGACGAAAGATCACCCATTACAGTTCCGGTATAATCTTCCGGCGTTTCCACCTCTACCGACATCATTGGCTCCAAAAGAACTGGATTCGCTTTACGCATTCCATCCTTAAACGCCATTGATGCTGCCATTTTGAAGGCATTTTCGTTTGAATCCACATCATGATATGAACCATCAAACAAAGTAACCTTGACATCAACAACCGGGAAGCCAGCCAGAACCCCGTTAGGAAGCGTGTCTTCCAGACCCTTTTGCACGGCAGGGATAAATTCACGCGGAACAGTTCCGCCCTTTATCGCGTCTATAAATTCAAAACCACCGCCCGCCTCATTCGGCTCCATTTTCAGCCACACATGACCATACTGACCACGACCGCCAGATTGCTTTACAAATTTACCTTCCACCTCCACTGGCTTCCGGATCGCTTCGCGATATGCCACCTGTGGCGCCCCGACATTTGCCTCCACGCCAAACTCTCGTTTCATCCGTTCAACCAGAACCTCAAGGTGCAACTCTCCCATACCGGAAATAATCGTCTGCCCCGACTCCATGTCAGTTTGCACCCGGAATGAAGGATCTTCCTTCGCGAGCCGATTTAGAGCCATCCCCATCTTTTCCTGATCTGCCTTGGTTTTGGGTTCCACCGCGATATGAATTACAGGCTCCGGAAACACCATCCGCTCTAGCGTAATCGAATGCGCAGGATCGCATAAGGTATCGCCTGTTGTTGCCTCTTTTAACCCGACTGCCGCTGCGATATCACCTGCATGCACCTCTTTGATTTCCTCACGCTCATTTGCATGCATCAGAAGAATCCGACCGATACGCTCTTTTTTTCCTTTGATTGGATTCAGGATCGTATCCCCTGCCTTCATCTGGCCCGAATATACCCGGAAGAATATCAACTGACCCACAAAAGGATCGGCCATAATCTTGAACGCCAATGCAGAAAAAGGCTCATCATCATCGGCCTTGCGCACATCAGATTCACCACTGTCCGTTTCGCCGCGAACCGCAGGAATGTCTGTAGGCGCAGGCAGATAGTCCACAACCGCATCAAGCATGGCCTGGACCCCTTTATTTTTAAAGGCTGACCCACACAGCATCGGTACGATTTCACTGGCAATGGTTCGCATGCGCAGGCATTGCCGTATCTCGGATTCCGATAGATCCCCCTCCTCGAGATACTTGTTCATCATATCTTCGTTTGCTTCTGCGGCGCTTTCCACCATCTTTTCTCGCCAATTCTGCGCTTCCGACAGCATATTTTCCGGGATATCACGCAACTCAAACTTCATGCCCTGCGATGCATCATCCCAGTAGATTGCTTTCATTCGAACAAGATCTACCACCCCTTCGAATTTTTCCTCTGCACCAATAGGCAATTGAATCGGCACTACGTTGGCACGCAACCGTGTACGCATTTGCTCGTAAACTTTCAGAAAGTTCGCTCCAGAACGATCCATTTTGTTTACAAACGCAAGACGCGGAACATGATATTTATTGGCTTGGCGCCATACCGTTTCAGATTGAGGCTGCACCCCTCCCACAGCACAATAAACCATGCAGGCACCATCCAGAACTCTCATTGAACGCTCCACCTCAATCGTGAAGTCAACGTGACCTGGAGTATCTATGATATTGATTCGATGTTCCGGTTTGCTTGAATCCATCCCTTTCCAGTAGCAAGTTGTTGCAGCCGAGGTAATGGTAATACCCCGTTCCTGCTCCTGCTCCATCCAGTCCATGGTTGCAGCGCCGTCGTGAACCTCGCCAAGCTTATGCGATACACCCGTGTAAAATAATACGCGCTCCGTGGTCGTCGTTTTTCCGGCGTCTATATGTGCGCTGATTCCGATATTTCTATATCGTTCGATTGATGTTTTGCGTGCCACTGTAGTTACCCAAAATTTATATTACTTTCACAAACAGCGAAAAAATTTCTAAAAACGGAAATGAGAAAATGCCTTGTTCGCTTCCGCCATGCGATGAACCTCTTCGCGCTTTTTAACTGCACCACCACGGCTTTCCGATGCATCCAGCAACTCCCCAGCCAAGCGCATACCCATAGATTTCTCACCCCGTTTGCGGGCAAAATCCTTGAGCCAGCGCATTGCCAAAGCCATGCGGCGCGAGGGCCTGACTTCAACTGGAACCTGATAGTTCGCACCCCCTACACGACGACTTTTTACCTCAACCTGGGGCTTGACATTTGCCAGCGCAAGGTTAAAAACCTCAATTGGATCTTTTCCACTTTTCTTTTCAACTTGTTGCAGCGCGCCATACAGGATGCGCTCAGCGACAGATTTTTTTCCAGCCGTCATCAAGACATTAACGAACTTGGAAAGATCTTGGTTGCCATATTTAGGATCCGGCAGAACTTCTCGCTTGGGAACTTCTCTACGTCTGGGCATAGCTAAAACCTCATATTATCTGGGTAATTTAAAAACTGGTAATTTATAAGCTGCAGGCTTGATCTCGAATCAAGCTTTCTTTGGGCGCTTGGCTCCATACTTCGACCGGGACTGCTTGCGATCTTTAACCCCAGCGGTATCCAGACTGCCTCGAACCATGTGATAACGAACCCCAGGTAAATCCTTTACGCGACCACCCCGTATAAGCACAACAGAGTGTTCCTGCAAATTATGACCCTCACCGCCAATGTATGAAATTACCTCAAATCCATTTGTCAGACGAACCTTGGCCACCTTACGCAAGGCAGAGTTTGGCTTCTTTGGTGTAGTTGTATACACCCGGGTACAAACCCCGCGTTTTTGTGGACTGCCACCCAAGGCAGGTACTTTACTTTTCAAAGGCTCAGCAGCACGTGGCTTGCGCACTAGTTGGTTGATGGTTGGCATTGTGTTAATTATCCTAAGAAGTCTGATGTATCAATAATATAAATATCCGCATCTGTAACCTGGCATCCGGGCGCACGGCCAGACAAAATGACCGCGCATTCTATGTAGGATTTCCCCGTATGTCAAGCAAACTGATTATCCTGCCTTGCTTCTATTTGCTCTGCGTCACCCGGCATTGACGGCACATAGCTCATTCGTTGCCGTTTTCGTGCATTATGATAAGCCAAGCCGGTACCCGCCGGAATCAGTCGACCCACGATGACATTTTCCTTCAGTCCTCGCAGTTCATCACTCTTGCCCATGATCGCTGCCTCAGTTAACACGCGTGTAGTTTCCTGGAAGGATGCTGCAGAAATAAACGAATCGGTGGACAATGAAGCCTTGGTAATCCCCAACAAGATATATTCATAGGTTGCCGGCTGCTTTCCTTCTTTCCCGACACGCTCGTTTTCTTGTAGCACTTCTGCGCGTTCCACCTGCTCTTTTGGTATGAACCTGGTATCACCCGCATCCACAATCTGCACTCTGCGTAGCATTTGTCGTACGATTACTTCAATATGTCTATCATTTATTTTTACACCCTGCAAACGATATACATCCTGAACTTCATCCGCAATATAACGTGCCAAGGCTGCCACTCCAAGCAGACGAAGGATGTCATGCGGGTCGCGCGGGCCATCAACTATCATCTCCCCTTTGGTCACCATCTGCCCATCGTGCACGAGCACATGCTTATCCTTGGCAATCAAAAACTCATGAGGTACGCCATCCAAATCCGTAATTACCAGGCGTTGCTTCCCTTTTGTGTCCTTGCCAAACGAGGCTGTCCCAGTGACCTCCGCCAGCATCCCTGCATTTTTAGGTGAGCGCGCCTCAAAAAGCTCCGCCACTCGCGGAAGACCCCCGGTAATATCCCGTGTCTTGCTGCTTTCCTGCGGTATACGTGCCAGCACATCCCCTACGCCAACGTTCTGCCCGTCCTCCACAGTAATAATACAACCCGTCTGGAAAGTAACAGAAATTGGTAAATCGGTGCCTGCAATCTTGATCTCGTTTCCGTCTTCATCAAGCAAACGTACCAATGGTCGTAAAACACCCTTGCCCTGGGTACCTGCAAGCTTTGGATCCACCACCAATGTAGACAAACCCGTTACTTCATCAATCTCTCTGGTTACAGTCACGCCTTCTTTTACATTCTCGAAACGGACACGACCAGCGTATTCTGTAACAATAGGACGGGTGTGCGGATCCCATGAAGCCAAAATTTCACCTGCACGAACGGGATTCCCTTCCGCTACAGTCAATATCGCACCGTATGGTACCTTGTGACGCTCGCGTTCACGCCCATGATCATCCGCAATAATAACCTCGCCACTACGCGCCACAACCACCAGTTCACCTTTAGTATTGCTGACAGTGCGCATGTTTGCGCTGTATCTCACATAACCATTGGACTTGCCTTCCACTTGGCTGGCCACCACTGTACGAGATGCAGCACCTCCAATATGGAACGTGCGCATAGTTAACTGGGTTCCTGGTTCGCCAATAGACTGGGCAGCAATAACACCCACCGCTTCACCAACAGTCACAGGACCTCCTCTACCCAAATCGCGGCCGTAGCATCTGGCACACAAACCATAACGGGTTTCGCATGTCAGCGGGGTTCTCACGTGAACCTCATCCACTCCCAGTGATTCGATCTTCTCTACCATGTCTTCATCGAGGAGTGTGCCTGCCTCGTATAAAGTTTCGCTGGTTATCGGGTTGACAATATCCTTGCTAGTCACACGACCTAGTATGCGTTCTCGTAAAGCTTCAATTACCTCACCGCCTTCAACCAACGCTTTTAATGCAGCACCGTTTACAGTCCCGCAATCTTCCTCAGCCACTACCAAATCCTGAGTTACATCTACCAGACGACGCGTAAGGTAACCCGAATTAGCAGTTTTTAACGCAGTATCGGCCAAACCTTTTCTGGCTCCATGGGTAGAAATAAAATATTGCAGCATATTCAACCCCTCACGGAAATTTGCGGTAATCGGGGTTTCTATGATGGATCCATCTGGTTTCGCCATCAGTCCACGCATTCCGGCCAATTGTCGGATCTGAGCAGCAGAACCACGGGCACCCGAATCTGCCATCATATAGATGGAGTTGAATGACTCCTGCATGACTGCTTTACCATTCTTATCAAGAAGCTGGTTTCCACTAACACGGTCAACCACAGGTTCACTACCCAGCTGATCCATCATCGCTTTCGCAACCAGATCACCAGTACGCCCCCAAATATCCACAACCTTGTTGTAACGTTCACCTTGAGTTACCAATCCTGAAGTGTATTGCACATCAATTTCTCGCACCTCTTTCCCGGCTGTATCGATTAACTCATCTTTTTGCGGCGGAACCAGCATGTCATCCAGGCAAATTGAAATGCCCGCCCGAGTTGCAAAGGTAAAGCCCATCGTCATCAATCTATCCGCCATAATTACAGTATTATGCAGGCCGCAGCGACTGAAACTCGTATTGATCAAACGGGATATTTCCTTTTTCTTTAATGCTTTGTTGATCAAACTAAATGGCAAACCGGGCGGCAACAGACTGGAGAGGATCGCGCGCCCCACCGTTGTCTCATATCGTGTATGTTTTTTCTGTAGCTGATTATTCTCATCCAGGCATTCTTCTTCGATACGAGCCACTACTCTGGCATGAAGATCAACGCTACCTGATTCATAAGCGCGCATCACCTCTGACACATCTGCAAACAACATGCCTTCACCCGTTACCCCGATCTTTTCCCGCGTCATGTAATACAACCCGAGTACTATATCCTGCGATGGGACGATGATCGGCTCACCATTGGCAGCGGATAACACATTATTGGATGCAAGCATTAACGTCCGGCACTCCATTTGCGCTTCAAGTGAAAGTGGTACATGGACTGCCATCTGGTCACCGTCGAAGTCAGCATTAAAAGCCGTACAAACCAACGGATGCAGCTGGATTGCCTTACCCTCAATCAAGATTGGCTCAAAAGCCTGGATTCCCAGTCGGTGCAGAGTAGGTGCTCGGTTGAGCAAAACAGGGTGTTCCCTGATTACATCTTCCAAGATATCCCAAACCACCGGCTCCTCTGCTTCTACCATTTTTTTACCCGCCTTAATGGTAGTAGCCAGCCCGAGAACTTCCAGTTTATGGAAAATGAACGGCTTGAATAATTCAAGCGCCATTTTTTTTGGCAAACCACATTGATGCAATTTTAGCTGTGGTCCTACCACAATCACTGAACGACCCGAATAATCTACCCGCTTCCCTAACAAATTTTGACGGAATCGGCCTCCTTTACCTTTAATCATATCGGCAAGAGATTTCAGCGGTCGCTTATTCGCTCCGGTCATCGCCTTCCCGCGACGTCCATTATCCAGCAATGAGTCAATCGCTTCCTGCAACATTCTTTTTTCATTGCGAACAATGATTTCCGGGGCCTTCAATTCCAAAAGGCGCTTTAACCGGTTATTCCGATTGATTACACGCCGATATAGATCGTTCAGATCAGAGGTTGCAAAGCGCCCTCCGTCCAATGGCACCAAAGGACGGAGTTCTGGAGGAAGTACGGGCAATACTTGCATTATCATCCACTCTGGCTTAATGCCAGAAGCCAAAAATGCCTCAAGTATCTTTAGCCGTTTTGCATATTTTTTAATTTTGGTTTCAGAAGTGGTTGAATCAAGCTCGGCGCGCAATTTTTCCACCTCAGATGGCACATCCAACGCATGCAATAATGCTCGTATGCCCTCTGCTCCCATTACTGCTGAAAATTCGTCCCCATACTCTTCCAGTCTGGTTAAATAATCATCTTCAGAGAGTAGCTGACCACGCTCAAGCATAGACATCCCGGGATCTGTCACCACATAGGCTTCAAAATACAACACGCGCTCAATATCGCGCAGTGTCATATCCAACACCATCCCCAGCCGCGAGGGCAAGGATTTCAGAAACCATATATGCGCTACCGGGCTGGCCAACTCGATATGACCCATTCTTTCACGTCGTACCTTGGACAACGTAACTTCGACACCACATTTTTCGCAAATCACCCCGCGATGCTTTAGGCGCTTATATTTACCGCACAAGCATTCATAATCCTTGGTCGGGCCAAAAATCTTGGCGCAGAACAAACCATCACGCTCAGGTTTAAAAGTTCGATAGTTGATCGTTTCCGGCTTCTTCACTTCGCCATATGACCAAGAACGAATTTTCTCCGGGGAAGCCAAACCGATCTTAATCGCGTCAAACTCCTCCCTTTGCGTTACTTGCCTGAACAAATCCAGCAATGCTTTCATATGTAACTCCTAAATATTCGGCAGGTATATTGGGTGCATACAGCAAACCCATTACGAGTGATGCGCATTGCGCAGTACCCCCTACTCTCTATGGCGAACAAGATCGATATCAATACCCAATGAACGGATTTCCTTGGTCAGCACATTAAACGACTCCGGCATACTGGCATCTATCTTGTGATCACCTTTAACAATGCTTTCATAAATTTTAGTACGTCCGGAAACATCGTCTGATTTCACAGTAAGCATCTCCTGAAGTGTATAAGCCGCACCATACGCCTCTAAAGCCCAGACCTCCATTTCCCCGAAACGCTGGCCACCAAACTGCGCCTTGCCGCCTAATGGTTGCTGGGTAACTAAACTGTACGGCCCCGTGGAACGGGCATGCATCTTGTCATCCACCAAGTGATTTAATTTCAAGACATGCATAAATCCGACTGTAACTGGTCGATCAAATGCAGTTCCAGTGCGCCCATCATAAAGAGTTATCTGCCCGGAACGCGGCAAACCAGCTAAATCTAACATATCCCTTATTTCGTGTTCAGTTGCACCATCAAAGACCGGGGTAGCAAACGGAACACCACCGCTCAGATTTCGACATAACTCAAGCACCTCTTCATCATTGAACAAAGCAACTTCCGCAGCCTGATCATTCAAATATATCTTGCCAAGGAATGCTCGTAACTTTTCAACTTCAACTTGATCCTCCAACATTTTCTGTATCTTGTGTCCCAAGCCTTTGGCTGCCCATCCAAGATGAGTTTCCAGTATCTGCCCCACATTCATGCGTGAAGGAACGCCCAGCGGATTCAGCACAATGTCGACAGGAGTTCCATCTGCCATGCATGGCATATCTTCAACAGGTACAATTCGCGAAACTACCCCTTTATTTCCATGACGTCCTGCCATTTTATCCCCGGGCTGTAAACGGCGTTTCACCGCCACATACACCTTGACCATTTTTTGCACGCCAACCTGAAGCTCGTCTCCCTGCGTCAGGTTACGCTTCTTCAATTCAAATGCGGCATCAAATTCCAAGCGCTTCTGGGCCAGACTGTCTTTTACCTGTTCCAACTGTATAGCTGCATCTTCATCGCTCAGACGGATATCAAACCACTGGTGACGCTCAATGCTAGTTAAATAATCATTCGCCAACTTGGTACCCTTAGCCAATCTCTTCGGCCCGCCATTCGCGACCTTTCCTATTAGCATCTTGCCCAGTCTGGTGAAAACATCTTCCTCGACAATACGCATCTGGTCGGCCAAGTCCTTCTTGTAGCGCTTTAATTCATCATCAATAATTTGCTGCGCCCGCTGATCACGCTGCAACCCCTCCCGGGTGAACACCTGCACATCTATCACGGTCCCGGAAATTCCAGCCGGCACACGCAAGCTGGTATCCTTGACATCGGATGCCTTCTCCCCAAAAATGGCACGCAACAGTTTTTCTTCCGGGGTCAGCTGCGTTTCTCCCTTGGGTGTAACCTTACCCACTAACACGTCACCCACCCCAACTTCAGCACCAATATGTACGATGCCACACTCATCCAAACGAGCCATTTGCCCTTCGGACAAATTCGGTATATCACGAGTAATTTCTTCAGAACCAAGCTTGGTATCCCGAGCCACTACAGTAAGTTCCTCAATATGAATAGAGGTAAAACGATCCTCTGCCACCACCCGTTCGGAAATCAGTATCGAATCCTCATAGTTGTAGCCATTCCACGGCATGAATGCCACCAGCATATTTTGCCCTAGCGCCAGTTCGCCCATATCAGTGGACGCACCATCGGCAATTACATCTCCCTTTGTAATCCAATCCCCCATTCTGACCAAAGGACGTTGATTGATGTTTGTATTCTGATTCGAACGGGTATATTTGGTAAGATTGTAAATGTCGACACCAACTTCATCGTGTGAAGTTTCATCATCATTTACGCGCACCACAATACGCCCTGCATCAACATAATCAATCCGCCCTCCTCGCGTTGCCTGAACTGTCGTACCCGAATCGACTGCTACAGTACGTTCAACTCCAGTCCCAACCAGCGCTTTTTCTGCTCGCAGACAAGGCACAGCCTGACGCTGCATATTGGCCCCCATCAAAGCCCGGTTTGCATCATCGTGTTCCAAAAAGGGAATCAAGGCCGCTGCCACCGACACCACCTGGGCTGGTGCCACATCCATGTATTCAATATCTTCCGGAGAAGCAAGCACAAACTCATTGTGCTGACGGGATGAAATCACGTCGCTGGTAAATTTTCCTTTACTGTCCAGCTCGGCGTTTGCTTGAGCAATCGTAAACTTGCCTTCCTCGATCGCGGACAAATATTTCACTTCATCTGTCGCCTTACCTTTGTTTACATGACGGTACGGTGTTTCAATGAATCCATAATTATTAATACGCGAATAAAGCGCCAGTGAGTTGATCAAACCAATATTTGGCCCTTCAGGTGTTTCAATAGGACACAACCGACCATAATGTGTCGGGTGAACATCACGCACCTCAAAACCTGCGCGTTCACGGGTCAAGCCGCCAGGACCCAGTGCCGAAATACGCCGCTTGTGCGTCACCTCGGACAAGGGATTAGTTTGATCCATAAATTGCGATAGTTGACTCGACCCGAAAAACTCCTTGATCGCCGCAGATATTGGCTTAGCGTTAATCAAATCATGAGGCATCAGGTTGTCTGTTTCTGCCTGGCCCAAACGTTCCTTCACCGCACGTTCCACACGTGCCAACCCGGTACGGAACTGATTTTCTGCCAGTTCTCCAACCGCACGTACCCGTCTGTTACCAAGATGATCTATATCATCAATTTCTCCGCGGCCATTGCGCAAATCAACCATAATCCTGATTACTGCGACAATATCCTCTCGGGACAGAGTTAGCTGTCCTGTCAATTCATCTAAACCAATACGACGGTTGAATTTCATACGGCCTACAGTGGATAAATTGTAGCGCTCCTCAGAAAAAAACAATCCGTTAAAAAGACTTTCCACTGCCTCTTCAGTGGGCGGTTCTCCGGGTCGGATCATGCGATAAATTGCAACTCGTGCTGACCATTGATCAACGGTTTCGTCAATACGCAGGGTCTGGGAAATATACCCTCCCTGATCCAGGTTATTAGTGTACAGGGTGCGGATTTTTTTCTCTCCAGCCGCCTGCAACTTTGCCAGCAGAGTTTCTGTTATTTCATCATTGGCATTAGCGATTATCTCCCCGGTCTCCCGATCTATTACATTTTGCGCCAACACACGTTCGTATAAAAAGTCTTCTCCAACCGCCAACTTATCAATCCCAGCCTCGTGCATCTGGCGTATATGACGCACGGTAATACGCTTGCCACTAGCGACAATGACTGCTCCATTCTTATCCAGAATATCGAATCGTGCCACATCTCCTCTGAGTCGTTCAGGCACCACCTCAAACTGAATGCCTTTTTTACCCAGATGGAACGTGTCAAATTCAAAAAATGTCTCAAGAATCTGTTCTGGTGTATAACCTAACGACTTCAATAAGATCGTAACCGGCATTTTGCGACGACGATCAATACGGAAATAAACATAATCCTTGGCATCGAACTCAAAATCCAACCAGGATCCACGATATGGGATGATCCGTGCAGAAAATAGCAATTTCCCAGAACTATGCGTTTTACCACGGTCATGCTCAAAAAACACACCCGGCGAACGGTGCAATTGAGATACGATTACACGTTCGGTACCATTGATAATGAAGGAGCCAGTATCGGTCATGAGGGGGATTTCACCCATGTATACTTCTTGCTCTTTCACCTCTTTGATGACTGTAGGCTTAGAAACATCTTTGTCAAACAGTGTGAGGCGGACACGAGCGCGTATCGGAGAGGCATAAGTAAGACCACGCTGCTGGCATTCTTTCACATCAAACGGCGGAATTCCCAGGTTATATCCAACAAAATCAAGGCGGGCATATTTATTATGGCTCTCGATTGGGAATATCGATTGAAATGCAGCCTGCAAACCATCATTGATGCGCTGTTCAGGCGAAACATTTGCCTGAAGAAATGCACTATACGACTCCAATTGCGTGGAAAGCAAAAAAGGTATCGGCAATGCACCGATACGCTTCGCAAAACTTTTACGAATACGTTTTTTTTCAGTAAAAGAATAACTCATGATATCTCCACGACCGAGGAAAAAAATAAGGAACAGGAAACGTATTATTGTTTACTGTCCATTATCTTTTTAAAACGGCAAAAGGCTGGCGGGTTACCGTCAGCCTTTTGCCATATATTGAATTTACTTGATTTCTGCAGTTGCACCAGCCTCAATCAATTGCTTCGCAATTGAATCTGCATCCGCTTTGCTAATACCTTCTTTGACTGTCTTGGGGGCACCATCTACTAAATCTTTCGCCTCTTTCAAGCCAAGACCAGTAATCGCACGCACCACTTTAATTACGTTCACCTTGCTAGCACCAGCTGAACTTAAAACAACAGTAAATTCTGTTTGCTCAGCTGCAGCTGGCGATGCAGCCGCAGTTGGCGCAGCAACCGCAACAGCCGCTGCCGATACACCGAATTTCTCTTCCATTTCTTTAATCAGCGCAGACAGCTCCAACACAGTCATTTGCGCAATTGCTTCTAAAATATCATCCTTGCTTACAGCCATGTTGCTCTCCTAAATATTTAATTCGAAAGTTTGACAGGAATCTCAAGCGGCAGCCGTTTCGGCTTCCTTCTTATCGCGGATAGCAGCCAGACCTCGTACAAATGTGCTGGTTGCAGCATTCATAGTTGCCATCAAGCGCGCAATCAATTCATTCCTACTTGGAATTGCAGCCAACTCAGCTACCTGTTCAGCAGACATCAACGATCCAGCCATTGCTCCGGCCTTAATTGCCAGCTTACCGTTTGTCTTGGCAAATTCATGCACAACTTTTGCTGCTGCAACTGGATCAGCGCTGATGCTATACACCAGTGGCCCGACCATTTTCTCAGCCAAGGCTTCGAATGGAGTCCCATTAACAGCCCGTCGTGCCAGTGTATTTTTCAATACACGAAAATACACGCCTGAATTACGCGCATTTGCACGCAACTTGGTCATGTCACTTACCGCAATGCCGCGATACTCAGCCAAAACTATCGTCTGAGCCTGCATCACCTGCGCATTGACTTCAGCTACTATGTCTTGCTTTTCTTGCAGATTTAGACCCAAATCCATCTCCCTCTATTAATTGAGACACCGAGCAAAGCCCAGTGCGCTTCGCGTTAATAATTGCGTCCTTAAGCCAGAGGAATACTATATACTTCCAACTTGAGGGCACACCATCTACGTAGGTGCCAGATAACAGATCGCCGGCATCAAGCTTGCCATTGGCGATGCATCTTCGATTAAATCCTCAGGATGCCTACGGTCTTTGATAATCTGCCAATAAGTCAGCAGCTCAAAGCTGTTAAGCGTTGCAATCAACTGATTGCAACGCAAGAATCAAACTTGTATGACTTTCCACAAAAACTCACTCCGCCTAACCTGACAGACTTGTTTGATCAATTCTGATACCCACACCCATAGTACTGGATACGGACATCTTTTTTAGATACACTCCTTTTGCAGCTGCCGGCCTCGCTTTATTCAAGGCATCCACCAGCGCCAGCAGATTCTCACCCAGCGCTTCGGAATCAAAAGATGCGCGCCCAATTGTGCATTGTATCACGCCATTTTTATCTGTTCGGTATTGCACCTGCCCAGCTTTTGCATTTTTTACAGCACCTGCCACATCAACGGTTACCGTTCCAACCTTCGGATTTGGCATAAGCCCTCTCGGCCCCAGGATCTGACCCAACTGCCCTACAATCCTCATTGCATCGGGTGAGGCGATCACCACATCAAAATCCATATTTCCGCCCTTGATACTTTCCGCCAAGTCTTCAAAACCCACCACATCAGCGCCGGCTGACCTAGCCTCTTCAGCCTTGCCTCCCTGTGCAAACACGGCTATGCGTACCGTCTTTCCAGTTCCCCTAGGCAATACTACAGCCCCACGCACTAGCTGATCAGATTTTCGAGCGTCAATTCCAAGATTAATTGCAATATCAATTGACTCATCGAACTTGGCTTTCGCTGTTTCTTTTGCCAAATTCAATGCTTCCTTCATGGAATATTGTTTGCTACGATCAACTTTTGCAACCAGAGATTTATAACGCTTAGAAACATGAGTCATTTTAAATACCCTCCACCACAATTCCCATGCTACGAGCGCTTCCGGCAATCGTACGCACCGCTGCATCCATATCAGTCGCCGTTAAATCTGGCATCTTAGTTGTTGCAATATCTTCCGCCTGCTTGCGGGTAAGTTTCCCCACTTTCTCTGAATGTGGCTTTGCACTACCCTTCTGCAAACCCGCCGCCTTCTTGATCAGAATTGTCGCGGGTGGAGTTTTCATAATGAAAGTGAAGCTCTTGTCCGCGTATGCCGTAATGACCACCGGTATCGGCAATCCAGGCTCCATATTCTGAGTCTGCGCATTAAATGCCTTGCAGAACTCCATGATGTTTAGACCACGCTGACCCAGAGCTGGCCCAATTGGAGGACTAGGGTTTGCCTTGCCGGCAGGAACCTGTAATTTTATCAACCCTATAATTTTCTTTGCCATTTTCTCTCCTTAGTGGGTTTTAGCGAATGCAACTGCATTCTCCCCTGTTATTATGCAACCACAGCCAAATTAACACTGAGCCCGCAAGGGGCTCTTTCTAAAACATCAAATTAAGATTTCTCGACCTGACCAAAATCAAGCTCAACCGGCGTGGACCTACCAAAAATAGTTACCGCCACCCGCAGCTTGTTTTTATCATAATTGACATTCTCCACTACACCATGAAAATCCGTGAATGGGCCTTCCTTGACACGCACCGCCTCTCCGATCTCAAACAATACCTTAGGCCTTGGCTTTTCCACACCGGACTGCATCTGATGGATTATATTTTGCACCTCTTGCTCACTGATTGGAGTCGGCTTCATTGCCGAACCACCTAAAAATCCAGTAACTTTTGGAGTGTTTTTTACAAGATGCCAGCTTTCGTCTGTCATTTCCATCTCAACGAGCACATACCCAGGGAAAAATTTGCGCTCGCTTATACTTTTCTGGCCCGACTTCAACTCCATTACCTCTTCCACCGGCACCAGAATCCGGCCGAACTGCCCTTCCAATCCTGCTCGCTGAATGCGCTCTGGCAATATCCGCTGCACATATTTTTCAAACTGGGAATACGTATGAACCACGTACCAACGCTTGGTCATCATTCACGCCCCATTAATTTATCAACCATCCATAACAAGCTCGCATCGACTGCCCACAGAAATAGTGCCATTACAACTGCGAACAAGAGCACCACCCCAGTAGTCTGCACAGTCTCTTTCCTGGATGGCCACACCACCCGCTTGGCTTCCGCAACCGCCCCTTTGCCGAACAAAAACAGACGCTTTCCAGGTTCAGTCGTCCAAACAACTGAAGCAGCCAAAAGAAACCCTGCCAATATTACAACCAGTTTTACTACCGCAGAACTATCGCGCAAAGCATAAAACCCTGCGATGCCCGCTGTAACAAGCATGAACGCAACAACCAATTTAATTTTATCTGCCATGCGCAGCCTGTCCGACTTTCCTGATGATTTAACTGGCAGGCCAGGAGGGTTTCGAACCCCCAACCCTCGGTTTTGGAGACCGATACTCTACCAATTGAGCTACTGGCCTAATTTTTAAATAAAACACAACCTTTAAAATCTCAAAAAAAGATCAAGAAATCCGCCAACCCAGAAATACCCACTGCTTTGGCTCGATTACTCAATAATTTTAGCCACGA
>NZ_CAJNBL010000021.1 GCF_905221025.1 Candidatus Nitrotoga fabula
CCAGGGAATGGCTGATCTAGCGAGACAATGTCCCGCCGGGCATGTCTGAATTACGAAATTTGTATCGAATCATGATATCGACTCGAAATTAGCGAAGTATTACGTGAAAAAATCAGAGGTTCCTTTACCAATCTTGAAAATTTGTAGACCAGTAGAATTTGTATCGATTGTAAATCCGTGTTGGCTGGAAAAAGAATCAAATTTTTCCAGTCGTTCTTTAAGGAATTAAAATGACAAAAGCAGAAATAAAATTTGTTATCTCGCTGGATAACAATATGGTAGCAGAGAAGATAGAATGGAGCGCTTCGGATGCGAAAGTTCACAGCACCAGCAAAGGGGTTATGATTTCAGTTTGGGATGCTAAGGAAAACAATACCATGCGCATGGATTTCTGGACTAAGGACATGATGGTAGATGAGATGTGTCAATTTTATCATCAGACTTTTTTATCCATGGCTGACACTTTTGAGCGTGCTACTGGGGAAAAAGAGGCGGCAAAATTGATGCGTAATTTTGCTCAGCAGTTTGGAGAAAAATTGGATTTGTTTTCAAATCAAAAGTTTGATGCTTGATGCTGATAGCATTTAGCTGTGCCATATTTATTCCATAGTTGAAGAGGAAAGAGGTAATATATGAATACGGTTGGCGAATTAAGGCAGGCCCTTGAAGGTGTGCCAGATGATTGTGTTCTGAAGGGGCGGGTAGTAGCTAAAAATGGGAGCGCATGGACCTTGAATATCGAATTTTGTGCTTCGGTGCCTGCGGGATACAACGTACACGGTGGAACCATGGCGCTGCTAAAATTAACCCACCCTGATTTGGAGACTATGCCCGAGTGGCCTGCTCCTGAATGATTTGTTAGTAATGGTGGATACTTCATCGCTTATTGCAGCCTTTATTCTTGGTATTGTTGAAGGGTTGACCGAGTTTCTGCCTGTGTCCAGTACCGGACATCTGATCATTGCGGGCGAGCTTCTCAATTTCAATGATGTCAGGGGAAAAGTCTTCATGATTGTGATTCAGTTGGGTGCCATACTGGCGGTGATTTGGGAGTTTCGAGCCAAGTTGTTGACGGTAATGAATGGTTTCGTGCGGCGGGAACCTGCTGCTTGGCATTTTGTCAGAAATTTGTTGGTGGCATTTCTGCCGGCAGTTGCGCTTGGCCTGATATTTCATCATTGGATTAAAACTTATTTGTTTAACCCCTACACTGTCGCAGTGGCATTAATCGGGGGAGGCGTGGTGATATTATGGGTGGAGAAGCGTATTTTTCATCCGCGTATTGAGAATATCGAAGACATAAGCTGGCAGGATGCACTTAGGGTTGGATTTGCCCAGTCAGTAGCAATGTTTCCTGGTATTTCCCGATCGGGTGCGACGATAATGGGAGGAATGATATTTGGGCTGAATCGCCGTGTAGCTACAGAATTTTCATTCTTTCTTGCCATTCCTACTATGTTCGGGGCAGTTTCTCTCGATCTTTACAAAAATTGGCAGCTGTTATCAGCCGAAGACTTGCCGATATTTGCGGTTGGTTTTATTGCCGCATTCTTTAGTGCCTATCTGGCCGTGGCTGGCTTGCTGAAGTTTATTTCCAATCATACTTTTATCGGGTTCGCCTGGTATCGGATTGTTTTCGGATTGGTGGTGCTGGGAACCGCACTGGGCGGGGCAGTAAGGTGATAGTTGTGATTTGGTCGGTGGCCACGTAATAGAGTCAGTGCTTAACTTTGTTCCCATGGTAGTCCACGGGCACGCCAGCCACCTAACACATTGCGATGCTGGTTAGCATCTTTGTCACCCTCAAACCCTTCTAACACGTTGTAGCTTCCGGAATAACCAGCGTTGGTAGCTGCTATGGCTGCGTTATGGGAGCGGGTGCCACTGCGGCATATAAATAGTGCCAATGCTTCTTTGTCCACTTGTTGTTCTAGTTGAGTCAGGAAATAAACGTTTAATTTCATTCCGGGATAAGAAGCCCATTCAATTTCCACGGCCCCCGGGATGCGTCCTACCCACTCCAGTTCGGCCTTTGTTCGAACGTCAATCAGTTTGGTTGCAGGCGCGATTTGCAGTATTTCGTAGGCTTCAATAGGCAGGAGAGCTCCTTCATAAGGTGCATTTATTTCTTTTGCACGTTTTTGTGCAGTACTCAAGATCTCGGTAATTTTACCCATAATATTCTCCATTGGTATTGAATGCGTAATCTCCAGGCAAAAGCTACAGAAGACAGGCGCATGGCATTTTAAAGCAGAAATAAATCCTGTTCATCCATAATTTGACAAGTAGTTCATGACGGTTCGGTAAGAGGAGGTGCATATTTGTTATGCTGTTCCCGCATTTTTAAGAAAGAAGACCGGACAGAAAAATAGAGAACAAGCATATTAAATCCACTTGTCTTTGCGAATGTGGCAAAATACTTATTTAGTAGCTGGAATATAAGCTGGTGCCTTCTTAAATTCAGAGTGTTATCTTTGGCTTGATTTAATGGAATGATCCAGTTTTTAATTTAGGTGTTTACTTATATAAAGGGAATGAAGATTATGTCAAAATCGGTCGCTGATGTGCTGAAGATAATTAAAGATAACGAAGTGAAATTCGTTGACCTTCGCTTTACCGATACCCGTGGCAAAGAACAGCATGTTTCAATTCCAGCGCATGTGGTAACTGATAGCGATGATTGGTTCGAGGCCGGTCATGCTTTTGATGGCTCTTCCATTGCTGGCTGGAAGGGTATACAGTCCTCGGACATGCAGTTGATGGCCGATCCTGCTTCTGCTTTCTTGGATCCTTTCATGGATGAAACTACATTGGTGTTGACATGTGATGTTGTGGAACCGGCAGATGGAAAAGGTTATGACCGTGACCCGCGTTCGATAGCCAAGCGTGGTGAGGCGTATCTAAAATCCACTGGAATAGGCGATACTTGTTATTTCGGCCCTGAGCCGGAGTTTTTCATTTTTGATTCAGTAAACTGGCAAGTGGATATGTCCGGTTGTTTCTGCAAGGTTCATTCCGAAGAGGCGGCCTGGTCATCTGCAGAGAAATTTGACAGTGGCAATACCGGTCACCGTCCAACGGTTAAGGGCGGCTATTTTCCGGTCCCCCCGGTTGATTCGCTCCAGGATATGCGATCGGCGATGTGTCTGATACTGGAAGAAATCGGTGTCCCTGTTGAGGTTCATCATCATGAAGTCGCGACAGCCGGGCAATGTGAAATTGGTACCCGTTTTAATACCCTGGTATACCGCGCCGATCAAACTCAGAAGCTTAAGTATGTAGTGCACAATGTCGCACATCAGTATGGCAAAACAGCGACTTTTATGCCCAAGCCTATTGTTGGAGATAATGGCTCAGGCATGCATGTTCACCAGTCAATCTGGAAAGGTGGTAAAAATCTGTTCGCGGGGAATGGTTATGCCGGCCTATCAGAGACAGCATTATATTATATTGGTGGAATTGTCAAACATGCCCGTGCGCTCAATGCTATTACGAATCCTGGTACCAACTCTTACAAACGTTTGGTTCCCGGTTTTGAAGCTCCGGTAAAGCTGGCTTATTCTGCAAGAAATCGTTCTGCCTCGATTCGAATTCCATTTGTGCAGAGCGACAAGGCACGTCGCATTGAGGTACGTTTCCCAGATCCAACGGCCAATCCTTATCTGGCCTTCACAGCCATGTTAATGGCTGGCCTGGATGGCATACAGAATAAAATTCATCCGGGCGATCCTGCGGACAAAAATTTATATGACCTGCCACCGGAAGAAGATGCAAAAATTCCAACGGTGTGTTCCAGTCTCGAACAGGCTTTGGAATCACTGGACAGGGACCGTGAATTCCTGACCCGTGGTGGAGTATTTTCCAATGATTTTATTGATGCTTTCATCGAATTGAAGATGGAAGAGGTGACCCGATACAGAATGACGACTCATCCAGTTGAGTATGATATGTATTACAGTTTGTAAATGGATTATCAAGGTACGGACCTTCCCGTGAAAGTTGGTTTGCCGGTTCATCAGGTTCTCTTCTTTCATGGGGCGCATCCTGCGTGAACCGGGTATAGTCAGGCTTATCAAGGGTGAAGGGGGATCTACAGAGTACATGAGTTTCAACGGATAACGCCTTGTTGAGCATCGCTTTATTTAGCAGGCTCAACAAGGCATTTCCGGTTTCTTTCCTTATATCTTGATCAAAATAGCCCCAGTTTCGTGCTGACGAAAAGCGAATGTCAATTTTGTGGTATGCAAGCGGTTTTTCTGGCATGTCTGAAAGAGAAGAAAAAAGCAGGCTATTCGATGCTACAGACAGTTTGGTTTCTTCAGATGCGCTGGTATTGTTTGGTGCAACGGGGGATCTTGTGCACAAGAAGATCTTTCCTGCGCTATATGCACTTGCGAAGCGAGGTATTCTCTCGAAACCTGTGGTTGGCGTTGCTCGTCAGCCCTGGAGTCTTCTCCAGTTTCAGCAACGGGCCGAGGATGGAATAAAAAGTTCCTGCAAGATTGATGACAGACAGGCGCTAATTCATTTTCTTTCTTTGCTTCGGTATGTGGAGGGAGATTATAACGATCCAGGTGTTTATCTCGCGATCAAGCAGGTGCTTGCAGATTCTCGTCGGCCGGCACATTATCTCGCGATACCTCCCGCGCTTTTTGCTACGGTTATAAAAGGATTGGGTGAATCCGGACTGGCAGACAATGCAAGAGTTATCGTGGAAAAACCCTTCGGACGAGATCTGGCGTCTGCCCGGGAATTAAACAATATTGCAAAATCTGTGTTCCCGGAAGAGTCGATTTTTCGGATTGATCACTATCTTGGCAAGGAAGCGATCATGAATATCCTCTATTTCCGCTTTGCGAATTCTTTTCTTGAGCCGATCTGGAATCGGAATTGCGTGGCCAGTGTACAGATCACTCTAGCGGAAAATTTTGGAGTGGAAAGTCGTGGTGAGTTTTATGAAAGCGCGGGTTGCCTTCGTGATGTAATTCAAAACCATCTGTTCCAGATCGTGGCGCTGCTCGCTATGGAGCCACCTGCTTACCGGGGATACGAGGCCGTCCATATTGAAAAAGCAAAAGTTTTTAAGGCGATGCGTCCGTTGCAGCCTGAAGATATTGTTCGTGGCCAGTATGTTGGCTATCGGGATGAGCAGCGAGTTGCAAAGGATTCCGATGTTGAGACGTTTTGCTCTTTGCGCCTTTTTATTGATTCATGGCGTTGGGCGGGGGTTCCATGGTATCTGCGTTCTGGAAAATTTCTGGCTGCAACAGCAGCTGAGGTATTGATTCAGTTGAAGCCGCCACCTCAAAAGTTGTTTGCCGATTCTGCTCCTGAAAATGGCCGGGCCAATTATCTGCGTTTTCAGTTGTCCCCACGCTTCGTAATAGCCCTTGCGGCTCGCGTGAAGCGCATAGGCAAAGAGTTTGTTGGCGAACAACATGAACTGGATTTGCTTTACAAACAATCGGAAGAGGATATGCCTTATGCACGGTTGCTGGCAGATGCCATGGCCGGTTATAGTGTGCTATACACCCGTGCGGATGCAATTGAAGCGGCTTGGGCAGTAGTAGAGCCGGTCCTGAAATACCATGAGTCTGTAATCCCCTATTATCCCGGTAGCTGGGGGCCAGAAAAATCGGATACCTTGATAGCAGCAGATGGAGGGTGGTTTAATCCCAAACTGGAATAGTGCGAGGAAACGGATATTGTTAAATGATTCGTTTGCTTTTGGTAACAAGACCAGCATGTTGCAATGATTTTATTCAGTCAATCAATGTGTAACAGGAGAAATCATGAATCCAATCCGAAACCTGCATAATTCCGGCCAAAGAATTTGGCTCGACAATATCACACGATCACACGTGAGCTTTTGAATAGCGGGACATTAAGTTGTTATATAAAACAACTGTTTGTAACCGGCCTCACTTCAAATCCGACGATTTTTCATAATGCCATTAATAAGGGAAATGCCTATGACGAATCTATTCTTGTTCATGCATTGGGGGGGAAATCAGGCGAGGCACTCTTTTTCGAGCTTGCACTGGAAGATTTAACTCGGGCAGCCGATCTTTTTCGTCCAATTTATGATGCCAGTGAAGGATTGGACGGTTGGGTGTCGCTAGAAGTTTCCCCCTTGCTGGCCGATGCTGCTGCCAGCACCATAGAGGCGGCTATCCGGTTATATACGCAGGCGGGGCGGCCTAATTTCTTTATCAAGATTCCGGGTAATCGTGTAGGGGCTTCCGCAATTGAAGAAGTTGTTTTTGCAGGAGTGCCTGTGAATGTAACACTGCTTTTCTCGGAGGAGCATTACCTGGCAGCAGCTGATGCGTATATGCGCGGCATAGAGCGGCGCATTGCCAGCGGTCTGGATCCTAAAGTGCGCTCTGTTGCTTCGGTTTTTGTTAGCCGTTGGGATTTGGCGGTTCAGGGCAAGACGCCACCAGGCTTGAATAATTGCCTTGCCATAGCGA
Source organism: Candidatus Nitrotoga fabula (assembly GCF_905221025.1). GTDB lineage: Bacteria > Pseudomonadota > Gammaproteobacteria > Burkholderiales > Gallionellaceae > Nitrotoga > Nitrotoga fabula. Next base: position 6,474 of record NZ_CAJNBL010000021.1, read on the forward strand.
TTGCCAAAAATATTTACAAAGCCTATCGGAATTTGTATGAATCGGCTCGCTGGCATAAGCTATATGATTCGGGAGCCTGCCAGCAAACCTTGCTCTGGGCAAGTACGGGGACCAAAGATCCCGGTTCTTCTGATACATTATATATTGAAGCACTTGTGGCACCGGATACCATCAGTACCATGCCGGAGAAGACGTTGCTTGCTTTTTCAGATCATGGAAAAGTGGAAGGTATCTTGCCAGTGGATGGGGGCGGTGCTGGCAGTGTACTCGCTGCATTTAATCAGGCAGGAATTCAGAGTGAAGAGCTGGCTTCTGATCTTCAGAGGCAAGGAATTGATATTTTTGCCAAGTCGTGGAATGATCTGGTGGACTCTATCCGGGAAAAAAGTGATATTTTGATGCAGAGCAAGTAAGAGTGTTAAGCAGGTGTTCTTTTTTCATCGGGATTGGCAAGACGGTAGCAAGAATTGTGAGCGAGCAGGCCCGGAGAAAGACAGGTATGGATGCAAATGCCAAATTGGATATGTGCGGTAACGCACAGAATCATTCAGGTCATTCATTTATTCTTTAAATGTTGAAATCTGAACATGAAGAATTATGGAAGGAGTTAGCATGGAAAATGCACTATATCTTCAGAAGGAATCTGCATCCCCGATAGGTGTCAAAAGGACCCGGAGGAAAGCTTCCACAGGAAAAAAGAAGGCGGATGTTTCTCCCGAGAAAAGGCAACAAATGATCGCGGAAGCAGCATACATGAGAGCCTTGAATCGAAACTTTGAAGGAGGAGATCCCGAAGCTGACTGGTATGCCGCGGAAGCGGAGATTGGTCTGTTGATTTCCCGATGGGGTGAATCTCATAATAAACCATAATGCATAACGATGGTATGCAGTAGTTTGCATCCTTGGATTATTCGAGGTTTTTTTGAACTCCGGGGTGTTTCGCTTGCCAAACAATATGACCAAAAATAGTTGGGGGCGATGTGTCGAGAATAAAATATGCAAAACTAGGGTAACAGAGACGTGATTGAATATTTCGGCGTGTCTGGATTGTATCCCGGAATATGGTAAGTGTAGATTTCAGAGTATTATTCTTTTTCCAGTGTCCAGAGCCTCCTTAGCAGTTTTTCGTGTATCCCGCCGAATTCGCCGTTACTCATGATCAGTATATGGTCCCCGGGGCGGGCCGCGGTGGCAATGGCAGCTATCAGTTCATCCATTTGGTCGGTTACAATAGCCCGTTGACCCAACGGAGAAAAGATTGCTCTGGCATCCCATCCCAAGCTGGAGTTGTAGCAGAATATCATATCGGCATCGCGGAGACTGGCTGGCAGGGAATTTCTCATGACTCCCAGTTTCATGGTGTTGGATCGCGGTTCGAGTACCGCCATTATGCGAGCATTTCCAGTTTTCGCGCGCAGCCCTGATAAGGTTGTTGCAATTGCAGTGGGATGATGGGCGAAATCGTCGTAAACGGTGATACCGTTGACCATTCCGCGTACTTCCATGCGCCGTTTGACATTTTTAAATTCTTTTAATGCAGAGAGGCCTTGGGTAACTGGCACACCGGCATGTCGCGCGGCAGAAATTGCTGCAAGTGCGTTGAGACGATTGTGTTCGCCCATTAGATCCAGCTGAAGTTTACCATGTGCATTACCTGAAAAAATTATGTGGTTGTGTGTGTCTATGTCCCATCCCCCAGGACAGCCAAATAGTTCCACGGGTGTCCAGCAGCCGCGTCTGATTACTCGGCTTAATGCCTCCTCTCTTCCGTTACAGATAATCAGCCCGTTACCGGGTATGGTACGAATCAGGTGATGAAATTGCGTTTCAATGAAATCAAGATCCGGGAAAATGTCTGCATGATCGAATTCCAAATTGTTAAGAATGACGGTACGTGGGTGGTAATGGATGAACTTGGAACGTTTGTCGAAGAAAGCGGTGTCATATTCATCCGCTTCAATGACAAAGAAGGATGAGTCGGTTAAACGTGCGGAAACTCCAAAATTTTGCGGTACGCCGCCAATCAGGAATCCAGGTTTCATGCCTGAATATTCCAGCATCCAGGCCAGCATGGAGCTGGTGGTAGTTTTGCCATGGGTTCCTGCGACAGCCAGTACCCATTTATCCTGCAGTAAATATTGCGCCAGCCATTGTGGTCCGGAAAGGTAGGGCAGGTTGCGATTCAGTATTTCTTCTATTAGTGGATTTCCACGCGAGATTACATTCCCGATAATAAAAATATCTGGATGAATCCCGATCTGTTCCGGGCTGAAACCTTGAATGAGTTCTATTCCCTGGGCTTCGAGCTGGGTGCTCATTGGTGGATAAACATTGGCATCGCAGCCGGTGACGCGGTATCCAGCCTGTTTTGCCAATAAGGCGATGCCGCCCATGAAGGTGCCACAGATACCCAGAATATGGATATGCATATTAAGTCCTAAAAATAAAAAACACTGCACCAATCAGGCATAGGGCGGCATACAGATAGTCCAGTTTTAGTGGTTGGTCCATATATAGCACAGCGAAAGGTACGAATACCGATAGAGTGATGGCTTCCTGCAAAATTTTCAGTTGCCCGAGGTTGAGTTCAGCAAACCCAATGCGGTTAGCGGGTACCTGCAGCAAATATTCAAATAGCGCAATGCCCCAGCTTGTCAGTGCGGCAATGTACCATGGAGATTGTGATAGGTTTTTGAGGTGGCCATACCAGGCGAAAGTCATGAATACATTTGAAGCCGTCAGGAGCAATGTGGTAAGTAACAATGGATGCGGCATAGTATTATTCTGGTCGTTCAATAGTAAAGATCCGGTATTGGGTTAAATAATAGAGACGATTCGATCCTGTATGAGAAAATTCATGAGCATGCAGAGTGTACGTTGGGAGAACTGCAAATCACAAATAGGGAAAAATTATATATTTTTAGTAACTTATTGATACAGAATGCTGCTCCATATTATGTTTCATAATTTAGTACGGGTGCTAGCCAGCGTTCTGTTTCCTCTAGGCTGAGTCCTTTGCGCTGCGCGTAATCTTTGATTTGATCCTTGTCTATTTTTGCGGTGGCAAAGTATCGTGCCTGTGGGTGAGAAAAAAAGAAGCCGCTTACGCTTGCAGCGGGCATCATGGCAAAATTTTCCGTCAGGGTAATTCCTGCCTTGCTGGTTGCATCCAGGAGCTCAAACAGGGCACTTTTCTCGGTATGATCAGGGCAAGCCGGGTAGCCTGGGGCGGGGCGGATTCCACGATATTTTTCGCTGATCAAGTCTTCGTTGCTCATTTCCTCGTCTGCGGCATATCCCCAGAATTCGCGTCGGATGCGGGCATGCAATAATTCGGCGAATGCCTCTGCCAAACGGTCAGCCAATGCTTTCAGCATTATGCTGCTGTAGTCGTCATGTTTGCGTTCATATTCTGCTACGCGTCCGTCAATTCCAATGCCGGTAGTGACCGCAAAAGCCCCGATATAATCGGGCATCCCGCTTTCTTTGGGTGCGATGAAATCTCCGAGACTCAGATTGGGTTTGTCCTCAGGCTTTACCATTTGTTGACGGAGATTGTGCCAGGTCATGGCTACCTGGTTGCGCGTTTCATTCGTGTAAATCTCGATGTCGTCGCTATGGACACTGTTGGCAGGAAACAGGCCAAAAACAGCATTTGCGCGCAACCATTTTTCTTCTATGATGTGCTTCAGCATGGATTTGGCATCTTGGAACAAGTTGCGCGCAGCTTCTCCGATAACGTTATCATTAAGAATTTCTGGATATTTCCCAGATAGCTCCCAGGTTTGAAAAAACGGTGTCCAGTCAATGTATGTGCTGATTTCAGATAGAGGGTAGTCAATCAGTGTCTGGATACCGATACTGTTGGGTTTTGGTGGGGTGTACTGTGTCCAGTCTGTCTTCAGTCCATGCGCGCGTGCTTCTGCCAGTGTATAACGCGCACCTTGGGACCTCTTGCCAGCATGAAGTTCGCGCGTTTTGGAATAATCACGTTTTATATCAGCGATGTAATGGTCGTTTAGGGTGCTGCTCAGCAGGTTGTTGCACACTCCCACGGCCCGTGATGCATCTGTCACATACACGGTTACCCCGCTGGGATAATTGGGTTCGATTTTTACTGCAGTATGGACTCGTGAAGTAGTTGCGCCGCCAATCAGCAATGGGATGGTGAAACCTTGGCGCTGCATTTCCCGGGCTACATGGGTCATTTCTTCCAGAGAGGGAGTGATCAGTCCGGAAAGACCGATTATATCGGCTTGATATTCGCGGGCCGTATCCAGAATTTTCTGGCACGGTACCATTACCCCCATGTTGATTACCTCAAAATTGTTGCACTGCAATACTACGGTTACGATGTTTTTCCCGATGTCATGCACATCGCCTTTGACCGTAGCAATGACAATTTTACCTTTGGGTTTGTTGTCACCTGAGCGGGCTTTTTCTGCTTCAATGAAAGGAACCAGATGTGCAACCGCCTGTTTCATAACACGTGCGGATTTGACCACTTGCGGTAAAAACATTTTACCGGCACCGAATAGATCTCCTACCTCATTCATGCCGTTCATCAGTACACCCTCGATTACTTTGATCGGATGCGATGCCTGTTGACGTGCTTCTTCTGTATCTTCCACGATATAGGTATTAATGCCATGTACCAGTGCGTGGGTCAGGCGTTCTTGTACAGTACCCCGCCTCCATGCGAGATCTTCGATCTTGGCCTTGGTTCCTCCGGTTACGCTATCCGCCATTGCCACCAGTCGTTCACCTGCATCCGGATGGCGGTTCAGCACTACATCCTCTACCGCTTCGCGTAAGTCGCCAGCCAGTTCATCATATACTCCGAGCTGACCGGCATTTACGATGCCCATGTTGAGCCCCGCCTGTACTGCGTGATAAAGAAACACGGTATGAATGGCTTCACGCATTGCGTCATTGCCGCGGAAAGAGAAAGATACATTGGATACTCCGCCGCTTACTTTTGCATGAGGCAGATTTTTTCTGATCCAGCGTGTAGCCTCGATAAAGTCCACTGCATAGTTGTTGTGCTCCTCTATCCCAGTAGCAATGGCAAAAATGTTTGGGTCGAAAATGATATCTTCCGGCGGAAAACCGATCTGGTGTACCAGAATGTCATAGCTGCGCTGGCAGATTTCGATTTTTCGCTGTTGTGTGTCAGCCTGGCCCTTTTCGTCAAATGCCATAACCACTGCAGCTGCGCCATAGCGGTGAATCAGGGTGGCATATCTGATGAATTCGGTTGTGCCTTCTTTCAGACTGATCGAGTTGACAATCGCTTTTCCCTGCACGCATTTAAGTCCTGCTTCAAGCACGGACCATTTGGAAGAGTCGAGCATGACCGGAACCCGTGAAATATCCGGTTCGGCTGCAATTAGATTAAGGAATTTCGTCATGGCAAACTGTGAATCCAGCATCGCTTCATCCATGTTGATATCGATAACCTGTGCGCCATTTTCTACTTGCTGCCTGGCAACGTTAACGGCTGCTTGGTAATCCCCTGAGAGGATCATGCGTGCAAACATCCGTGAGCCGGTCACATTGGTGCGTTCACCAACATTGACAAACAGTGAATTCTCTCCAATGTTGAATGGCTCTAGGCCAGATAGTCTGCACATTTTTTCGAGTTGGGGGATTTCGCGCGGAGGAATGCCTTGTAATGCATCAGCAATAGCTTTGATGTGTGCGGGTGTGGTACCGCAGCATCCCCCTACGATGTTGACGAAGCCGCTGGTGGCAAATTCCTTAACCAGCCTTGCAGTATGTTCTGGTGATTCATCATAGCCTGTTTCTGATAGTGGATTGGGTAGCCCTGCGTTTGGATGTGCACTGAGATAAGTGGTTGCAACGCGTGATAATTCTGCTATGTAAGGGCGCATCAGCTCCGCGCCAAGAGCACAATTGAGTCCGATGGACAATGGTTTGACATGTGATAGTGAATTCCAGAATGCCTCGGTTGTCTGTCCTGACAGGGTGCGTCCTGAGGCATCGGTGATCGTACCTGAAATCATAACCGGAACTTGGAGCTGGTGGCGATCAAAGAACTGTTCGATTGCAAACAGCGCAGCCTTGGCATTCAGTGTGTCGAAAATGGTTTCTACCATCAGCAGATCCGCCCCACCATCCAGCAGGCCGCGTATGGATTCGGTATAGCCTTCCACCAGCTGATCGAAAGTAATATTGCGGAAACCGGGATCATTCACGTCGGGGGAGATTGATGCAGTACGTGTAGTTGGACCAAGTACGCCTGCTACAAACCGTGGTTTGCCGGGAGTCAGTTTTTCATATTCGTTGCAGATTTCACGCGCCAGTTTTGCGCCGGCAACATTCAGCTCGTAAACCAGATGTTCCATCTGGTAGTCAGCCATGGATATTGCGTTAGCATTGAAAGTGTTGGTTTCGATAATATCCGCCCCCGCTTCCAAGTATTGTGCGTGGATATGGCGGATGATCTGGGGTTGAGTCAGTACCAGAAGATCATTGTTCCCCTTTAGATCTAACGGGTGGTTTGCATAGCTTTGGTGGGGCCAGGTCGGATCGTCATTATGTGCGGCTGTTCCGCGATAATGCTCTTCGGCGAGTTTGTATTGCTGAATCATCGTCCCCATTGCACCGTCCAGGATCAGGATGCGCTGTTTCAGCAAATGTTCAATCGGGTGGGGCTGGCGGTTCATGGTGTCGTGTCTGAAAGTGGAACTGAATTTTACCATGTATCAAGCAGGGCAAATTTTATAGGCGTTGGCATGGCCGATTGCAGCATGATGGTGCCTTGCATATCGTTACAATTTTGTTGGATCATGAGCAGATCAGACGCGAACAAAACGGCTTTAAACAATTACTTTTACTCTGCCAGCTTCCACTTCAAGGTTTGATTTGCCCGCAATGGGACCAGTCGGTCATTGCCAAATCCGATAGTCTCGGGTACTTGCCATTCCTCTTTTATTAGGGTGATTTGCCGGGTATTGCGCGGCAACCGATAAAAATCGGCGCCATAGAAACTCGCAAAGCCTTCCAGTTTGTCCAGAGCTCCACTCTGCTCGAATATTTCCGCATAGAGTTCCATTGCGGCGTGGGCGGTGTAGATACCGGCGCAGCCACAGGCAGTCTCTTTGGAATGACTTGCATGCGGGGCACTGTCCGTACCCAGGAAAAATTTTTTGTTGCCGCTGGTGGCGGCTGCGAGCAATGCCTTGCGATGAGATTCACGTTTTAGTACAGGCAGGCAATAATAGTGCGGCTGGATGCCGCCGCTGAACAGGGCATTGCGGTTGTACAGGAGATGATGAACGGTAATGGTGGCGGCGATTTGGTCGGGTGCACATGTTACAAACTGTATAGCGTCAATCGTGCTGATATGCTCCAGTATCACGCGTAAACAAGGCATGTCGCGCAGCAATGGCTCCAGTACGCGGTCTAGGAATACTGCTTCACGGTCAAAAATGTCGATTGCAGGGTCGGTTACTTCCCCATGCACAAGCAGTGGCATGCCGCAGCGCTGCATTTCTTCCAGCGCGGCATAGGTCTTTCGGATGTCGGTGACGCCCGAATCGGAGTTGGTAGTGGCACCAGCCGGGTAGTATTTGACTGCATGTACGGTATCACTTTGTTGTGCGATGCGGATTTCATCCGCTGAAGTATTGTCGGTAAGGTACAGCGTCATTAATGGTTCAAAATCCGAGTCCGCAGGGAGTGCAGCAACAATGCGAGCGCGGTAAGCTTCTGCCTGCCTGGTGGTGGTAATGGGCGGGCGCAGGTTGGGCATGATGATCGCACGGGCGAACTGGCGTGCACTATCGGGTAGCACTGAGTGCATGAAGGCGCCATCACGCAGATGCAGGTGCCAGTCATCAGGTCGGGTTAGTTTTATCAGTTCCATGCCGGTAATTTTACCTGAATGTTTAAAGCGATTGGGTATGGGATGTATGGTCGTTGCGGAAGGTTGTGGTGCAGTATGGTTGTAATTCATGGTAATGATTGTGTTAAAATAAAAAAAGTTTGGATGCCATATTCATGGCGTACCTTGCTTCTCCAGTTCCGAGGGGCGCTGCGACCCTGCTCAATCAGGGCCAGGCTTGGAATGCGGGATGCCCCTGTAGTAACGGCGCTCATTCATTTACTTGAATGGAGAGAAACATGCTGGCCGTTACCAACCCGGAATGTAGCGATTACGATTATAAGATTGCCGACATCAACCTTGCTTCCTGGGGACGCAAGGAGATTGCCATTGCTGAGACAGAAATGCCTGGGTTGATGGCAATTCGTGAGGAATATGCCTGTGTCCAGCCGCTGCGCGGTGCCCGCATTGCCGGATCTCTGCATATGACGATCCAGACGGCCGTGCTGATTGAAACCCTGGAAGCCTTGGGCGCCGAGGTGCGGTGGGCTTCCTGCAATATTTATTCCACTCAGGATCATGCAGCTGCAGCGATTGCTGCAAATGGCACGCCGGTATTTGCAGTCAAGGGTGAGACATTGGAAGAATACTGGGAATACACCCATCGTATTTTCGAATGGTCTGATGGCAGGTATGCCAATATGATTCTGGATGATGGCGGGGATGCCACCTTGCTGCTGCATTTGGGCGCGCGCGCCGAAAGAGATGCATCGGTGCTTAGCAGGCCTGTTTCCGAGGAAGAAACCTATCTGTATGCTTCCATTAAACAGCGTCTTGCCGTTCAACCTGGGTGGTATTCGAGCCGTCTAGCTGCAATCAGAGGGGTGACCGAAGAAACGACGACTGGGGTGCACCGTCTGTACCAGATGCATGCCCGTGGTGAGCTGATGTTCCCTGGAATTAATGTCAATGACTCCGTTACTAAATCCAAATTCGATAATCTGTACGGCTGCCGGGAATCCCTGGTAGATGGTATCAAACGGGCAACCGATGTGATGATTGCAGGAAAGATTGTTGTTATTGCAGGGTATGGCGATGTAGGTAAGGGTTCGGCTCAGGCCATGCGTGCTTTGTCAGCCCAAGTGTGGGTTACCGAGATTGATCCGATTTGTGCACTGCAGGCAGCCATGGAAGGCTTTCGCGTAGTCACGATGGACTATGCTGCAGAGCATGGCGATATTTTTGTTACTTGCACAGGTAATTACCATGTGATTACTCTCGAACACATGAAGAAAATGAAAAACCAGGCAATCGTATGCAATATAGGGCATTTTGATAATGAAATTGATGTGGCTTCGCTCAGGGCGTACACTTGGGAAAATATTAAGCCCCAGGTAGATCATATTATTTTCCCTGCACCTGATGGGCAGCCAGAAAAGCGCATAATCCTTCTGGCTGAAGGTCGTCTGGTGAACCTGGGTTGTGGTACTGGTCATCCTTCCTATGTAATGAGCTCATCATTTGCCAATCAGACCCTTGCGCAGATTGAGCTCTGGAGCGAGGCTGAGAAGGGAAATGGGAAATATCCGGTTGGTGTATATACTTTGCCTAAGCATCTGGATGAAAAAGTGGCGGCACTGCAATTAAAGAAGCTGAATGCACAACTGACTGCACTGACAGACCAGCAGGCGGCTTACATTGGGGTATCCAAGGAAGGCCCATACAAGCCAGATCATTATCGTTATTGATGCGCCGACCTCATATTTAAAATACTGGGGAGTTACGATGCGACTTGTTCTGATATGGGTATGCAATGCACTTGCGTTGCTTGGGGTGGCCTATTTTCTTCCAGGCATAACTGTGGATGGTTTTTTGACCGCATTGCTTACTGCATTAATACTGGGCCTGATCAACACTTTTTTGCGACCATTGCTGATTCTGCTGACATTGCCGGTTACCGTGCTGTCATTAGGATTGTTTATTTTGGTCATTAACGGTTTGCTCTTTTGGTTTGCAGGTTCAATTTTAGAAGGATTTGAGGTTGGTGGTTTTTGGGCAGGGGTATTCGGCGCTCTGCTGTATAGTGTTTTTTCCTATGTATTCTCTCTGTTTTTGCCAGTGCGGGAATAGGTGCGGCAACTGGAATCAGTAATTTTCGATCATGGAACATGCTAAATCATTTAGTTTTGAATTTTTTCCCCCTCAGACACAGGAAGGGGCAAAAAAACTTGCTATTACCTGCGGGGAATTGACCGTTCTGAAACCTGCTTTTTTTTCGGTAACTTTTGGTGCGGGCGGCTCGACGCAAGATCGCACTCTGGAAACAGTACAGCAGATCATGGCCGATGGGTATGATGCTGCGCCGCATTTGTCCTGCGTTGGTTCAACACGTGAGAACATTCGTGCGATTTTGGATTTATATAAGAAGATAGGTGTCAGGAGGATCGTGGCACTGCGTGGTGATCTCCCTTCAGGGATGGCTGTTTTTGGTGAATTCCATCATGCAAGTGATCTAGTTTCGTTCATCCGCGCCGAGACTGGGGAACATTTCCATATTGAAGTGGCTGCTTATCCAGAATTTCATCCTCAGGCGAAATCTCCGCAAGATGATCTGCGGAACTTTAAACGTAAGGTAGATGCCGGAGCAAATTCCGCCATCACTCAGTATTTTTACAATCCAGATGCATATTTTCGTTTTGTTGACGAATGCCACAGAATGGGGGTTACACTTCCTATTGTGCCCGGCATAATGCCTATTATGAAATTTTCGCAATTGGCGCGCTTTTCGGATGGATGCGGTGCAGAAATCCCACGCTGGATGCGTAAAGTTTTTGAGGGTTATGGGGATGACAGTGCATCTGTGCAGGCATTTGGACTGGACGTGGTTACCCGGTTATGTGAGCGTTTGCTTGCGGGAGGCGCGCCAGGCCTCCATTTCTATACACTGAACCAGTCCCGTCTTTCACTGGAAATCTGGAAGCGACTGGAAACCACCTGTAGGGTCTTGTTCTGAACTGGCAGATTATCGTAGGTTGTCTGAAATTTTTTGCAGGAAAGCTGAAAAGTGGTTTTTCTATATTCCCTATTGAATGCGGAAACCCGGTGATCAAGATGCCTCCGAGATGGGCTGGTTGCCAGATCAGCTGGCAAAAATGAATTCTCTTTACGTAAGAGGCTGAATTATGAATTACAATAAGAAATATGTTGCAACTTGATTTAAGACATCATTTTTTGATCGCCATGCCGGCCATGGCAGATTCTCATTTTGCAAAAACTCTTGTTTACGTTTGTGAACATAACGAACAAGGGGCACTGGGCATCATAGTGAACCGGCCAACCAATCTCACGCTAGGCGAACTGTTCGCGCAGACAAAAATCCCGGCGGATGAATTTGAACTGGCCGGCATGCCTGTATATTTTGGTGGACCGGTGCAGACTGATCGGGGTTTTGTGCTGCATAAGCCGGTAGGGCAATGGCAATCCACCTTGGCTATAAATCAAAATCTTGGCTTGACTACATCTAAGGATATTTTGTTAGCGGTAGGGGAAGGACGGGAGCCAAAAAATCTTCTGCTGACTCTGGGCTATTCCGGTTGGGCCCAAGGGCAACTAGAGCACGAATTGACTCAAAACGCGTGGCTGACAGTACCTGCTTCTGAACATATACTGTTCGAATTGCCTTCAGAGGAACGCTTGCTTGCGGCGATGGCTTTGCTGGGTGTAGATTATTCCTCGCTCTCGGAGTATGCAGGACATGCCTGAAGAGGGCAATACCATTGTTGATCACGGCGTTTTTTTGGCATTTGATTTTGGCAAGAAGCGCATTGGTGTGGCGGTTGGGAATTCGGTTTCTCGTACAGCCAGGCCATTAATTACCCTGCATGGCGAACAAAAAATGCAGCGCTTTGCTGCTATCGGGGATTTGGTTCGCGAATGGGAACCCAACGCTTTGGTAGTGGGATTGCCGTGTCATGAGGATGGTATCACGCACGAATTGACTCATCTTTGCCGGCGTTTCGCACAGCGACTTAAAGGGCGTTTTGCCTTGCCTGTGTTTTTAGTGGACGAGCGATATACTTCCGCAACGGCAAGTTTACATTTGGCTGCGATGGGAATACGTGGCATCAGGCAAAAGCCGTTGCTTGATCAGGTGGCCGCGCAGCAAATTCTGCAGGCTTATTTTGATGAGCCTGTGATAAAACAACCTGCATGAATAATCCACAACTCAATAAGCATGGTGAACTTCAGCACTTGCTGTCCACCGAGGGTTTGTCTGCATCTATTCTGTTTAAAATCCTGGATAAAGCAGATTCTTTTTTGAACGTGGCGGAAGGTCGCGAAATTAAAAAATTACCGTTATTGCACGGTATATCCATATTCAATATTTTTTTCGAGAACAGTACTCGTACCCGCACTACTTTTGAGATTGCAGCCAAGCGGCTTTCGGCGGATGTGGTTAACCTGAACATAAGCTCTTCATCTGCCAGCAAGGGCGAAAGTTTGTTGGATACAGTCGATAATCTGTGCGCCATGCATGCGGACATGTTTGTGGTGCGCCATGCGCAAAGCGGTGCCGCCCACCTGATCGCCAGGCATGTCGCGCCTGAAATTCATGTAATCAATGCAGGTGACGGGCGCCATGCGCATCCGACACAGGCGTTGCTCGATATGTTCACTATTCGATATTACAAAAAGGAATTCCATAATTTGCGGGTAGCAATTGTCGGCGATATCCTGCATTCGCGCGTTGCACGTTCACAGATTCATGCTCTCACCACTCTGGGTGTGCCGGAAGTGAGGGTGATTGCTCCGAAAACATTGTTGCCCGGTTGCGTTGACAAGCTTGGGGTGCGGGTTTTCCATGATCTGGCAGCAGGTCTGCGCGATGTGGATGTGGTAATGATGCTGCGCTTGCAGAACGAACGCATGCAGGGCGCGATTTTGCCCAGTGCCCAAGAGTATTTTAAGTATTATGGCCTTACCCAGGAAAAACTGGCGCTGGCCAGATCGGACGCAATTGTGATGCATCCGGGCCCGATGAATCGTGGCGTGGAGATTGATTCCAGCGTTGCGGACGGGGCGCAGTCCGTTATCCTGCCGCAAGTTACTTTTGGCATTGCGGTGCGAATGGCGGTAATGAGCACGCTGGCAGGAGTTGGGTGATGAATATCCGGATTAAAAACGGACATCTGATTGATCCTAAAAATAATATTGATGGCCGTCATGATTTGTTCATCATGGATGGCAGGGTGGCTGCGGTTGGCATTGCACCAGCAGATTTTGTCGCGCAGCAGGTGGTTGATGCCACAAACCTGGTTGTTGCCCCTGGCTTGATTGATCTTGCAGCAAGGCTTCGCGAACCGGGTTATGAATATAAGGCCACGCTTGAATCAGAGATGAATGCGGCAGTGGCAGGCGGTATTACGATATTGGCTTGTCCACCAGATACCGATCCTCCGTTGGATGAGCCGGGTCTGGTAGAGATGCTAAAACACCGTGCCCGGGAATTGAACAAAGCTCGGGTGTATCCCGTGGGCGCGCTGACGTACGGTTTGAAAGGTGTGGAACTTACGGAAATGGCCGAATTGGCTGATGCCGGCTGCATAGCCTTTAGCCAGGCTGATGCGGCGATTACGGATACGAGGGTATTGATGCGCTCGATGCAATATGCGGCTACCTTTGGTTTTAGCGTATGGTTAAGACCCCAGGATAGTTTTCTGGCACGTGATGGGGTGGCGCACGACGGGGAAGTGGCGACCCGTCTGGGGTTACCGGCGATTCCTGTGTGTGCTGAAACGATCGCGCTTGCTACCATGCTGCAATTGGCGCGCGAAACCGGGGTGCGGCTGCATGTCTGCCGGATATCTTCTGCTGATGGGGTGGCATTGGTGCGTGCCGCTAAGCAGCAGGGGATGCCCATTACCTGTGATGTTTCGGCCAATCATGTTCACCTGTCTGAAATGGACATCGGGTTTTTTGATGCCCATTGCCACCTGGTTCCGCCATTGCGTAGCCTGCGCGATCGTGATGCTTTGCGTGCCGGGTTGCTCGATGGATCAATAGATGCAATTTGTTCCGATCATTCTCCTGTTGATGAGGATGCCAAACAGCTGCCTTTCGCTGAGGCTGAAGCGGGAGCTACAGGGCTGGAACTATTATTGCCGCTTGCTTTGAAATGGGCGAGGCAGGAGCGCCGCCCCATTGCCGACGGGCTTGCCCGGATAACGCACCAGCCTGCACAAATCCTGGGCCTGGATGCAGGTCATTTGTCCGTCGGCAGTATTGCAGACGTGTGTGTGTTTGATCCTGATGTTTTCTGGCAAATAAAACCGGCTGCATTGAGCAGTCAGGGGAAGAATACGCCGTTTCTTGGTGTGGAGCTGCAAGGGCGCGTGTGCTATACCCTGATCCGTGGTCAGCTTGTTTATCAGTTTCAGCCAAAGCACGGACAGTAGTTCTGTGCAGGTGGCTTTATGCAGTATGCAGTTTCTGTCCGTGGATGTAATCAATTGTAATTGAATGGTTTTGATTGTAGTGGTTTGCCGGGAATGAACGGGCGGTCTTCCCTGCCGAATTGTAATGGATCAGGAATCAGGTAGTTTGCATGCAGAATGCTCACAAGGATTTTGTTTTCTCTGGGTGCAATGTTATTCATTGCCGTCTCCGGCTGTTGCAGGTTGAATCGTTTCAACCTGGTTAAATAGTTGTACATATCAGATATTGGAGTGATTGCAGATATTGTGCGGGTATGATCCGTATCTGGATTGGTTTTTTGTAAGAATAAAATGAATTGTGCATGAAAGGTTTTTTATACCATATGAACCCGTTACTTGATTTTTCCGGCTTGCCTCGTTTTACGGAAATCCGTTCCAAGCACGTTGCTCCAGCACTGGATCAGTTGTTAATGGAAAATTACGCATTGATCGAGCGATTGCTGGCCGATGCTTCTGTCCCTACCTGGAATAATTTCATACAGCCATTAACGGATGCCAATGAGCGCTTGTCGCGATTATGGGGCCAGGTTTCGCATTTGAATGCGGTATTGAATTCCACCCCATTGCGTGAGGTATATAACGCCAACTTGCCCAGAGTTTCGCAGTATTACGCCGGACTGGCGCAGAATCTGGCGCTGTTCCAGAAAATGAAAGCGATACGTGCAAGTGCAGAATTCGGGACTTTAGGTGTGCCGCGCCAGAAAATTATTGAAAATCAGCTGCGTGACTTTCGCCTTGGAGGCGCAGAGTTGCCGCAAGCGGAAAAGGCACGCTTTCTCGCCATCCAGGAGGAGTTATCCACATTATGCTCCCGTTTTTCCGATAACCTGCTAGATGCCACGAATGCTTATACATGGCTTGTAGAGGATGAGGCGGAGTTGTCCGGCATGCCGGCAGATGAACGTCAGGCTGCTGCAGAAGCCGCGCAAGAAGAAGGAAAAACGGGTTGGTTGTTTACTCTGAAGGCCCCGTCCTATGGTCCCCTTATGCAGTATGCGGACAATCGCGCGTTACGCAAGCGCATGTATGTTGCCTACAGCACTCGTGCCAGCGAGCTTTCGCCAAATGCAGTGGTGGATGGTCAGTCCAGGCCGGAATGGGATAATGCGCCGCTGATGCAGCAGATTATGAAGTTGCGAGCTGAAGAGGCGCATCTGCTGGGATTTGCAAATTTTGCCGAACTGTCACTGGAAACCAAGATGGCCAGTACACCGCAACAGGTAAATGATTTTCTGCGTAAGCTTGCGCAACGCGCCCGACCTTTTGCCGAGAGAGATCTGGCGGAGTTACGTGAATTTACCCATGAATGCCTAGGCATAACCGATTTGCAGACATGGGATATCAGTTATGCGAGCGAGCATTTGCGCCGGCAGCGGTATGCTTTTTCCGAGCAGGAGGTAAAACAATACTTTCCTGAAGATAAAGTATTGGAAGGGATGTTCAAGCTGGTCGAATCACTCTTTGGCTTGCATGTCCGGTCTGCACCTGCGCCGTTATGGCACATGACAGTCAGCTTTTATGAAATCCTGGACAGCGAAGGCAGGCTGGTTGGTCAGTTCTATCTTGATCTATACGCACGCAGCAACAAACGTGGAGGCGCATGGATGGATGATGCCATTACTCGCCGTCGCACTGCGGTTGGCATACAGACTCCCGTAGCTTATCTGAATTGTAATTTTGCTCCACCAGTGGGAGACAGACAAGCGTACTTTACTCATGATGAAGTGATTACCCTGTTCCATGAATTTGGTCATGGGTTGCATCATATGCTGACGCAGGTCGAAGATCTCGGTGTATCGGGTATCAACGGGGTCGAATGGGATGCAGTGGAATTGCCCAGCCAGCTTATGGAAAATTTCTGCTGGGAGTGGGAGGTTTTGCAGGATTTGACGAGGCATGTTGATACCGGGAAAAAATTACCGAGGGGGTTGTTTGACAAGATGCTTGCGGCAAAAAATTTTCAGAGTGGCTTGCAAACTTTGCGCCAGATAGAGTTTTCTTTGTTTGACATGCGTCTGCACAGCGATTTTGATCCAGATGGTGCACAAACTATCCAGCAACTTCTGGACGAAGTACGCAGTGAAGTGGCGGTATTGATACCACCGGCTTTCAATCGGTTTCCCAATAGTTTTTCTCATATTTTTTCCGGTGGTTATGCAGCAGGTTATTATAGTTACAAGTGGGCGGAAGTGTTGTCTGCAGATGCGTATAGCCTGTTTGAGGAAAGCGGGGTCCTAAATCTTGCGGTAGGCCTCCGCTTTCGCGATGAAGTGTTGGCGGTGGGAGGAAGTCGTGATGCAATGCAATCTTTCGTGTCATTCAGGGGACGCGAACCGAAAATTGATGCTCTGTTGAGGCACAGTGGCTTGCTGGTGGAAAATCTTCCCTTGGCTGGCTTGAGCTGAACCAGATCCATGAGGTCCGGAAAATTCTGTAATAAAAATTTTCTGCAGGATGGAGCGGATGTATGAAGCTTGCAACATGGAATGTAAATTCATTGAAGGTGCGCCTGCCGCATGCGCTGGACTGGTTGGAAGCAAACCAGCCGGATGTGTTGTGTTTGCAAGAGACCAAGCAGGAGGACAGTAAGTTTCCCCTGTCAGAACTGCAGCAGGCAGGATATCAGGCTGTGTTCAGCGGGCAAAGAACATATAACGGGGTGGCTATCATCAGCAAAGCAGTTCTTGAGGATGTAATGTGTGGCATACCTGATTTCCCAGACGAACAGCGCCGCGTGATCGCGGCAACGCTGAACGGCGTACGGGTAGTCTGTATTTATGCCCCGAATGGCCAAAGTGTGGGTTCGGAAAAATATCAGTACAAGCTGAGCTGGTATCTTGCCCTGCGGAAGTGGCTAAAGAACGAGCTGGTGTGCTATCCAAGGCTTGCGCTGCTTGGTGATTTCAACATTGCGCCTGAAGACCGGGATGTGCATGATCCCAAGGCATGGGAAGGAAATGTACTGGTGAGTGAACCGGAGCGTGCTGAATTCAGGGAGCTCGAACAGTTGGGGCTGAGAGACAGCTTTCGTCTTTTCGAGCAGCCGGAGAAATCCTATAGCTGGTGGGATTACCGCATGATGGCTTTTCGGCGCAACATGGGGCTGCGCATCGACCATATTTTATTGAGTGAGGTGCTGATTCCAGTCTGTACCGATTGCACCATAGACCGTGCGCCGCGCAAGCTGGAGCGCCCTTCAGACCATACTCCGGTGGTGGCGAATATTGTAATTTAGATTTTTGAGAAAGAGTCTATACCTCGGGTTATCAATGAGAATGTAATGATACATTGATTTTTATAGACTATTTTCTGATTCATCTGTGTTATCCAGACCGGCGAGTACCATTTCTGCTGCACGCAGCACAGCGCGCGCCTTGTTCTGCGTCTCGGTCCATTCGCTGTCCGGTACCGAGTCTGCCACCAGGCCGCCCCCGGACTGAACATAGAGGACGCCTGACTTGATCACTGCGGTACGGATTGCGATGGCAAGATCCATGTCTCCGTTGAAAGCGAGGTAGCCGACCGCTCCCGCATAGATGCCGCGTTTAGAAGGTTCCAGTTCATCAATAACTTCCATTGCGCGTATCTTGCTGGCGCCGCTTACCGTACCGGCAGGAAAAGTCGCTTTTAATACCTCAATGGCATCCAGTCCGGGTTTAAGTGTCCCTTCGACGTTCGATACGATGTGCATCACATGTGAATATTTCTCAATAACCATTTTTTCGGTGAGCCGTACAGTTCCATGCTGTGCGACACGCCCAACGTCATTTCGCCCCAGATCAATGAGCATCAGGTGTTCTGCCAATTCTTTAGGGTCGGCCAGAAGTTCCTGCGCCAGTTCTGCGTCCTGTTGTGGCGTCTTGCCGCGTGGACGGGTACCGGCAATGGGACGCACGGTGACGCTGTTTCCTTCCAGGCGTACCAGAATTTCCGGTGAAGCACCAACCACATGGTGGTCGCCCATGTCGTAATAGAACATATATGGCGAAGGGTTTATGGAACGCAGCGCCCGGTAAAGGTTGAGAGGGGATGCTGGGAATGGCTGGCTCATGCGTTGTGAAGGTACAACCTGCATGATGTCGCCTTCAAGTATGTAGTGCTTGGCTTTTTCTACCGCTTTTTTATAGGCATCCTCTCCGAATTCCGATACTGCTTGCTGGGGTGGGAATTGCGGGGCATTCGGGATGGCCACAGGCTGGCGCAGCAATAAGGCCAGTTCTCGCAGGCGCTGACGAGCCAGATCATAGGCATCTTGCAGTTCCGGGTTGGCATATACGATGAAGGTGAGTTTTCCGGATAGGTTATCCACTACCGCCAGTTGTTCGGTGAGCATCAGCAGGATATCCGGCGTGCCGAGTATGTCAGGTTTTTGTGATTTGGCCAGGCGTGGCTCGATATAGCGTATGGTTTCATACCCGAAATAGCCTGCTAGCCCGCCAGTAAAGCGGGGCAGTTCAGAGAGAGGGGCAACCTTGAAACGTGATCGGTAATCCTTGATGAAATCGAGTGGATTGTCTGCATGAATAGTGGTGTCGCCTGCCGGGCCATGGATCGTGACCTGTGTACCACGCACAGATATGTGCGTATCGGCGGGCAGGCCAATGAAGGAATACCGGCCGAAGCGTTCGCCGCCCTGTACTGACTCCAGCAGATAGGAATAGGGTTTATTGGCGAGCTTGAGATAAAGTGACAGCGGTGTGTCCAAATCTGCAAATGTTTCGGAAACCAAAGGGATGCGGTTATATCCCTGCTTGGCAAGGTGATCGAAGAGTTGCTTTGAGATTGGATTTAACACGAATTGCTCCTGGTTCAAGAAATAGGAAAAAGGCTGTCCTATGATGAATGCAGTCCTGATTCAGAGGTGGCGATCATCTTTGTTATGATAGAAGCCTTCAATCAGATTTTGAAATTTTCGTGTGTCATCGGGTTATGCTTTTTGAATTAACTTCATGGCATCTGGAAGTGTGTCAATTACCGCGTCAAGATCAAGGGTGTCCACTGGTTCTCCATGATTGTATCCGTAGGGCACACAAATAACCGGACAACCTGCTGCGCGTGCAGCAACTGTGTCATTGAGCGAATCGCCAATCAGCAAAACCTGCTCAACGGGAACGCGGAAGAACTGGGCTGCATGCAGCAATGGCATCGGGTGTGGTTTTTTCTCCGGCAGGCTATCACCAGAAAGTACAAGCTCGAAATAATGTGCAAGCCCTGTACCTTCAAGCAGGGGTTCGGTAAATGATTTCAACTTGTTGGTAATGCACCCTAGATGGAATTTGGCTGCCCTCATGGCGTCAAGTCCAGCAATGACCCCGTCGAATGGTTTGCTTTGCAAGAGCAGTTCATGATAATGCCGTTCAAAAATCGGGAGTGCCTGGTTAAACAATCCAGCGTCCGGTTCAGCATGCATATCGCCGGTCAGAGCACGTTTAACCAGCCAGCTTACGCCGTTGCCGATATAGCTAACCAGCAGGTCTTGTGAAACGGCAGGGCGTCCCATTTCATCCAGCATGCGATTGGCTGCAGCAGCCAGTTCAGGAGCGGTGTGAAGCAATGTGCCATCCAGATCTATCAGAATGGCGGAAATGCTGAGTGGGAAATTTGTGTGTGACATTATTTGCCTGCTTTAGCCAGCTCGGAGCGCAGAGCGGCGATGATGGAGTCGTAGCGGTGTGGGTCGGTATCTTTGCCAGCTCCATATACAGCAGAGCCAGCTACGAAAGTATCGCAACCTGCCTTAGCGATTTCTGCAATATTGTTCGTGTTTACGCCGCCGTCGATTTCCAGCATGATGTCCCGTCCGCTTTCATTTATTTTTTGTCGAGCACTACGCAGTTTATCCAGTGCGCTAGGAATAAATTTCTGTCCGCCAAAGCCGGGGTTAACGGACATGATCAGAATTAGGTCGATTTTATCCATGACATGGTCAAGATAGCTCAGGGGGGTGCTGGGATTGAAGACCAGTCCGGCCTTGCATCCATGCTCCTGGATCAGACCGATCGTGCGGTCGACGTGTTCAGATGCTTCGGGGTGGAAAGAGATGATGTTGGCACCGGCCTTTGCAAAATCCGGAATGATGCGATCCACTGGTTTGACCATCAGGTGTACATCGATTGGTGCTTGGGTAACTGGGCGTATGGCGGAGCAGACCAGCGGACCAATGGTCAAATTAGGTACATAATGGTTGTCCATTACATCGAAGTGGATGATGTCCGCGCCGGAAGCAATGACATTGGCTACTTCTTCACCGAGTTTGGCAAAGTTGGCGGAGAGAATGCTGGGTGCAATTTTGTACATGGAGAAGCCTTTGACTAGTTTAACTTTTAAATTGCGCATTCTACCCGAAACTTTGCCCATGATTACATTCAATGACATTCAGGTCGCTACTTTTATCACGTCATGAGCTGTTCCCGTCATAGAATCTTGAAGTAAACATTGGATTGATAGTTTTCGTGATGGGGAAGAGTATTTTCAATTCCGTGGATTGCTGGCTGTCAATGGACGGACAAAAAATCGCTCCCGACCTCATGATTCGTTTTGATATGTTCCTCCATATCGCTGCAGCAACTTGAGCATGGCTGCAGTTTTGTCCAAGGTTTCCTGATATTCTTCATCAGTGCGCGAATCGGCAATGATGCCTCCGCCTGCCCAGAACTGAATTTCGTTATTGGCAAATACCAGTGTACGAATAGTAATATTGCTATCCATATTGCCGTCGAATCCGACGTATCCAATTGCACCGCAATATATTCCGCGTCTATGTGGTTCGATTTCTTCGATTATTTGCATTGCACGTTGTTTGGGGGCACCTGTTACAGAACCTCCCGGAAAGCAGTCTTGCAGCAGTGCTAGCGCATCACGTCCTGGTGCAAGCTGGCCGGTTATGGTGCTGACCAAATGGTGTACTTGGGCAAATTCTGTTACTTTGAATAGCTTGGGTACTTGGATTGAACCATAGTTGCAACATTTACCCAGATCGTTTCGCAGTAAATCAACAATCATTAGATTTTCGGCACGATCTTTCGCGCTCTGGCCGAGTGCTTCTGCCACTTTTTTGTCTTCGACCGGATCATGAATGGCGCGTGCACGTGTTCCTTTGATGGGACTGGTTTGAACTTTCCCAGCTTGAATTTGCAAAAATTGTTCCGGAGAAGCGCATAGAATTTGTACTTGTGGGAAATTAAGAAATGCAGCATAAGGAGCGGGACTTAATTGTCGCAAATCCAGGTATGCGGCGAAAGAATTCCCAGAAGCAGGTGCGGCAAACCGCTGTGCAAGGTTTACTTGGTAACAGTCGCCTGTATATAGATAGCGTTGTACAGTTTTAAATGCAGATTCATATTTTGTGCGGCTAAGGTTTGACTGGATTTCTCCATGCACTTTGAATTTTTCTTTGGGCATGGGGCGGTTTTGCTGGAGCCGTGCAAGTATTTGGGGTAAAACTTTTTCCGTAGTTGGATCGCGTTGCTGCGATACCAGATGTGCACTTTTTTCCAGGTGATCCAGAACAATTGCCCAGTCATATATGCCAGTCATCATGTCTGGAAGGCATTCCTGATTTTGTGTCTGGGCAGGCAGATGAATCATTCGCCGCGCCAGATCGTAGCCCCAATACCCTAATGCACCACCTGTAAAGGGGAAGCCTGGTATAGCCGCGATGGGAGTGCCCAGTTCTTGGCGCAAAAGTTCGAACGGGTCAGACACTGAGTGTTGCACATTGGTTGTCTTTGCAATTTCGGTACATGGACCACAGGTGACCAAGGTTGTGACTGGCTGCGCGCACAGAATATCGAAGCGTCCGTTTCCGCAGCTATCAAGCCATGCTGCCCAAGGTAAATCTGCTATGGCCCTGTAGTATGGGGTGGCATCCTGTGCATAGGGAAGTGGAGAACAGTAGAACATTCTAGGTGCTGTATATTTGATGGAATAACTATCTGTCCTTTCTGATTAGCGCAGTTTGAAAAGTCAGATACGAAATTTAAATTTACTCAAATAATAAAGTTGGGAATGAGATATTGATTTCTGGAAGAAGGCTGGTACATTCAGCAGTGGGGTGGTGTGAATATAGATTATTCGGAAATTCCGCTCCATGAACGGTTTTCTGATGACGTCAGGCTGTCGGCTATAGCGGCAGTTTAGTTTGCGCTCTAAACACTGCAGATTAAATCAGGATTGCGAAAGTGGAATTTTTTCTAATCTAAATTAGCTATTTCCCGTCTGTTTTTTAGTTTGTACGGGTAATTATCTAGGTGGAAAGTAGGTGCTATGCTCCACGGAGGGTAAGCTTCAAGAATTCAGGAAACTCCGCGGGTGAGAATTTCAACCCCAACTTTCCCTTCACTGATTTCACGCAGGGCGATTACCGTTGGTTTGTCCTTGCATTGCTCTACAAGATAGCTAGCACCGTTTGCCAACTGGCGTGCGCGATAGGCAGCAGCCAGTGTGAGTTCAAATCGGTTTGGAATGTTAATCAGGCAGTCATCCATTGTTATACGTGCCATGGGTCTTTTGCTCCTTATTGCAGTTGATCTATTAGTGTGTGTTGGCGTGCTAGTTGCCTGTCGCGCCGAAGCCCTGTGGCAACGACAACAGCATTTAACTGCTGCAGGGCAATTTCCAGTTGATCGTTAATAATAACATAATCAAACTCTCCGACGTGCGCAATGTCTTCTTTTGCGGCGTTAAGGCGTTGCATGATTACATAGGGTTCATCCTGCCCACGAGCTTGCAAACGACTCTCCAGTGCCTTCAGGGATGGAGGGAGGATAAAAATGCTGATGCAATCCGAAAATGCAAGTCGTATTTGCGCAGCGCCCTGCCAATCAATTTCCAGTAAGATGTCATTTCCTTTCGAAATCTCTGTCTCGATCCATGATTTTGATGTCCCATAAAGATTGCCATATACTTCCGCGTATTCCAGAAAATCCCCATGTTTTTGCATGGCCAGGAAATTTGCATGGTCGATGAAGTGATAGTCTTTTCCCTCGGTTTCGCCGGGACGCGGTGTTCGTGTAGTATAGGAAACGGACAATTTAATTTCCTGGTTGCAGGCTAGCAGCGCATGAACCAGGCTGGTTTTCCCGGCTCCGGAAGGCGCGCTGACGATGAAAAGGTTTCCCTGCATATTATTCTTTAAATCCGATAGTTTTATTAAAAGCCGGATGACAATTAAATCCCAAAGCATGCCTGTATGCTTTGACGTGTTAATTTTACCATCATTGCAGTAAAGTCAAAAATAACTCCATATTTGTTAATGTCCTGAAGTCCGTGTATTGGCCCTTCAAGCTGAAGTGCTGCAATTGCATTTAGTAGTGAATGGGCCGATTGTTTTCCTGTGGCACCCGGTGCTTGGTTATATCTGATGCAGCAGGCATGTGACAACCCAGAATAATATCTGGGTAAAGGTTTATGGTTGCCGTGCGGTCGTAGACAGGGTAATATTCCCGCCCTTTCGCCTTGTTTTTTGCAGGTACAGCAATGCAGGAATAGCGTTGTGGCGGAGTGCCGCCACATTAGATTAATTTTGGGTTAATGATTTTTAATGAGGAACAGTGTGAGTCATTCTTCGTTGCCGGTCCAGCAGGGGCTATATGACCCGCGCCATGAGCATGATGCTTGTGGGGTGGGATTTGTGGCGCATATCAAGGGGAAGCGGAGCCATGAAATAGTAAATCAAGGCCTGCAAATTTTGGAAAATCTTACCCATCGAGGTGCCGTAGGCGCAGATCCACTGGCTGGTGATGGTGCGGGCATTCTTATCCAGATCCCTGATGCATTTTTGCGTAAATCCTGCGTAGAACAGGGAATGGAGTTGCCAACGGCGGGCGAATATGGGGTTGGCATGTTGTTTCTGCCGCGTGATATGCAGGCACGTGCATCCTGCGAGCAGATGATCGCTAGCAAGGTTGTGGAAGAAGGTCAGGTTTTGTTAGGCTGGCGAGACGTCCCGGTGGACAACTCTGGCTTGGGTGAAAGTGTCAGGGCAGTGGAGCCTGTGGTACGCCAGATATTCATAGGGCGCGGCAGGGATTGCGAGGATGCCGCCTGTTTCGAACGCAAGCTGTTCGTTATCCGCAAGGTGGTTGAGCATGCCGTACGTGGGTTGCCAAACGAGCAGGGGCGAGGTTTTTATATTCCATCCCTTTCTGCCAATACAATTGTCTACAAGGGCATGCTGTTGGCGGATCAGGTTGGCAAATATTATCTGGATTTGCAGGATGAGAGTTTGATTAGCGCATTGGCGCTGGTTCACCAGAGGTTTTCCACGAATACCTTTCCTTCATGGGATCTGGCACATCCATTTCGCATGATTGCACACAATGGTGAAATCAACACGCTGCGTGGAAATGTGAACTGGATGACGGCGCGTCACGCCGCCATGTCCTCCAGTTTGCTGGGTCAGGACTTGGAAAAGTTGTGGCCGCTAATTCAGGAAGGGCAATCCGATTCTGCCTGTTTTGATAATGCCTTGGAATTGCTGGTGGCTGGCGGCTATTCGCTGCCTCACGCGATGATGCTGTTAATTCCAGAGGCATGGGCAGGGAACCCATTAATGGATGAAGAGCGTCGCGCTTTCTATGAATATCATGCAGCATTAATGGAGCCATGGGATGGACCAGCCGCAGTGGCGTTTACGGATGGCCGCATGATTGGAGCCACGCTGGACCGAAATGGATTGCGCCCGGCCCGTTATCTTATAACTGAGGATGATTTGGTGCTAATGGCCTCCGAAATGGGGGTGCTGGATGTTCCCCAAAGTAAGATCGTGAAAAAATGGCGGCTGCAACCTGGCAAAATGTTTCTTATCGACATGCAGGTCGGACGCATAATAGACGACGCTGAATTGAAGCTTCAGCTGGCTACTGCCAAACCGTACCGTGAATGGATCAGAAAATCACGTTATTTTCTTGCCGATTTGCCAAGTTCCGACATAAAGGCTGCTGACAAGGATATTCCCGTAGGCGACAGCCTTCTGGACATCCAACAGGCATTTGGTTACTCGCAGGAAGACATCAAATTCATACTGGCGCCCATGGCTGCCGCCGGGGAAGAGGCAACGGGTTCTATGGGGAATGATGCTGCCCTGCCTGTTTTGTCAGACAAGAATAAAGGTCTGTACAATTATTTCAAGCAGCTTTTTGCTCAGGTGACCAATCCGCCGATAGACCCGATCCGAGAAGAAATCGTAATGTCGCTTACTTCGTTTATTGGACCAAAACCCAATTTGCTCGGTATCGATGAAATGGACCCACCGCTTCGCCTTGAGGTTCCACAACCGGTTTTGTCCAATGCAGATTTATCCAAGCTTTGTGAAATCAGCGCTTTAACCAAGGGGCAGTACAAGGCGAGGGTATTGGATATCACCTATCCTGCTAGCGAAGGGGCAGCTGGGTGTGAGGGTGCCATCCATACGTTGAGAGCCTCTGCCGATCAGGCGGTCGCAGATGGATTCAATGTGCTGATTTTATCGGATCGCAGGGTTACATCTGCGCGTGTGGCGATCCCGGCTTTGCTTGCCTGTGCATCGGTGCACCACCATCTGGTTCGAGAGGGGCTGCGCACCAGCACCGGATTGGTGGTGGACACGGGCTCTGCGCGTGAAACACATCATTTCGCCTTGCTGGCCGGATATGGGGCCGAGGCGGTATGTCCGTGGCTTGCTTTTGAGACAATCGCTAATATGAGCAGTGACTTGCCTGCAGGTTTATCAGTTAAGGAAGCTGATAAGCGTTATATCAAGGCGGTAAACAAGGGGTTGCTCAAGGTAATGTCCAAAATGGGCATTTCGACTTACCAGTCTTATTGTGGTGCACAGATTTTTGAGGCGATCGGCCTGAATGCGGATTTCGTTTCACAGTATTTCACTGGCACCGCCACACAGATTGAAGGTATTGGTTTGCGTGAGGTGGCTGAAGAGGCGTTGCGTATTCATCAGAGCGCTTTTGGCAACGACCCTGTGTTGTCCAATGCGCTAGAAGCAGGAGGAGAATATGCATTTCGAGTGCGTGGTGAAGAGCATATGTGGACGCCGGATGTTATTGCCAGGCTACAGCATGCCACGCGCAGTAACAACGCGCAGACTTATCGGGAATATGCGAATCTGATTAATGATCAGACACGGCATATGAAAACTTTGCGTGGATTGTTTGAAATCAAGCCGGCTGGGCCGCCAGTGCCGTTGGAAGAAGTTGAACCTGCAAAGGAAATTGTTAAGCGTTTTGTTACCGGCGCAATGTCGCTTGGCTCCATTTCTACAGAGGCACACACCGTTTTGGCCATTGCAATGAACCGGATTGGTGGTAAATCCAACACAGGGGAGGGAGGAGAAGACCCTGCCCGCTTCCTCCCCATTAAAGGTGGAGAGAAACTATCTGAGATCATAGGAAAGGGGCGCATTGAATCCGATTTGTCGTTGTTGCCGGGCGATTCATTGCGTTCCAGGATAAAACAGGTGGCCTCCGGGCGCTTTGGGGTGACAGCTGAATATTTGACCAGTGCTGACCAGATTCAGATCAAGATGGCGCAAGGTGCGAAGCCAGGGGAAGGCGGGCAGTTACCTGGGCATAAGGTATCGGAATATATTGCCAAGCTGCGTTATTCGATACCCGGTGTAGGGTTGATCTCACCACCGCCACATCACGATATATATTCCATTGAAGACTTGGCGCAGTTAATTCATGACCTGAAGAATGCCAATCCGCAGGCTTCAATTTCGGTAAAACTGGTTTCGGAAGTGGGGGTGGGCACAGTTGCAGCAGGAGTAGCCAAAGCCAAAGCGGATCATATAACCGTAGCGGGTCATGATGGCGGTACGGGCGCTTCGCCATTGTCTTCCATTAAACACGCGGGTACTCCGTGGGAACTCGGGCTGGCAGAAGCCCAGCAAACCTTGGTATTGAATCGGTTGCGTGGACGTGTGGTTTTGCAGGTGGACGGGCAGTTGAAAACCGGGCGGGATGTATTAATTGGTGCTTTGCTGGGGGCGGACGAGTTTGGTTTTGCTACGGCGCCTCTGGTGGTTGAAGGTTGTATCATGATGCGTAAATGCCATCTTAATACCTGTCCGGTTGGCGTGGCTACGCAGGATCCACTGCTGCGGAAGAAATTCACGGGCCAGCCAGAGCATGTGGTGAATTATTTCTTCTTTGTGGCGGAAGAGATCCGTGCATACATGGCGGCGATTGGCATTCGAAGGTTTGATGATTTGATCGGACGCAGCGATTTGCTCAATACAAATCCTGCGATTGCCCATTGGAAAGCCAAGGGGTTGGACTTCAGCAGGATTTTCTATCAGCCGGATGTGCCTCCAAGTGTGTCGCGGCGCCGTGCAGAGGAACAGGATCATGGTTTGGCTGATGCTTTGGATCACCGGCTAATTGACGAAGCAATGCCAGCACTGGAAAAACGGCTTCCGGTGACTATTGAAGCCCGTATTTGCAATGTTAACCGTACTGCTGGCGCAATGCTTTCGCATGAGGTGGCAAGGCGTTATGGTCAGGCGGGGTTGCCAGACGACACGATCAGGGTGAAATTCAGGGGTACGGCAGGGCAGAGTTTTGGAGCTTTTCTTGTGCATGGTGTGACTTTCGAGCTGACAGGAGAGGGAAATGATTATGTCGGAAAGGGGTTGTGCGGCGGGCGTATAACGGTACTGCCACCAGAGGAATGTCACATAGTTGCCGAAGAAAATATTATCGTTGGTAATACCGTTCTGTACGGTGCTACCAGCGGAGAATGCTATTTCCGCGGGGTGGCAGGCGAGCGTTTCGCAGTGCGTAACTCAGGTGCAATTGCAGTAGTAGAAGGTTTGGGCGATCACGGTTGTGAGTATATGACCGGTGGAGTAGTAGTAGTGCTGGGGAAGACAGGACGCAATTTTGCTGCAGGCATGTCTGGGGGTGTTGCTTATGTGCTGGATGAGGAGGGCTGCTTTGAGAGCAGATGTAATCTGGCGATGGTGCAACTGGAGCCCATTCCAGAGGAGGCTGCCGCGAGCGAACTGGGGGAAGTTGAAATGCATGGACGAGTGCATTTCAATCATCTCGGTAAGGCGGATGAACAGGTCCTGTTCGGTATGGTGACTGCGCATCTGCGTTATACCGAAAGTGTTCGCGCCCAAAAAATATTGAATAACTGGGCCTATTATTTGCCTAAGTTCGTCAAGGTCATGCCGACAGAATACCGCCGTGCACTGCAGGAAGTTGCGGCGCAGCAAAACAAGCAACTGGAGGTTGTTTAAATGGGTAAGATTACCGGGTTTATGGAATTTCGCCGCCTGAGCGAGCAGAGCTCTCCTGTTGTGGAACGTCTGAAAAACTATCAGGAATTTATGCCACGCCTGAATGATCAGGAAGCTTCCATTCAGGGTTCGCGCTGCATGGACTGCGGCATTCCATTTTGTACTACAGGCTGCCCAGTTAATAATATCATTCCGGACTGGAATGATCTGATTTATCGTAACCAGTGGAAATCCGCGCTGGATGTTCTGCATTCTACGAATAATTTCCCTGAGTTTACCGGGCGTATTTGCCCGGCACCCTGTGAGGCGGCCTGCACATTAAACATCAATGATGATGCGGTGGGTATTAAGTCGATTGAGCATGCCATTATTGATAAAGGCTGGGAGGAAGGCTGGGTAAAACCACAGCCTGCCAGGACAAAAACTGGCAAGCGGGTTGCGATTGTTGGTTCTGGTCCGGCTGGTCTGGCATGTGCGCAGCAGTTGGCACGCATAGGGCATGACGTAGTGGTGTTTGAGAAAAATGACCGGATTGGCGGTCTGCTGCGTTATGGTATTCCTGATTTTAAGCTTGAAAAATCCCATATTGATCGTCGTATTGATCAGATGCGTGCAGAAGGGGTGGAGTTTCTTGTTGGGCAAGATATTGGCCTGCATGTGCCGCCTCAGAAACTGCAGGATGAGTTTGATGCAGTGGTATTGGCTGGAGGGGCGGAGCAGCCCAGAGATCTTCCGGTTCCGGGTCGCAACCTGGATGGGGTGCATTTTGCAATGGATTTTTTGCCACAGCAAAATCGCGTGGTAGCCGGAGATGTTTTGTCTGAACAAATAAAGGCCACAGGTAAACATGTAGTGGTTATCGGCGGCGGGGACACTGGATCGGATTGCGTTGGGACTTCGAACCGGCAGGGAGCGATTTCAGTGACACAGTTTGAGGTTATGTCGCGCCCCCCGGAACAGGAGAACAAGTCCATGGTTTGGCCTTACTGGCCGATGAAGCTGCGCACCTCCAGTTCTCATGAAGAGGGATGTCAGCGGGACTGGGCTGTGGCAACTAAGGAATTAATCGGCAAGAATGGCAAGGTCGAAAAATTGCGTGCCGTACGTGTTGAATGGAAAGATGGAAAAATGCACGAAATCGCGGGGAGCGAATTTGAAATCAAGGCGGACCTCGTGCTGCTGGCGATGGGTTTTGTCAGCCCCGTGCAGAAAATTCTGGATGCATTTAGCATTGAGAAGGACGGCCGTGGAAATGCTCGTGC
Source organism: Candidatus Nitrotoga fabula (assembly GCF_905221025.1). Classification (GTDB taxonomy): domain Bacteria; phylum Pseudomonadota; class Gammaproteobacteria; order Burkholderiales; family Gallionellaceae; genus Nitrotoga; species Nitrotoga fabula. The sequence continues at coordinate 36,318 of NZ_CAJNBL010000021.1, forward strand.
GGCTACGGATGGAGCAGGTTATTACCAGACATCGGTAGGTAAGATATTTGCTGCCGGTGATATGCGGCGCGGCCAATCCCTGGTTGTTTGGGCAATCCGTGAAGGCCGACAGGCCGCACGCGCAGTGGATGAGTATCTGATGGGTAGTTCCAGCCTGCCACTTTAAGGTTATGCTGGTTTGTCAATGGTCGGGATGCGGTTATCGGTGAGCCATCTGTGCTGGCTTTACATGCCATACAGTTCACTTGGTGATTCCTACTGGTATTGAATAGGCTTGCTGTTTGATTCTGCAACCATTTTTATATTTCATGGTTTAGTGGAGAATTTGCTAACTGATATTTCAGGACGCCATGAATTGCTGGTTCCTGGAGACTATCGGCATGTTCGTATGTTAGATGACTGTTACCCAGATGATCCGTCTTATTGCATGATCAGGCCATAACTGTCCGGTTTTTCTGACTAGGGGAACAATGAAGAATTAGGTCGTTTACACTTAATCTGGATAAATTACGAAGAGATCAATATGAATTTTAAGTTAAAAAACGACACCTTTCTGCGTGCCCTGCTTCGTCAGCCGACTGATTACACCCCGGTTTGGATGATGCGCCAAGCTGGACGGTATTTGCCGGAATACTGTGCAACGAGAAAGCGTGCGGGCAGCTTTATGGATTTATGTAAAAATCCTGATCTGGCGACAGAGGTGACATTGCAACCGTTAGATCGCTTTCCGCTGGATGCTGCCATCCTGTTTTCTGACATTCTTACCATACCGGATGCGATGGGACTTGGATTGTATTTCACCGAGGGGGAAGGACCCAGGTTTGCTCGTCCTTTGAGTGATGCTGCTGCCATTAAGGCTTTGAGAGCACCAGACATCGGCAAGGATCTACGTTATGTTACTGATACCGTGTCACAAATTCGCAAGGCTCTTAATGGCAAAGTGCCGTTGATCGGATTTTCTGGAAGTCCATGGACATTATCCTGTTACATGGTTGAAGGCGGAGGCAGCAGTGACTATGCACGGGTAAAGACGTTGATGTACAAGGAACCGAAGTTGATCCATCACATTTTGGGAATTACTGCAGGAGCAGTAACGCAATATCTGAATGCACAGATAGAAGCAGGTGCGCAGGCGGTAATGATTTTTGATTCATGGGGGGGGGTGCTATCGCACGCGGCTTACCACGAATTTTCCCTGCCGTATATGCAACAAATTGTCCAAGGACTAAAGCGGGAATATGATGGCACGGTTATACCTGTTATTGTATTTACTAAAGGCGGTGGCCTGTGGCTCGATAGCATTGCTGATATTGGATGCGATGCGGTAGGACTAGACTGGACTATTGACATTGGGGTAGCACGTCAGAAAGTAGGCCATAAGGTTGCGCTGCAAGGAAACCTGGATCCAGCCGTATTGTTTTCCACGCCAGAAGTAATTCGTGCCGAAACGGAACATGTTCTTGCCAGCTATGGTTATGGCAGTGGTCATGTGTTTAATCTGGGGCATGGAATTTCCCAGTTCACCAATGCAGATAATGCTGCTGTGCTTGTACAGGCTGTACATGAATTAAGCCGTAAATATCACTAGAGATCTTTGTTACTTCCGTCGAATTACAGGATCATTCTGAAAGTCAGGCGCAAGCCGGAATTTCTGGAGCAGGTTTCATTACATGACAATTGTTCGCGTCGCGTTAGATGTGCCATTGTCAAAATTATTTGACTACTCTCTGGATAATGGTACTGACATTGTTCCGGGGCAATTGGTATGGGTTCCATTTGGACGCAGAATCATGGCGGGAGTGGTAATGGAGTCTGTAACCGATTCGGTTTTTCCAGTGGAACGGATCAAGCCGGTGTTGAAGGTGGTGGATAATATTCCGCCTATGCCTGCAGATTTGCTTGGGTTGTTTCGTTTTTGCAGTGAGTATTACCATTATCCCCTAGGTGCTACAGTTTTGTCCGGTTTGCCGGCCCGTTTGCGTTCCTGTCATAAGGTTGTGCTCAAGGATTCGGTTCGGTATATGCTGAGCGATAGTGGACGCAACCTCGATATAAACTTTCTGCCCAAGCGCAGTGCAGTGCAGCGCCGAATATTTGCGGCCTTGCAGCTGGGCACGTTATCTCACGTGCAAGTGCGTGCATTATCTTCGCGTGGACCATCTGCCCTCAAGTCTTTGCAGGATGCAGGCTGGGTGAAGTCTTGTGTGATGCCGGAGATTCCAGGTCCACATATATTGAAAAACGCTCATGCGTTGACCTTGGAGCAACAGCAGGCAGTGGATGTGGTTAACGCAGTGCAATGTTTTGAATGTTTTTTGCTGCACGGAATTACCGGGAGCGGGAAGACAGAAATTTATGTGCATTTAATGCACCATATAGTACAGCGCAACGGGCAGGTGTTGCTTTTGGTACCTGAAATCAACCTTACCCCCCAGCTGGAAAGTTATTTTCGCGTCCGTTTGCCGGGGGTAGAGCTGGTAACTCTCCATAGTGGCCTAAGTGAAGGGGAACGCCTGCAGAACTGGCTTCGTGCGCAATCCGGTCAAGCACGCATCATACTTGGAACGCGCCTGGCAGTATTTGCTCCTGCGCCAAAACTTGCATTGCTGATTGTGGATGAGGAGCAGGATGCCTCCTTTAAGCAGCAGGATGGTTTGCGTTATTCGGCACGGGATGTGGCAGTTTTTCGCGCAAGTCAGTGCGGCGTGCCGGTTGTGCTGGGATCGGCCACTCCTTCGCTCGAGAGTTATTATAATGCACAGACCGGACGTTACCGGATGTTGCGTTTGACCCGGCGTGCGGTGGCGCAAGCCCAGTTGCCGATCATTCATTGCATTGACACCGGAAAAACTGTCTTTCGGCATGGCCTTAGTGAACCGCTTCTGGATGCTGTTGCAGAGAGGTTGCAGCGAAGGGAGCAAAGTCTGATCTTCATTAATCGGCGGGGGTATGCTCCTGTACTGATGTGTGGGGCATGCGGCTGGCTGTCAGGTTGTTCAAGTTGCGCAGGGAAATTGGTGCTGCATCTCAAGGATCGCCGGTTGCGCTGCCATCATTGTGGCTACCACGAGAGGGTTCCGCAAGCCTGCCCGTCCTGTGGCAATGCCGACTTGCTGCCGGTCGGCATTGGCACGCAGCGTGTAGAGAGTGCATTGCAAGATCATTTTCCTGATGCTCGCATTCTCCGGGTAGATCGCGACAGTACGCGTAATAAGGGAACATGGCAGGCTATTCGGCAGCAGATTCATCAAGATGCAGTGGACATTCTGGTAGGTACGCAAATGCTGGCGAAGGGGCACGATTTTCCTAACCTGACCTTAGTAGGGGTGCTTAGTCCGGATTCTGCTTTATATAGTAGTGATTTTCGTGCGTCAGAGAAACTTTTTGCCCAGCTTTCTCAGGTTGCAGGGCGCGCCGGCCGTTCAGGAAAACCAGGCGAAGTGTTACTTCAGACAGCATTTCCGGACCACCTATTGTTCAGTGCTTTGCGGGATCACGATTATGATGCGTGGGCAAAAAATCTGCTTGTGGAACGTCAATATGCCGGTTTCCCGCCATTCGTGTATCAGGCATTGCTACGTGCAGAAGCAAAACAGGAGACATGTCTGTATACTTTTCTACAACATGCGCGCGATGCTGGAATTAAGCTTGCCGGGCTGGTTGAAATTTATGGAGTAGTCCCTGCAGCTATGCCGCGTCGGTCGAGCCACTTTATAGCGCAATTACTGGTGCAAAGTGAAGCGCGTAAATCTTTACAGCATTTCTTGCGAGAATGGCTTCCTTTGGTACATGCTTTGCCTGCACGGAATTTGCGTTGGTCACTGGACATAGACCCGATAGATTTCTAAAAACCCATGTTATGGGAAGTCAGGGTATTTAGAAAGTAATTCGCTGAAAAAAATTATGTATTCAAGGGTTCAAAAAATCCTGTGGAATGTCGTTGGCCTGGACTATGTATTAAGTGGCGAGATGGCTGCCCCTTATTGCATAGATTGGCGTGGCCGTTATAGCGGTGATGCGCTGGCGGTAGTCTTGCCGGGTGATAAACAGCAGGTTGCTGCGGTGGTTGCGGCTTGCGCCGAGCATGGTCTCGCAATTGTTCCGCAAGGTGGTAATACCAGTTTGTGCGGGGGGGCAGTCCCTTTGCCCCATAGCCAGCAGATTGTAGTGAATTTGTCGCGCATGAACCGGATTTATGCGCTGGATACAGTTAACTACACGCTAACGGCAGAAGCGGGATGTTCTCTGGCCGCGATACGGAAAGCTGCGGAGCAGGCTAATCGTCTTTTCCCGCTTGGCCTCTCCGCCATCGCGGAATACTGCGAAATCGGCGGGAATATTTCCACCAATGCTGGTGGGGTTGGAGTGCTCCGTTATGGCAATATGCGCGATCTTGTTCTTGGTCTTGAAGTGGTTTTACCGGATGGCCGTATCTGGGATGGATTACGCAGACTGCGCAAAGATAATACTGGTTATGATTTGAAACAATTATTTATTGGGGCAGAAGGTACGCTTGGCATTATTACTGCTGCGGTACTGAAATTGTTTCCGCGACCACGATCGGTGGCTTCTGCGTGTGTGGCAGTGCGTGATCCTGCGGTAGCGGTTGGATTGCTTGCCTATTTACGGGAGAATTGTGGAGATAAAATAAGCGCTTTTGAAATTATTTCCAGCTCCTGTCTTGATCTGGTTTTACATCATATTTCAAATGCGCATGAACCTCTCTCACGACGCCATGATTGGATCGTGCTGATAGAGTTATCGGATGTGCTTCCGGTTTCATTGGACCTGTCTCTGAATTATGCGTTGCAAGGGTTTGGTGAAGGGATCCTTGAGTTTTCTGTTGATTCAAATGAGCGTGCGGCAAGCTGGTGGTATTTGCGGAAAAATATTAGCGAAGCACAAAAACTTGAAGGTTTTAGTGTTAAGCATGACGTTGCGGTGCCGCTCAGCCATGTGGCTGAATTTCTTACCCAGGCTAATTCAGCATTGCGTGCAGTATTCAATGGTGTGCGTATTGTTGCTTTTGGCCATATTGGTGATGGCAACATTCATTACAATGTTTCTATGCCGGACGCTGTCCGGAATTCTGTATTAATCGAAAAAAGCCAGCAGGTTAACCGGATTGTGTACGATATTGTGAATGGACTGGGCGGCAGCATCAGCGCCGAACATGGATTAGGACAGCTTAAGCGTAATGAGATATGCCAATACAAGGATGCAATCGAAATGGGATTGATGCGTAGCATCAAGTTCACGATCGACCCAGAAAATTTAATGAATCCAGGGAAGGTAATATAGGGTTTGAACTTGTTGATTGGGCGGTCGCGGCAATTGGGCCAGGTAGCAGTTTGTAAATCGGGTCAGAATCATTTAATTGATGGTTGTTTTTGAGAAAACGATGTGCGGGAAGATTGATCTGGCCGGGGGAGAAATGGTCAGTTCTGTCAGGTGTTATAATTTAAAATTATGAAAGTTTTGTGTAATGTCTGTTGTGTTAAATTTTAGGTCACATCTTTCAGATTTGTTTGCTCAGGCAGTGCGCATAGTAGCACCTGAAGTGACAGAAATCGACATCGTGATCGAGCGTCCAAAACATGTGCAGCACGGGGATTATGCCTGCAACCTGGCAATGCAGCTTGCCAGATTGTTGCGCAAAGCTCCGAATGAAATCGCACGGTCCCTGATTACGGCCTTGCCGACATCGCATGTGGTGGAAAAGGTGGAGATTGCAGGGGCAGGTTTTATCAATATATTCATTACGGTAGCAGCCAAACAGAATGTGGTTCATGGCGTGCTGCGTGCTGGTATGGGATATGGCCACATTCATCTGGGTGCGGGGCGAAAATTACAGGTGGAGTTTGTTTCCGCAAATCCAACGGGACCGTTGCATGTGGGACATGGTCGGGGTGCGGCTGTCGGTGATTGTTTGTGCCGTGTATTGCAGGCTGCAGGTTGGAACGTAACACGGGAATTTTATTATAACGATGCTGGCGTACAGATTGACAACCTTGCCATCTCTGTTCAGTTACGTTGTATGGGGATTTCACCGGATGACCTGTCTTGGCCTGAGAATGGCTATCGTGGCGAATATATTGCCGATGTTGCCCGTGCGTACATGGCTCAAGAAATGGTGGAAGCGGATGATCAGCATGTTCAGGCATCAGGTGATATTGGCGATCTCCGTGCTATTCGTTCTTTTTCGGTAGCTTATCTGCGCAGCGAACAGGATCTTGATTTGCGTGCATTCGGGGTAAATTTTGATGTGTATTCTCTGGAGTCGGCCTTGTATACCGATGGTAAAGTGGAAGAAACCGTCAACAGGCTCATTGCTAGTGGTTATACATATGAACAAGACAATGCGCTATGGTTGCGCACTACAGACTTTGGGGATGACAAAGACCGTGTAATGCGGAAGAGTGATGGAAGCTATACCTATTTTGTGCCAGATGTAGCTTATCACCTGGATAAATGGCGTCGTGGTTTTGTGCGTGTCATCAATGAACAGGGAGCAGATCATCATAGCACTATCACTCGCGTGCGTGCGGGGTTGCAGGCTTTAGACGCTGGAATTCCGCCAGACTGGCCGGATTATGTGCTTCATCAGATGGTAACAGTATTGCGGAATGGTGAAGAGGTAAAAATTTCCAAACGGGCTGGCAGCTACGTGACATTGCGCGACTTGATCGATGAAGTAGGTTGTGATGCAACACGTTTTTTCCTTGCTGCTCGTCATCCTGATTCCCAACTGGTATTTGATATTGACCTGGCTAAATCGAAGAGCAATGAGAACCCTGTGTATTATATTCAATACGCCCATGCGCGTATTTGTAGTGTACTGGGACAATGGAAAGGCGATATAGCGGAATTGCACCGCGCCAATGTCAGTGTACTGGATAGTGAAAATGAGCGAGCGTTACTGCAGCACTTGATTGATTACCCGCAGGTGATTGAGAGTGCGGCGAAAGATTTGGCTCCTCATCTGATCGCCTTTTTTTTGAAAGACTTGGCTGCTGATCTCCACGGTTATTACAATGCTACTCGTTTTCTGGTTGAAGATGAAGATATCAAGCTGGCACGACTGGCTTTGATTGCTGCGGTGGCCCAGGTAATGCGTAATGGGCTGGCTCTTTTGGGGGTTTCTGCGCCGGCAAAAATGTGAGCCGGGTTGGTTCCGATGCTTGTAAGTATCTGAAAGCTAGTAATGAATTGCAGAGTGACCTTTTTGTCTGGGTTCGGCTGCACTCCTGGGAGCGGCAGGTGATGTTTATGAAGGAATGGCGAAATGAGTAAATACAGTAATACTCGATCTGCACCTTCGCGGCGGGGTAGCTCGCTACTGACCGGGATATTGGTCGGCATGGTGGTTGGTTTGCTTATTGCTGGCGGGGTTGCGTGGTACATTTTGAAGACACCGAGTGCATTTATCGAGAATGTAACGAATGGAAAATCAAAACTTGTGGCCGATGCTCCGGTTAAAAGCGGTCAAGAAGGAGGCAACCCATCGAATTCTGGCTCGAATGAGGGGGGGGGTAAGCCACGTTTTGAATTTTATAAGGTGTTGACTGACACACAGGATGTTTCGGTGCCTATACCCAAGACTATCGAAAGTCCTGCCGTGCAGCAGCGGAGTCAGCCGGTGCAGGCTGCTGGCCAAGCTCCCGAGAAAGAAATGTATCTGTTGCAGGTGGGTTCATTTCCCAATGCGGTTGACGCAGATAATTTGAAAGCCAGGCTGGCTATGCTTGGTCTGGAAGCTAGCGTGCAGGTGGCAGAGGTTCCTGATAAAGGCGTATGGCATCGGGTGCATATGGGCCCTTATGCGGGCAGGGAAGAAGTAAAAAATGTGCAGCTGATTTTGAAACAAAACGGGATAAGCGCCACTCCAATTCTTGCTCGTTAAATTGTAATGGGCATTGTTAGGGAATACAGGTATTGTTTAATTTTGAAATTTTAAAATTGTACCCGAATGGTTGATTTGTATATTCTGGCTTGTCGAAGTATCAATCGTCGCGAGAACGACGGGATTGTGAATGTGTAGTGTGTTTTTTTGTCAGGGTGATAAAAACGTACGCAGAAAAAACAGTATAGGTGACGTGTTGTATTTTCTTGTTAATTTTTAAAAGCAGTATTAATTTTGCATGGAGAATAATATGAGATTCATCAAGCAGATTGTTGCGGTTTTGGCGTTGCTATGTGCTAGTCAGGTTTTTGCCGGACTCGAACCTGGTAAGGATTATAAAGTGCTCAATACACCTCAGCCAACCCGTACAGGCAGTAAAATTGAAGTGTTGGAATTTTTTTTCTACGGCTGTTCGCACTGTTTCAAGATGCATCCTCCGCTGACTTCCTGGGAAAAGAGAATGGCGAAGGAGGTCGAGCTGGTCTATATTCCTACAATTTTCAGTAGTTCTTGGGAGCCGATGGCGAGAACTTTTTACTCTCTTGAAATATTGGGACAGCAAAAGCAGTTGCATGATGAATTGTTCAATGCCTGGAACGTCAATAATATTGATTTGAGGGATGAAGCCAAAATTACTGAATTTGTGGGGCAGCAGGGCGTTGATCGGAAAAAATTTAACGAAGCCTATAATTCCTTTGCCATGCAAAGCAAGGTTACGCGCAGCAAGCAGCTCCAGCAGATATATGGAATCCGTGCTACCCCATCTTTTATAGTGGACGGGAAATATCTGGTTAGTGGTCTGGGTCCAGAAGAAACGATAAAAGTGCTGGATGCTCTGATTGATAAAGTGCGCAGAGCACGCGCAGGGAAATAACAGCGTGTTGTGTAATGTATTTAAACAGGACGGCCTACTTGGTAGAGTGGGTCGTCCATTTTTTGGTTATCTAAAGTACTTGGGACCGATTGCTTCCTGGACCCCGATGGGTGATAGGCAATCTGTATACCCTTACCCGATTTTCTTTGAAAATAGGTTTGCCGCATTTGCCATGCATGCGTGAATCGTACGTTTTTGTTGGCGTACAAGTTGGCAGTGCGCTGGTTTTAACCCGCTAATTTGCGTTTCAATATTTCATTCATCTGGGCCGGATTAGCTTTTCCTTTGCTGGCTTTCATTGCGAGACCCGCAAAAAATCCGAACAATTTTTCCTTGCCGTTTCGATATTCAGCAACCTGTGACGGATTGGAAGCAATAATTTCTTCTATCATGGCCTCCATCGCGCCAGTATCGGACATTTGCTTTAATCCTTTTGTGTCAATTATGGCATCCGGCTCACCTCCCTCACTCCAAAGAGTCTTAAAAACTTCCTTGGCGGCGGTACTTGAAATGGTTCCATCCACAATTCTTTTGAGTATGCAGCCAAGTTGCCGGGGCGAGATCGGGCATTGAGTGATATCGAGGCTTTGACGGTTCAGGGAGGCATTTATGTCACCCATAAGCCAGTTGGCGCAAAGTTTGGCCTCGTTGGGGACTTCGTTGAGCGTTGCTTCGAAGAAATCTGCCATTTCCCGGGAGGATGTTAATGTGTTTGCATCGTAAGCGGATAGCCCGAAATCGGCGGTATAGTGTGCTTGTTTGGACAGAGGCAATTCTGGAAGTGAGCTACGTATCTGCTCGATCCATTCATCGTCAATTACAACTGGCAGCAGGTCAGGATCTGGAAAGTAGCGGTAATCCTGCGCATCTTCTTTGCTGCGCATGGAACGGGTTTCACCTTTTTCGGTGTCAAATAGTACGGTTGCCTGCTGGATGGAGCCGCCACCTTCGAGTGTATCAATCTGCCACTGTGCTTCATATTCAATTGCCTGCTGCAGAAAACGGAATGAGTTCAGGTTTTTGATTTCGCGCCGTGTACCCAATTCTTTTCCCGGGCGACGTATGGAAACGTTGGCATCGCAACGGAATGAGCCTTCCTGCATGTTGCCATCGCAGATGCCGATCCAGCGTACCAAGGTATGAAGCATTCTGGCATAGGACACGGCTTCGGCAGCAGAGCGCATATCCGGCTCCGATACAATTTCCAGGAGGGGTGTTCCGGCGCGGTTTAGATCAATTCCGGTTAGCCCCTGAATGTCTTCATGCAAGGATTTTCCAGCATCTTCTTCAAGGTGTGCACGGGTAATCCGCACCGTTTTTTCGTAAGTCTGGCCATTTGTCCCTGTAGGAACCTGAATAGTCAGGGAGCCTTGTCCGACTATTGGTAAATCAAACTGGCTGATCTGGTATCCTTTGGGCAGGTCGGGATAAAAATAATTTTTGCGCGAAAATACTGAGCGTGGAGCAATGTGCGCGCCTACTGAAAGGCCAAACTTGATTGCGCGTTCCACGGCGCCGCGATTCAACATGGGTAATACACCTGGCAGTGCCAAATCTATTGCACAGGCCTGGGTATTGGGTTCTGCCCCAAATGCGGTGGGAGCGCCAGAAAAGATCTTGCTGCAGGTCGATAGTTGAACATGTACTTCTAATCCGATCACAATTTCCCAATGCATGGCGTGGCTCCTTACACCTCGATATGTTGCGGAGAGCGGGTATGCCAGTCGGCCACCTGCTGATATTGATGCGCCACGTTAAGCATGCGAGCCTCTTCGAAATAATTACCGATAATTTGCAGGCCAATAGGCAGGCCATTGTTGCTGAATCCGGCAGGAATCGACATCCCGGGCAGGCCTGCAAGGTTCACTGCGATGGTATAAATGTCAGAAAGGTACATCTGCACCGGGTCGTCGTTTTTTTCTCCCAGATTAAAAGCAGTGGTAGGAGTTGTAGGTCCCATGATGACGTCGCACTGCTTGAATGCCTCGACAAAATCTTGTGCGATTAGGCGGCGAATTTTTTGCGCCTGCAAATAATATGCATCGTAATAACCATGCGACAGCACGTAGGTGCCGATCATGATGCGGCGTTTTACTTCCGCGCCGAATCCTTGGGCACGGGATTTTTCATACATTTCCGCTAGATTGGCATATCCGGATGCGCGGTAGCCGTAACGTACCCCGTCAAATCTGGACAGGTTGCTGGAGGCTTCTGCCGGGGCCAATACATAATATACAGGGACAGACAGGCTAGAGTTGGGCAGATGGATATCTACTATTCGGGCACCTAATTTTTTATATTCAGCAATAGCTGATTCAATTGCATTGGCGACATCAGAGTGGACGCCTTCGGTGAAGAACTCTTTGGGCAGACCGATGCGCAGACCGTTCAGCGGTGTGTTTAGATTTCGCGTGTAGTCCTCGGGTTCACGTTGCAGACTGGTGGAGTCGCGTGCGTCGAATCCTGCCATTGCATTTAAAAGTAAAGACAAGTCCTCTGCGCTACGAGCCATGGGTCCCGCCTGGTCCAAGCTGGATGCAAAAGCAACCATACCATAGCGCGATATTACGCCGTAGGTTGGCTTCAGGCCAGATATGCCACATAGTGCAGCAGGCTGGCGGATTGAGCCGCCTGTGTCGGTTCCGGTGGCGGCAGCACACATGCGGGCTGATATAGCTGCTGCACTGCCGCCAGAGCTTCCGCCCGGAACACTGTTGCGATTCCATGGGTTTTTTACCTTGCCAAAGAAAGATGTTTCATTGCTGGAGCCCATGGCAAATTCGTCCATGTTGGTTTTTCCAAGATTCACAGCACCGGCGCGATTAAACTGTTCAATGACATGAGCATCATAGGGAGCAATAAAATTGCTCAGCATTTTGGATCCGCATGTGGTGCGCCAGCCCTTGGCGCAGAATATATCTTTTTGGGCAATGGGAATGCCTGTCAAAGCGTGCGTATGAGATAGTGCTAGTTGGGTATCTGCTGCGCGGGCTTGCTGCAGACTCAGTTCTTCATTAACTGTGATGTAGGCATTGAGTTCTGGATTGAGTGCTGCAATGCGCTTGAGGTAAAGCTGAGTCAGTTCAACACTGGAAATTTTTTTGCTGCGCAATGCAGCGCCTAGCTGTGACAGACTGGAAGTTAACATGACCTTAGGTTTGATGCAGATGGTTATTCGATGACTTGGGGGACCAGGTACAACCCGTTCTTGACTTGGGGGGCTGCAGATTGAAATAGCTCACGTTGATTGGTTTCTGTGACCGTGTCCTCACGTAATCGCTGGGATATGTCCTGAGCGTGTGACATCGGTTCGATGCCATGGGTATCGACCGCCTGCATTTCAGCGATCAGGCCGAAGATACTTGAAAGCTGGGAATGTGCAATTTGCGCTTCATCTTCAGTTAACCCAAGCCGAGCTAGTCGGGCAATCTTGAAGACATCATCAATACTGAGCAACATAGTCTGAGAATTCTTTATTAAACGTACTTTGATAGGGTATCATAATAATCTATCCGGATTATTTTTTTTAGAAATCTGGCTTATCTTTTTTAATTCTTTTAATTCCGGGATTCATCATGTTTCGATTTTTTGACAGCTATTTTGCCAATGACCTGGCGATAGATTTAGGTACTGCTAATACCCTGATATGGGCGCGTGGCAAGGGCATTGTGCTGGATGAACCCTCAGTTGTGGCGATTCGCCAGGGAAATGGCCCGAATGATAAAAAGGTGATACAGCAGGTCGGGCTTGCAGCCAAGCAGATGCTTGGACGTACGCCAGGCAATATTACTTGCATACGTCCGATGAGAGATGGCGTAATTGCAGATTTTACTGTAACCGAGCAAATGCTTAAGCAGTTCATCAAACGGGTGCATAAATCGGGTATTTTTAGCCCCAGTCCGCGCATCGTCATTTGTGTACCCTGTGGTTCAACTCAGGTCGAGCGGCGCGCGATCCGTGAATCTGCATATGGAGCAGGGGCACGCAGGGTCGAGCTGATTGAAGAGCCGATGGCTGCAGCAATCGGTGCGGATCTGCCAGTAGAAGAACCGAATGGTTCAATGGTAGTGGATATTGGTGGTGGTACCACTGAAGTTGGGGTGATTTCGCTGGGTGGTGCGGTATATTCAGGTTCCATACGTGTTGGTGGTGATAAATTTGACGATGCTATCATTAACTATATTCGTCGCAACTACGGCATGTTGATTGGCGAAACAACAGGTGAACAGATCAAAAAGGAAATTGGTTCGGCTTTTCCGGGCAGTGAAGTGCGGGAAATGGAAGTAATGGGGCGAAATCTGGCAGAAGGAGTGCCGCGCAGTTTTACTATTTCCAGCAATGAAATCCTGGAGGCATTAACCGATCCGCTTAATAATATTGTAAGTGCTGTGAAGATTGCGCTGGAACAGACCCCCCCCGAGTTGGGTTCGGACATTGCCAGGAAGGGTATGGTTTTGACTGGAGGAGGAGCTCTGCTGCGTGATATTGATCGACTATTGATGGAGGAAACAGGTTTACCCGTGCTGATCGCCGATGACCCACTTACCTGTGTGGTGCGGGGTTCCGGGAAGGCACTCGACAGGATGGATAAATTTAGCGGTATTTTTACCAGCGATTAGATTTTTGATTGGATAAGTCATAAATAAATGTAATCCGCTACAGCCTGACCATGATTTTATTTTCTCTGGACAGACCATTTTTTAATGAATGGAGAGAGAAGGAATGTTGCGTTATAATTAATTATTTGTAAGCAGGAATGGCTGTTGGAATGCCATAATGGAACAAAATCAGCCTCTTCGCTTCTTCCATCGGGGTCCTTCTCCTGCAATTCGGCTGGGCCTGTTCGTGGTGCTTTCGTTAATCTTGTTGCTGGTCGATGTAAAATACCAGTATCTGGAAACCGCCCGAAGTGGGCTCACATTTCTTGTCTACCCTTTGCAGAGGCTGGTCACGGTTCCAAGCGCACTGTGGCACGGGGTGGGAGATTATTTTATTACTCACGACCAACTGGTTCGCGACAATGCCGAGTTACGCCGCTTGAATATCCAGGCTGCTTCAAAGTTGCAGCAATTTGCAGTGTTAAAGTCCGAAAATCAGCACTTGCGTAACCTTCTGTCAGTGCAGCAGCGTGCCGATTATTCCATGCAACTTGCCGAGATTCTGTATGCCGCAAGAGACATTTTTAATCGCAAGGTGTTCCTGGACAAGGGTACGCAGGAAAATGTAGAGGCAGGACAGATCGTAATGGATGAAAGCGGTATCGTTGGCCAGGTTACGCGTGTTTATCCCTGGATGAGCGAAGTGACACTGATAACCGACAAGGATCATTCCGTACCGGTTCAGGTATTGCGGAATGGGTTGCGATCGGTTGTATTTGGTACTGGTGATACCAGTAGGCTGACGTTGCGCTATATGCCACCCAGTTCGGACATTCAGAATGGTGATGTCCTGGTGACTTCCGGTATAGATGGTATTTATCCAGATGGTCTGCCGGTAGCCCGGGTAATTCACGTTGAAAGAGATCCTGCCTATCCTTTTGCCCGTATTTTGTGCAGCCCGATTGCGGGCGTGGACCAGCGGCGTCAATTGATGATTCTGTCTACGATTCAGAAATTCAAGGGACCGGATGGCGCAGAGGAAGAGATAGCCGGCAGCCCATCGAATAGCAGGCAGGCGGGTGGACGGTGAGAGATCGCACTTTGTCTGTCCAGGAGTTTCAGGCGCCGGACAGTCCCATACTTATCGCGGCCAGCCTGTGTGTCGCGTTGTTACTCAATTGGCTGCCGTGGCAAGGAATATGGCTGGAATTTCGTCCGGATTTTCTGGCACTGGTGCTGTTGTACTGGTGTACGCACAAACCGTTACAGGTGGGGATTGGCATCGCATGGATGCTGGGCATACTGGCTGACGTGGTGGATGCAAGTTTTATCGGGCAGCATGCCATGGCGTATTCAGTGTTAGCATTCTGTGGCATATTGCTGCATCGCAGGCTGCTCATGTTCAATTTGCTCCAGCAGACACTGCAAATCTTTCCATTGCTATTGCTTGCTTATGCGGTTTATGCCGTAGTGCATTGGCTGCTGCGCGGAAATATTGTATGGGAATACTTTCTCGGCTGCATACTGACAGCCCTTCTCTGGGCGCCTATGTCGATGTTGGTGCGAACCTTGAGGCGTTCGAGGAGCGTATCTGATCGGTTATGAAGCCCCATATTGAGTTTAAAGACACTCTCCGAGAGATTCATAATTTCCGTCAACGTCTGGCAATATGTATAGTGTTTGTGTTATTGCTTCTGTTAGTTCTTTTTTCGCGTTTTATTTATTTACAGGTGATACAGAAGAATCACTATCAGACTCTGGCAGAGAATAATCGTATCGCTGTCGTACCCATTGCACCCAGCCGTGGCCTGATACTCGACCGCAATGGCGTGGTTCTGGCACATAACTACTCGGCGTATACGCTGGAAATTACCTTAAGCAAAGTGCCAGACCTGCAGGAAACGATAGAAGAGCTGGCAAAGATAGTGGATATCCAGCCGGGTGATCGCAAGCGTTTTAAAAGAATGCTCGCGGATAACCGAAAATATGAAAGCCTACCCATTCGCAACCGTCTGACTGATAGTGAAGTGGCGCGTTTCACCGGACAGCGCTATCGTTTTCCTGGGGTGGAAATCAAGGCGCGTTTATTCCGAGAGTACCCCCTTCATGACCAGAGTTCTCATTTGGTTGGTTACATTGGCCGAATAAACAAGAATGAACTTGCGCATCTTGAAGAAGATGGGGTTAGTGCAAATTACCGCGGCTCTGACTATATTGGAAAAACCGGTATCGAGCAGCATTATGAAAGTGAGTTGCACGGTATAACGGGTATCGAACAGGTAGAGGTTGATGCTGCTGGGCGTGAAGTCCGTGTGCTTTCCCGTACCCCTCCCATTCCGGGTAATAATCTGGTGCTAACGATAGATGCCAAATTGCAGGCGATTGCCGAGCAGGCATTCGGCAGCTACAGGGGGGCGCTGGTGGCTATAGACCCAAGCAATGGGGAGGTATTGGCTTTCGTTAGCAAACCAGGCTACGATTCTAATCTGTTTGTTGATGGAATTGATGAGCAGAGCTGGAGCGAGCTGAATAATTCTCCGGATAGACCGCTGAATAACCGCGCAATACGCGGACAATATGCACCGGGTTCCACCATCAAGCCCTTCATGGCACTGGCCGGGTTGCATTACAACAAACGCTCCCCGGATTACACGATCAGTGATCCGGGGTATTTCAGCCTACCCAATAGCCGACACCGATACCGTGATTGGAAAAAAGAAGGGCACGGCAGCGTGGATTTGTTTAAATCAATCGTGGTGTCATGTGACACTTATTATTATGGGCTGGCTACGGATATTGGTGTTGACCATATATATGATTATTTCTCCGGGTTCGGGTTTGGCAAGAAGACCGGAATCGATATGGAAGGTGAAGTTCCCGGCCTGCTGCCGTCGCAGGAATGGAAGAGAAGACGCTACAAGCAGAAATGGTATGTCGGTGATACCGTATCGGTTGGCATAGGTCAGGGTTATAGTCTGGTAACCCCGTTACAATTGGCTTATGCCACGGCAATACTGGCAAATGGTGGATCAGCACATCGTCCGCATTTGCTGAAGGAGGTGCAAATTCCGCGCACGAACGAAAGGCGTCCATTTGGAACCCATCTGGAATCTAGCCTCAATATCAATCCCGATCATCTTGCGCTGGTGAAAAAAGCGATGGTCGCGGTGACGCAGCCCGGAGGTACCGCTGCTCAAGCGGGAGCGGGGGCACCCTATGCTTTCGCTGGAAAAACTGGTACGGCTCAGGTAATAGGTATAAAACAAGGCGAAAGGTATATTGAGAGCCAGATTCAGGAACGGCATCGCGATCATGCCTGGTTCATGACCTTTGCGCCTGCAGACCAGCCCAAGATCGCTTTGGCGGTTTTGGTTGAAAACGGCGGGCATGGCAGTTCTACCGCTGCGCCAATTGCTCGCAAGATGCTGGATTACTTCCTGTTGGGCAAGCTTCCCCAGCCCTTGCAGCCAGTGGAGGGAGCAGAAGGGATCGATGAAGATGAATAAACGGCACATCTGGCAACGTTTCATAGCGTGTCTTGACCCGGTTCTGTTGGCTGCGATCGGACTGCTTCTGCTGACCAGTCTGGTAGTGTTGTATAGTGCTAGTGGCGGTAACTGGAACCGCGTGCTGTTGCAGGTGATAAACATACTGGTGGCTTGTTCCGCGATGTGGCTGGCGGCTAATATGCCTCTTCATTACCTGATGCGGGTTGCAGTGCCGGCTTACCTTATGGGCATGGCATTGCTGGTTGCCGTGGCTTTTTTCGGAGAGATTACGAATGGTGCCCGGCGCTGGTTAAATATTGGTGTGACGACCATACAGCCTTCTGAGCTGATGCGGATAGCGGTACCGTTAATGATGGCATGGTATTTTGAAAAGAACGAGGCCATGCTGACCTTGAAAAATTATTTCATTGCAACGCTGCTGCTGCTGCTGCCGGTGCTATTGATTGCCCGCCAGCCCGATCTGGGTACATCCATTATGATCGCTGCCAGTGGATTTTATGTATTATTCCTGGCCGGAATATCCTGGCGTGTCATGCTGACTTTTCTGGCTGTGGCCATGGCAAGTTTGCCGTTTGTATGGTCAACGTTGCACGATTATCAGCGTCACCGGATTCTGATGCTGCTGGATCCGGCGCAGGATGCGCTGGGCAGGGGTTACCATACTATTCAGTCGGTTATAGCAGTCGGATCGGGCGGGATGGTCGGCAAGGGCTATCTGCATGGTACACAGACACACCTTGATTTTTTGCCGGAACGGACTACGGATTTTATATTCGCCGTGTATTCTGAAGAGTTTGGCCTGTTGGGAAATCTGGTGCTTTTATGCTTGTACCTTTTTGTCATTGCGCGAGGTTTTGTCATTACTGCGCATGCTTCGACCTATTTTACCCGTTTGATGGCCGGAAGCATTACACTTACTTTTTCGACATATGCTTTTGTCAATATGGGGATGGTAAGCGGTATCTTGCCGGTAGTAGGGGTGCCGTTACCGCTTATAAGTTATGGCGGCACATCTATGGTTATATTGCTGTTAGGTTTTGGTATTTTGATGAGCATACATGCCCACAAAAAACTGATACAAACCTGATGTGTTGCTAGAATTTCTCTTGGGCAGCGCGGAAACAAAGCTTAAGCCAGAAGAACTGGATATGTGGTTATGTTCAGGGAAAGGCTAGGCCGGATGGTCTGTGGAATGAATTCAGTGTCAAAAAGCAGTTTACAACGGTTCTGGGTTGAATTGGTGGGGCAGAAGTGCGCTATACATCGACTCTTCAAGATTCATCTTTGATTAATAATGGCATTTTAATGATCCATGGTCTAACAGGGGGTCAGGTAAGTGATTCAACAAACTGGATTAATACTGTTTACTGTATTGGTTCTCACTGCATGCAGCAATATACCCGCACAGAAGGAAGAAACACGCAGTTCCCCAGCTCCAGTGATAGAGTCGAATGGGGTTCAGCGCGCGGAACCCTTGCACCGTTTTGCGAACAGCCCGTATTCTGTATTAGGAAAGACCTATATACCCCTAATATCTCCGGGCGGGTACAAAGAGCGCGGTATAGCTTCCTGGTATGGCAGTAAGTTTCATGGCAAGCGAACTGCAAGTGGAGAAATATACGATATGTATAGCATGTCTGCGGCTCATCCTGTTTTACCTATACCCAGTTATGCGCGTGTAACCAATCTTGCCAACAAAAAATCGGTAGTGGTTCGGATCAATGATCGTGGCCCGTTCGTGCATGATCGCATCATTGATCTTTCCTACACTGCCGCAGATAAGCTCGGGATTGTCAATAATGGTGGTGCTGAAGTTGTGGTGGAAATGGATAGGACAAGAATGCGCTATACTTCACCTGTTCAAGATTCATCGCTGAATAAAAAAACATATTAACGATCAAGAGTCTAACAGGGAGCCAGGAAAATGAAAATACAAACTGGATGGATACTGTTTGCTGCATTGGTTCTCACTGCATGCAGCAGCACACCTACGCGGAAGGAAGAAACACGCAGTTCCCCAGCCCCGGTAATAGAATCGAATGCGGTTCCAACCATTTCCGGAACTCAACCCAAGCGTGGCGGATATCTGGAAGGAGATAGTCCTGGTAAGGACATACCAGCCAATCTGGACTCCATTCCCGACGCGGTTCCGCGCGTGGAACCCTTGCACCGTTTTGCGAACAGCCCCTATTCTGCGTTAGGAAAGACCTATACCCCGCTAACTTCTCCGGGCGGGTATAAAGAGCGCGGTATCGCTTCCTGGTATGGCAAGAAGTTTCATGGCAAGCGTACTGCAAGTGGAGAAATATACGATATGTATAGCATGTCTGCGGCTCACCCTGTTTTACCAGTACCCAGCTATGCGCGTGTAACCAATCTTGCCAATAAAAAATCGGTGGTGGTTCGGATCAATGATCGTGGCCCGTTCATGCATGATCGTATTATTGATCTTTCCTATGCTGCCGCACATAAACTTGGAATTGTTAATAATGGTAGTGCCGAAGTTGTGGTGGAAGTGGAAGGTCTTGTTGCAGAAAATAAGGCTCTTCCTCCGGAGGATACCGAATCTGTAGTGATTACCCCCTTAAAGTCAACCATGGATTCGGTTGTGGTGGCTCCGATCAAGCCCCCGCCTGCATTTTCTGCTCCGGTTGCTGCGGCAAAGAAAACCAGTCCGGCACTGGTTCCATCTGCCCTGGGCGGGGAGCTGGCCAGTGGAAATGTCTATCTGCAATTGGGTGCATTCCGGTCGCAGCAGAGTGCGGAAAGCTTTCTTTCACGCATGAATATTGAATTTGAGGGGAGTGGAAAGCGTGTTGAGCTGTACCAGAAGGACGATGACATGATCCGCATTCATGTTGGTCCTTACCTGTCGCAGGAAGAGGCACGTGCAACTGCAGAGAGGCTGGAGCCACGCTTGGGCTTCAGGCCCCTGGTAAAATTCCACTAATGGAAACAGCATGGAACTGCAGGATTTTTAGGAAATTGACCGGGTGTAATTCATGGGAGAACGCATGATGAATTCTTTGGATAGAATGGGATGTGTGCCTGCTTGTATGGTCAGGCCGGCTCCGGATCCTGACTGGACTTGCGAATCGAGATGACCGTGCAATCCACAATTTCCGTAGGGAATATCAGCCCTTCCCTGTCACTTGATTTTAATGGCAGTAAGGTTTCTGCACGACGCCTTGAACTGCTCGTTGCAATAAGTCGCGAAAATTCAATTAACGGCGCTGCCAAATCCCTTGGAATGACCTACAAAGGAGCATGGGAAGCGGTGGAAGCGATGAACAACCTTGCCGGTGTACCTTTAGTAACCGCTCATCAGGGAGGTCGCGGCGGGGGCGGCGCAGAGCTAACCGCAGCGGGCCTGCGGCTGGTGGAAGAAATGGGGCGCATTGCGGCATTGCAAGCCCAGTTTTTTTCGGTGCTCGAAAAAGATACAGGCCTGGGGAATAGTTTTGAACTGCTAAAGCGGATCGGGGTAAACACAAGCGCACGCAATGCTTTCAGGGGAGTTGTAGAAAATGTGCAAAGAGGGGCGGTGAATGCGGAGGTCACGCTCAGACTGGCCAGTGGCGAAATCCTGCATGCCATGGTTACCCTTGAAAGCGTCCGTTCCCTGGATTTGCTGCCGGGCAAGGCAGTCTTTGCATTAATCGATGCGTCCTGGGTAATTCTGACGACTGCGGATGAAAATGCCAGGGTTTCTGCGCGCAACCGACTTTGCGGGACAGTCAGTCGCATTGAGTGCGGTTCAGTGAATACCGAGGTGCTGCTGGATCTGGGCAATGGCGTGACTCTTGCTGCAATTATTACCGATGAGTCACGGAAAATGCTAGGGCTGGTGGTCGGTAGTCGCGCTTGCGTCTTGATCAAGTCGTCCCACATCATTCTCGGGGTGGATTAATCCTGGAATTCGGCAGATTTTTCGTCTGCCGGTGTAAATTTTTGAATATTTTGCAGTGCAGTGCAATTCGGGTTGAAATTGATTCAGGTTGAGTAGTCCGCAGCCTGGAGTAATAGTTGATAGCAGCCAGGAAGATTTTACTATCAGTTTGTTATTTCCGGATGGGTGTGAATTGCTTGCTTTTCGTTATATAGTTGTATATATTACGTATGCAGATGCAGATTGGAAAAAATCAGTATCAGCGGGGTGCATGCGGGTTGGAGCCCGGATGTAAATGCATGGGATCGCCAGATAAAAGAATGGCAAACTCAAATTCGGTTTAAGGGAGATGAGAAATGAGAACCAGTGCTAGAAATATGCTGAAAGGCAGTGTGGAATCCATAGCGATTGGTGCAGTAAATTCAGAAGTGACATTGAGACTGGGTAATGGCGTGCTGATATATTCAATCATTACCAATGAAAGCGTCACGTCATTGGGCCTTGCGCCAGGCAGGGAGGCAACTGCGCTGATCAAGTCTTCATGGGTGATACTGACTGCTGCAGATGAAAAAATTGTGACCTCGGCGCGCAACCGGTTGTGCGGGGTGGTTACAAAAATAGACAGGGGGGCGGTAAATGCCGAAGTGGTGATGGATTTGGGCTACGATACCAGCTTTACCGCAATCATCACCAATGAATCGCTAGCTATGCTCAAACTGGTTGTGGGTAGTCCGGCATGCGCTCTGGTCAAGGCATCGCATGTGATTCTTGCTATAGAAAAATAACAGAAAACAGTGGGATCGGAACCGCAATTTATGCGGTTTTATTCCGTCTTTCGTTATGTAGTTTAGTATATTTAGATTGAGATAATTTTGTTATGATTAAAATTTTTCCAGTCCCAACATGTCGGACCATGAATCGGACGGTCTGTAACCCGGTGGCGACAAATTTGTCAGCAAGCCTGTTACCTGCCATCCGGAAATCTGGATTAGAAATTCATGCCGGGATTCTGGCCGGCTGTCTGCTTATTGCCCCTGCATTTGCGGCTGAGCAGGAAAACATCCAGCAAAAACCGCACGTTGAAGAGTCTGGCCAGAAAGTGCAGGAAAAAAAAGCCAAACCGCCGGCCAAGCCAACGTATTATGTGCAGTACCGCAGTTCCGGATTGACGCTTCAATCGGATCCTCCGCGTTATGTCAAGCAGGCCAACCAGACCTGGCTTAAAGACCAGGGGTGGCAGGATGTGGACTGGCTGGATCTGGGGGTGGAAATCCGGGCGCGCTATGAATATATCAATAACGATTTTCGCAAAAAAACCGAAACCATAGATGAGCCGTTTCAATTGCGCTCCCGCCTGTATGCGGCCATAAAGAACAAGTTTGATCCGTTGCGCGCCACCTTTGAGTTCCAGGACTCCCGGAGATATAACAGTCAGTATCCGGATACCAACCTGGAAGTCAACAAGACAGAATTTATCCAGGGGTATGGGGAGCTGTATTTCAAGGACGCGCTGGGCAAGGACGATCTGGGTACCAATCGTCCGCTCAGTTTGCGGTACGGGCGCCATGCATTCGAGCTGACGGATAAGCGCCTGATTGCAAGAAATGAATTCCGTAACACCACGAATAATTTCCAAGGAATACGAGCGCTTCTGGGTTCGAAGAATAGTGACTGGCAGGCAGATTTTTTTGCCTTCAACCCCATTGTTCGTTTTATGGACCAGACGGACAAGGCCAATGATGCGCAGTGGTTTTACGGTGCCAAGTTTGATTTGCGCAAATGGTCCAAAATAGTGACGTTTCAGCCCTATTATTACCTGCTTCAGCAAAACGGCAGCAAGATGAAATATGCTTCCAGCGGAGCTTTTGCCACTGCAGCGGATAAAAAAGACCGTGAAATCCATACGGCCGGTTTGCGTGCCTATGGGATCGTAGCCGATACCGGACTGGATTGGGATTTGAACTATCTTAAGCAATGGGGCGAGGATGGCGGGCTGAATCAGGACAGCTACGGGTATAACATGGAAGCAGGCTATACCTTCGGCAACCATGCGTGGAAACCCCGTTTCATGGCCAATATGGGCTATGCCAGCGGCGATGCGAATCTGACGGATCAAACCAGTCAGCGTTTTGAGGGCCTGTTCGGATTTGCCAGACCCTGGTCTCACAGTAACTATATTAAGATGGAGAACATACGTGCGGTTAAACTGCGCGGAGAGTTCAGCCCCACAGCCAACCTGAAAATCGATTTTGGTTACAGCTGGTATGACCTGGCCAGCGCCACGGACAGATGGGCAGCATCCGGCTATCGTGATACTTCAGGCAAAAGCGGCAAGGAAATAGGCCAGGAATTTGATATTCTCGCGCGATTTCCGGTTACCAAATATTTATCGATGGTGGCGGGATATTCCTACTTCATGGCCGGAGATTTTGCTGAGGCGCAATCCCAGAAGCAACAGCCCGGGCGGGATAACGACACCCACTATGTCTGGATAGACGCGATGGTAGTCGCATTTTAAAATGACTTTGTAAAGGAAATTATCATGTTTAAAACAATCACCTTACGTGTTATCGCGCTTGCAGCAGTAATTCTGCTGATCGGTCCTGGCATTGCAACGGCCGAGACGATTACCGTCGCCACTGCCGCCAGCATGAAAAATGCAATGACCGATATTGTTCATAAATTTAATGCTGAAAATCAGCAAGACCAGGTAAAAGCCATTTATGGTTCCTCCGGGAAATTCACTGCACAAATTCAGAATGGTGCGCCTTTCGATATGCTGTTTTCGGCGGACACTAATTTTCCGCAGGCGCTGAAGAAAGAAGGTTTGACGAGTTCGGATCCGGTAGTTTATGCGATTGGCCGATTGGTCATCTGGTCGTCCACAACCGATGCCAGCAAATTGACTTTGCAAAAACTGGATGATTCGAATATCCGCAAGGTGGCCATTGCCAACCCGGATGTCGCTCCTTACGGCATGCGAGCCAGGGAAGCCATGAAGGCTGTCGGGGTATGGGAAAAATTGCAGAGTAAACTTGTGCTTGGCGAGAATATCGAGCACGCGGCGCAGATGGCAAGTTCCGCTGCCGCCGATGCCGCTATAATCGGCTTGTCGCAAGCACGTATTCCTGCAATGGCAAAACTGGGGTCATACAGCATGATTGATGAGCGCCTGCATGCGTCGTTGGCGCAAGCCTTTGTGATTACCCAACGTGCAAGGAATAATGCGCTCGCGCGGAAATTTGCTGCTTATGTTCAGACGCCAGAATCGCAGAAGATACTGGAAAGTTATGGTTTTGTGCTACCAGGGAAACGCTAGGGCGGGAAATAATATTGGAATCTATCGGGCAGAATTTCGGTTTGACAGCAGAAGACTGGACAGCGCTTGCACTTACTTTTCGCCTTTGCCTGTACACGACGATCATTCTGATGATCTTTGCTACCCCTTTGGCCTGGTGGCTGGCTAACGGACGTTCGCTAAGCCGCACGGCCGTGCAGGCGGTGGTGGCACTGCCTCTGGTGTTGCCACCGACGGTACTCGGGTTCTATTTGCTGATCGCACTGGGGCCGCGCGGGATAATAGGCGGAACCATGGAAACCCTGGGACTCCAACATTTCGCCTTCACTTTCGAGGGGATTCTGATTGGCTCGGTGATTTATTCCATGCCGTTTGCCGTACAACCACTGGAGCATGCTTTTTCCAACCTGGGGAAGCGTCCGGTCGAAGTCGCCGCTTCGCTCGGGGCTGGCGCGATGGATCGACTTTTCAGCGTGATTATTCCGATGGCGAGGCGAGGCTTCGTGGTTGCCATAACGCTGACATTTGCCCATACCATGGGTGAATTTGGGGTGGTTCTGATGGTGGGCGGCAATATTCCCGGAGTTACCCATGTGCTTTCGACCACGATTTATGGTTATACCGAAAGCATGCAATACGCTGCTGCGGGCAGACTGAGCCTTTTGCTGCTGATTGGTGCTTTTGTTGTGCTGTTCCTGGTTTACTGGCTCAACCGAAGTTTTGAGATGGCCAGGCCATGACCTTGTCTGTTACTGCGCGTATCACGCACCCAGGTTTTGTCTTTGATGTAGATGCATGTTGGCCGGTGGAAGGGGTTACCGTTCTGTTTGGGCGTTCCGGTTCGGGGAAAACCACCCTGCTGCGCCTGATTGCCGGTCTGGAGAGGCCCAAAAAAAACGGGCGGGTCAGTTTTTGTGGTCAGTCCTGGCTGGACGGGCGTCATTGGGTTCCATTGCATCGGCGCCGGATCGGCATGGTATTTCAGGAGGCAAGCCTGTTTTCGCACCTGTCGGTACGCCAGAATCTCCTGTATGGCTATCAACGTACGCCGGCTGCCGAGCGCAAGCTGGATCTGGAAGAAGTGGTTGACATGCTTGCTATCGAGAATCTGATCGGGCGAAATGTGGGCCAGCTTTCCGGCGGGGAGCGGCAGCGTATTGCGCTGGGACGTGCCCTGCTGACTAGCCCGCGACTGCTGCTGATGGATGAACCGCTTTCCGCTCTGGACAGTCAGTCGAAGCGCGAGATCCTTCCATTTCTGCAGCGTCTGGTCGAACAGGCCGGTATCCCGATCATATATGTCACTCATGCACCCGCGGAAGTGGAACGTCTGGCAGATCGGGTGGTGTTTTTGCGCGATGGGGGTATAGATTGCATAGAAACGCTGAAGCAGACCCTATCGAGACCGGATTCTCCCTTGTTTAACGATCAGGGCGTGGTGTCGGTCATAGAAGGCCGTCCGGAACAGAAAGAACATGGGTTAACCGCTTTTCATGTCGGGAAGGACATTTTCTGGTTGAGTCTCCAGGTTCACGCGGATGCCGCAGGCAGGACACAGCGCTTGCGCATACTTGCCAGGGATGTCGGCATCGCTCTCTCCAGGCCGGAGGGGACCAGTCTGTCGAACATTCTGCCGGTAACCATACAGCGCATAGACTCTGTCCGGGATGGACATGTGCTGCTTGGGCTACAATTGGGGGGAGGGCAAAATCTGTTCGCAGAAATCACTGCATGGTCCTGTGAGCGGCTGAAATTACGCACGGGAATTGCAGTGTATGCAATGATCAAATCAGTCGCGCTGGCAGAGTAATGATGCGGTCATGCAAAAATTCAGGGCTTGAGCTTCCCCTGCCCGCCTGCATGGTTGTCACGATAAACTGAAACAGGCATTTTCTGTAAAATGTCTGCTCAGGTCGTTTTATGATAGACGGTGGTATCACCAGCCAGCCTGGTGTCAGCAGTTCCGGGCAGGGAAGGTTCGCCGGAATTGGTCAGAGAATCCGTTTTCGCCTGATTCTGTTGATCATATACCGACTTGAGATAGCGTTGTATTTCCCCGCTCGTGGTATGAACCGGGGTTGCCTTTTCAACATTCCGGATCGTGGCATTTGCGCCATGTTCAACGAGCAGCCGCGCAGATTCCAGATTTCCCACCTTGTGCAGAGCAGTGTTCCCCCTTTTAATGATCATGCTTCCCGTTACCAGCTGTACATTCGGGTCTGCACCCTCATCCAGCAAGCGTTGCACTACTTCGGGAAAATCGACCCATATGTATAGTGCGGTCAAACCATCTTTATCCTGGAATTTGGCATTCGCGCCATGATCAATTAAAAATACGGCGAGACCAGGGTCATTCACGTCGAATAACGGGGGGCGATTATTATAATCGACCAGATTGGGATCTGCCCCATGTTCGATTAACAGTCGGGCTGCCTCAATGCTTTCGGCATAGTGAAGTGCCGTTTTTCCGAAAAAATTCTGATGATTAATATCCAGGCCCAGCTGGATTGCATTCCTGATCCCATCCAGATCGTTGGCCATTGTCGCGTCGATTAGGGCTTCATCGGGTTCATTTTGCATATTTGTTTTCTATCGGCCTAAAAGGTTAAAAGTATCTGCGCGGAATATGAACAGCCTATCGGTATGGAGCAGGCAGATGGGAACTCATGTCCATACTGCCTGATTACAGGTAGAACCTGTCTGTAGCAGGGGGTACACCTCCATGCACTACAATGCTTGATATCCGTTTCTGGTGAAATATTACATTATGACATGATTTGTTAATCTAAAAAAGGTTGAACCAGGACAGTACTCCCTGCCTCAACGCTTCCTTGCGACGCAGGTAATACGATGTAGCTGTTTGCCTTGCTCATTGAGCTGAGAATGCCGGAGCACTGGGTACCCGTGGTGCGTACGGTCCATGAGCCATCCGGATCCTTGCTGAGAATGCCGCGCTGGAATTCGGTTCGCCCGGGAACCTTGCGGATGGGGCTGGTGCAAGTGGCCTGGAATTCTATGGTAAGCCTGGGTTGCTGCCCCATCAGAATGCGTAATGCATCGCGGACAAACTGCTGAAAAGTTACCATGACTGCGACTGGATTGCCGGGCAACCCGAAAAAATGACAGGTGCCAATCTTGCCATAAGCAAGAGGTTTTCCAGGTTTCATCGCTATTTTCCAGAATACAACTTCTCCGATTTCTGTGAGCAGTTGCTTGATATAGTCGGCCTCACCTACGGAAACTCCACCACTCGTGATAATGGCATCCGTCCGGGATGCGGCATCCAGCAATGCCTCCTTGAGGCTGGCTTTGTCATCACGAATGGTGCCCATGTCGACAATTTCGACCCCAAGCTCGCCCAGCATCCCCAGCAGGGAGTAGCGATTGCTGTTGTAGATTTTCCCGGGAGCCAGTTGAGTTCCTGGTTCCTGTAATTCATCGCCGGTCGAAAACAGCGCGACTTTTAATTTATGGTAAACGGTGACATCACTAAAGCCAAGCGAAGCCAGCAGGCCCATTTCGGCGGGACGAATGATTTGTCCTTTGGTCAGCACAGTGGAATTCTGTGCAATGTCTTCCCCAATCAGGCGAATGTTCTGGCCTCGACGATGCCCTTCGCCTATTTCAACGGATGAGCCGGAGGCCTGTACATGTTCCTGCATCACTACACTGTCACATCCTTCTGGAATGAGTGCTCCGGTCATGATACGCACGCACTCTCCTGCGCCAACGCAACCGCTAAAAGGATGTCCTGCAAATGCGCTGCCGACAACTTTCAGAACGGTGGGAGCGCTTGTCAGATCCTCATGGCGCACGGCGTATCCATCCATTGCGGAATAGTCGTGCGGTGGAACATTCATCGGGGATTGTATGTCCGTTGCAAGAGTGCGGTGCAATGCATTGCAGAGGCGGATCGATTCGTGTTTGGCAAGTGGCGTGAGGAACTGCCGGATGAACTGGCGTGCTTTTTCCACAGGCATGGAGTTAGGGTCATAATCACCCATTTGCTCAAGAGTGGACAGGAAGGGACGTGGAGATTCCATGAAATGTCCTTATGTTAGGTATGGTTGACAATAGGAATGATTGTGAACGGATGCAGCATAGTCCCCTTCAGGCTCCAGAAGGGGCAGGGTATGGCAAACCCGGTGAATGCAGGCGGTTCGGGTCGGCAGGGCGGAAAAGTGCACGCAGGGGAGCTACCCACCGATGTAAGACATTTCAATCTTTTTACCTGTTGAATTTGTTTTCTTTGTGTTGGCACTGCGCAACTCCGAATAGCGATCTGCGCGCTGGCGCCATAGGTGTGCAAGAGCAGCGGAAATTTCCTGGTCAGTTTTCCCGCCGTGTAACAGTGCCCGCAAATCATGGCCGCTTTCTGCAAACAGGCAAGTATATAGTTTGCCTTCTGTAGATAACCGGGCGCGAACACATTCATGGCAGAAGGTTTTGGTGATGCTGGAGATGACTCCGATTTCCCCTCCGCCTTGTTTGTAGCGCCACCGCTCTGCAGTTTCACCAGAGCAGTTCGGCTCGATTTCCTCCAGGGGCATGTGGGTGGAAATCCGGCGTACCACTTCGGCGGATGGGATCACCTCACCCATTTCCCACTGGTTGGAAGTTCCTACGTCCATATATTCGATAAATCGCAGAATAAAAGGAGTATCCTTGAAATAGCGGGCCATGGGGACGATTTCCTGGTCGTTCATTCCGCCTTTGACAACCATGTTTACTTTAATTGGACCGAGGCCTACTGAATGGGCGATGTCCAGGCTGCGCAGAACATCCGATACAGAATAATCAACCCCATTCATGCGTTTGAAGGTGGCATCATCTAATGCATCCAGAGAGACAGTAACCCGGTTTAATCCTGCATCTTTCAGGGACTGGGCTTTTTTTCCAAGCAGAGAACCGTTTGTTGTGAGCGTCAGGTCCAAATCTTTCCCGTCATAGGTTTTCAGTCTGGAGAGCATTTCGATTAAATTTTCGACGTGCTTGCGCAACAGGGGTTCGCCACCCGTCAGACGAATTTTCTGGACACCGTGGTCCACAAAAATTTTTGCAATGCGGGTGATTTCTTCAAAGGTCAGCATGGAAGCACGCGGCATGAATTTATGATCTTTGCCGAATGCTTCGATGGGCATGCAATATACACACCGGAAATTACATCGATCCGTGAGGGAGATGCGCAAATCCTGCAATGGGCGTCCAAATGCATCACCAAGGAGTCCATTGGGCTCTTCAATAACGGAAGGAATATTCGGAATGGACCGGTATTGGCGAAAATCGATAATTGGAATGGTCTTTTTAGGCATGGCATTAGGCCCGGTATCTATTATGTGCGTCAGTATATACAGGTATGTTAATCGTTCATTGACATTCGTTTAATACATATACCCAAACGGTAATGTGGCAAACATGCAGGGATAGCCGGCTTCAGGCAGCAATCAGTTTTTTATCATGGTCCATGCTGGCTAATAAATAATAAACGGTTCACTCAGTGCTACAAAGTTGCTTGTATCCTGTTCAGTCCATGCGCAAGTACCTGTTCGTGCCCTGGACAGTGATACAGATCGAATGCAGCCTATGCATGGCAATCCATTTTAAATATCCGGCACGGGAAAACAACGTACCAGAGAACGTGAAAGCTTTGCAACAATTTGTTTTTTGTTTAAAGATCACCCCAGATTATACGATTGCATGCTTTTAATGCAAAGTAAATTAGTGGGGTATTGTTAATGTAATTAACAATCATGGTGTTAGAATGGAAAATCCTTGGCGTGCCCGGATATGCCAAGAAGGTTTTTCGGGAATCACGAATTTAGTCGCGGTTGTTTTTCAACCCGGATGGGCATTCCCCTGCAATCATAACCACGTGGGGTTGGCGGTAAAATGCCCATGATATCCGTTTATTTTCAGGGATAGGGTGAATTTTCGACTGCGCCGGTGGCATCGATCGGAACGGCGTTGGGTCCGGTGCGTACCAGTCTCACACGGCCATCGTCTCCGCGCTGGTAGTAATCTACTTTGCCGTTGTAAAAACTGACGCCCCAGGAAAAGGATGAATTATCCTTTGCAGGCTCAATTGACCAGAAATGAGCAGCATGGGTCGGCCATTTCATTGGAAAGGCTTCCTGATTAATGGATGGGTTTCTGACGTTTAGGTCCACTATGCTTGCCAGTTCGTTGGCAAAAGGCAGACGCCAGGCTATGCCGGTAGACATTGCCTCGTGTTTGGCCATGGCTATCGCCTGATCCCAGGTATACCCTGTTGCCATTCCCGTACACCCGTTAGGGGTCATCGTCATGCCTTCCGGGCAACGCCGCCAGATCCGGCCTGTCTTGTTATCGGTCACTTCTTTGCCATCTGCGGAAATTTCGAATCGTGGAGGAAGGGTGCTATCAGGGGAATCGGATGTTTCCTGGGCGCCGCTTGGTGCCAGGGGATCAGTGGTATTCATGGTAAAGGGCTCCGTAAGTTTTTTTGTAAAGCATGCAGTGTGGCTGTCATTGTTTCAAGTATAGATCAAAATGATGTTCAGGCAAGGTGTTGTGTCCATGGAAACAATGAATTTGGAGAATATCGGGCAGAGTCGTGCCGGTCTGGCAGAGAGTGTCACCAGAAAGCCCTTGATCCCTTGGGTTGGCATTGCAGGATTTTTTTGATATGCTGACAAGAATTTGAGAATCAGTCGATTGAGACTCAGTCTCGTTTGTGAATCACTCGTCCGTAACTTCCAGTGACGAAGCCAGGAGAAATTACCGTAAATGCTAACCCGAAATACTCTGACACAAGAAAGAAGATTGAAGTTACGCTGGCTCGTTGCATTATCCAGCCTGCCTTTGCTTGGAGTAGTCACGGCGTTTGGAATTGTCCCGCATTCTGATATTGATTCTGCATCCCTGACCATGGTTGCGGAAGAAATCGCCTTGCCGAACCCCGTACAGGTTTCTCCAGTCGTTCCCGGTGCTACGGTTGCCACGTTCTGGCGCAATGAAAGCGTCAGGCGCGGAGATACCGTAATGGAGATTTTGCGCCGCCTGCATGTGGAGGATGTTGCTGCCAGTGAATATCTGCGTCGCAACCAGGCAGCAGAATCTTTCCGCAAGCTTGCCATCAATAAAAATGTGCAGGCTGAAACCAGTGCGGACGGAGGTCTGCTGGCATTGCGTTATCTGGATAACAGCGGCAATTATGTAATTATCGAGAAAGAGGCAGGAGGCTTCAAGACCCGTTTGCAATCTCCTCAGGTCGAAATGCGCCAGCATATGAGCACAGGTGAAATCAGTACCTCGTTATTTGCAGCAACGGATGCCCTTGGCCTGCCGGAATCCATCGCTAATCAGCTTGCCGAAGTTTTTGGTAGTGATATTGATTTTCATCGGGATCTGCGCAAAGGGGATAAATTCAGCCTGGTGTACGATATGGAGTACAGCAATGGTGAACCGGTTCGTCCTGGCCGTATCCTGGCTGCCGAGTTCATTAATCAGGGGCAGAGTTACCGTGCGGTATACTTTAAAACCGACGGTACCCGTGGTGCTTATTACACCCCGGATGGAAAAAGTTTGCATAAAGCATTTTTGCGCTCCCCGATTGAATTTTCCCGTATCAGCTCAGGCTTCAGCCGGATGCGTTTTCACCCGGTCCTGAACAGATGGCGAGCGCATAAAGGGGTGGATTACGCCGCAGCACATGGCACCAAGGTAAAAGTAACCGCGGATGGTACAGTATCGTTTGTCGGTAAGCGGGGTGGGTATGGCAATGTAGTGGTCGTGGAGCATCAGGGGCACCATACTACGGTGTACGGGCATCTATCGCGTTTTGCAAATGGCTTGAGTCGTGGCCGGCGTGTCACGCAGGGGGACATTATTGGTTTCGTCGGCATGACTGGCCTGGCGACCGGTCCTCACTTGCATTATGAATTTCTGGTGAATGACCAGCATCGTGACCCGCTACGCGCTGTGCTGTCAGATACGCCTCCTCTTAACAATGCGCAAAAGCTCGCTTTTCAGAACGCTACCAGTGGCCTGACTGCACGACTCGGCATGTTGCGTGACACGAACATGGCCAAGCTTGACTGAAACGAATGACACCAGGAAGTCTCAACGGGTTCAGAATGATTCCGAGCTATACATAGGGATTATGTCGGGGACCAGCCTGGATGGCATTGATGCTGTCCTGGTTGGCTTTCCTGATGACCAGACCAGACTTCTTGCAACCTGTTATCAGGCTTACGGGAAAGACCTCCGGGAAGCGCTGCTAGCTTTGCATCAACCGGCATATGATGAGTTGCGCCAAACGCAGTTCATCGGTAATGAACTGGCGAAGCGCTATTCGCAGGCGACGGTGAGCCTGCTGCAGAAAGCCGGGGTTGTACCCGGACAGGTTTGCGCTATCGGCTGTCATGGTCAGACCATACGTCATTGCCCTGATCAGGGATATACGCTGCAACTCGGCAATGCAGCCCTGCTAGCTGAATTAAGTGGAATTGCGGTGGTAAGTGATTTCCGCAGTCGTGATATTGCTGCAGGCGGGCAGGGGGCTCCGCTGGTTCCTGCTTTTCATGACAAGGTTCTACGCCATCCAGCCATACATCGCGTGGCCGTGAATATAGGCGGTATCAGTAACCTGACCAATTTGTCCCCTGAGTGTCCCGTTTCCGGTTTTGATTGCGGTCCGGGAAATATGCTGATGGATGCATGGATATCCATGCATTGCGGAGAGCCATATGACCGCGATGGCGCATGGGCTGCAAGCGGAAAGGTTATTCCGGCGCTGCTGCAGAGATTTCTGGAGGAGCCGTTCCTGCATGCGCCTCCACCGAAAAGCAGCGGTCGGGATTTGTTCAGTCTGGCCTGGCTCAAGGGCAGGCTCCGTGGGGATGAAGCGCCGGTCGATGTTCAGGCCACGCTGCTTGAGTTGAGCTGCCGTGCCATTTCGGATGCCATTCAGTGCTTTTGCAAAGGGGCAACAGAGATATATTTGTGTGGCGGCGGTGCACATAATCAGGCGCTGGTGCAGAAACTGGGCGCTTTTCTGCCGGAATGCAACATTCAAACCACCGAAGTGCTCGGCATG
This sequence comes from Candidatus Nitrotoga fabula, assembly GCF_905221025.1. Classification (GTDB taxonomy): domain Bacteria; phylum Pseudomonadota; class Gammaproteobacteria; order Burkholderiales; family Gallionellaceae; genus Nitrotoga; species Nitrotoga fabula. Next base: position 69,465 of record NZ_CAJNBL010000021.1, read on the forward strand.
GGGGTTGACTGGCTGGAGGCGATCGCCTTTGCCTGGCTCGCACAGCAACGTTTATATAATCGCGAACTGAATCTGGTTACCGTTACCGGTGCACGTCATTCGTGCATACTTGGCGCGATTTATCCGGCATAAATTTGCCTTTTCGGGTAATGCAGGCCGCGAGCATATCGTCTCCCATTCACTGTGTTCCATAAAAATCTGTCAGATGGGCGGTGATTTTCCTGGCTGTAGCGTGCCGTCAGATTTGTCGAGGAGATAAAAGCTTGCAGAGTGGTTCAGGCGCTCTGCAAGCAGGCTGGCAAATATAATGTACCAGGGCCACAGAGGTTTTTGCAGGAAAAATACACTATCGGCAATTCTACGCTGGATTAGAAGCGGATATTATCGTAAGAGGGGATTTGCACAGCAAATCGATTCGGATATACATGGTCGGATGATTTTTGTATAAAACATCCGACCGTACGATGCAGGAAATGGTCAGCCCGGCAGGGAGCTTCTTGGGTTAGACTGAAAAAGACGATCCGCAGCCGCAGGTAGAAGTGGCGCTTGGGTTCTTGATGACAAATTGAGAGCCTTCTATTCCATCCTGGTAATCAATTTCTGCGCCTATCAGGTATTGAATGCTCATGGGGTCTATCAACAATTGCACCCCATTTTTGTTGAGCACGGTATCATCTTCGTTAATCACTTCATCCAGGGTAAAACCATACTGGAAACCGGAGCATCCCCCGCCGCTTACTGCAATCCGCAATTTCAGGTTGGCATTGTTTTCCTCGTCGATCATTTCCTTGACTTTGTTGGCAGCGCTGTCGGTAAATACCAGCGGATCCTGCAGGTCGGTTATTGCATTCATGGTTGTCTCCGTAAAATCTGTAAAGTAAAAATGGCGGATAGCCAGTTGCCGGTTTGGCTCAAGTGTCACCATAATCTATCAGGCAGAATTATCACTAAAATTTTAGTAATGGATCCTGAAAAATCTCATACTACTTGAAATTAATCCGATACGCCAGAATCGCTATCGCATGTCTGGCTTATCTTAGAGAATATAAAAAATCTGAAGATGGGCAGGTGCATGGCTAAAGTGCCGGTAGACAGTAATTTTAAGTAGGAGTAGCATTACAATCAATGTAGTTTATTCGGGCTTGTCACGGCATGGGTCGGCGGGTATGGTCGGATCAAGGGTGCGGTAACTTTATATAGTTAAAGAAAATGAAAATCTTACATAGTAAAGACTATATTGCAAATAAATGCGGAGTATTTACAGAGGTGGCGCATGATATATATTCGACCCCGTTCTGGACGCCCGAATACTGTACAGATTTGATCAAGGAGTTGAATTCAAGGCCGGAACTGTTTTATGCGCAGAACCCGGACGGATATGCTGCTTCCGAGCTGAATCTTTACAATCTGAGCAGGGTGTTTTCAATTGATATCTGCAAGCAGGTGATGGACAAGTGTCTTCCCTCCCTGCTGTATGTATTCCCACTGCTGAACATATTGGGGTTCACCTCACCGTATTTTGTGCGGTACGGGCCGGGTGACGTAAAGAACATGAGACTGCACCACGATGTTTCCCTGGTGTCCATGCTGGTAAAGCTGAACGATGATTTTACCGGTGGGGATCTGGTTTTTCCCAGGCAAAATTATAATAACAAAGACCTCCCGGTTGGCTATGCTCTTTTCTGGCCGGGACAGGTAACGCATCCGCACCAGGTTCTGGATGTGACGCAGGGAACAAAGTTTTCGTTAACCGTTTGGTCATGGCCTGTTCCCTGGACTTCCGAATACGGGATTCCGGTTGAGGAGCTTAAATAAACCAGGCGGAATTCTTTTGTTGCAATTTTTCGGATGTTCGGTCCGGATGATCATGCTCTGTACGATGGCGATTTTCAATTCTTTCCCTGCCTGAAAGAAACGGGCACGGTTTTTTTTGCCGTTACTTAAAATGATGTCCCGAAAAGAGCAGAGGCGCGTGAATCCGGGTTCAGGCTTCTGCGCTACAGTTCTCCTGAGTGCGTATTCTGTTTGCCGCGCGTCTCAATAGCCAGGCGGTATGGGGTTCCCCGGTGAGGGTGAACAAACCCTGAATTTCCTCTTTTCCAATGACACGAAACCTTCCACTTGTTGTCAGTTTATAGTTTTGCAGTTACTTTGACTTCCCATGATCGGCATGTTCTTTCGGTGAGCAGAAAAATGTACTGGGAATATAGCGCCGCCCGTCAATCGGACGAATGATTTTTTAGGGAAGGAACAGTTGCATTTGGGGTAAAATGGAGCCTGATTCCGGGCTGCAAATTGCATAACAACAATGGGTTTGAGGGGTTTCCATGCCATCCGTTCTGTCCATGCAGATTGCCCATGGTTTATCAGGATACAGCCCGCATTTACCTTCACTATACTATCGAACATAAAGCGAAGTTGCTTCAAATGACCCTACAAGAAACCATAGACGTAATCAAGCGTGGTTGCGATGAATTGCTGCTGGAAAAGGAACTGATCCAAAAACTGGAATCAGGTCGTCCACTGCGCATCAAGGCAGGGTTCGATCCGACTGCGCCGGATTTGCACCTTGGGCATACCGTGCTGCTCAATAAGTTGCGCCAGTTTCAGGACCTCGGGCATCAAGCCTTGTTCCTGATCGGGGATTTTACCGGCAGGATCGGGGACCCCACCGGAAAGAATACGACCCGTCCCCCGTTGTCGCGTGAACAGGTGCTGGAAAATGCCGAAAGTTACCGTGAACAGGTATTCAAGGTGCTGGACCCGGACAGGACGGAAATCGTTTTCAACGCTGCCTGGATGGACAAATTCAGTGCAGCCGACCTGATCAAGCTTGCCGCTACCCATACAGTTGCGCGCATGCTGGAGCGTGATGATTTCGGGAAACGCTACAGAAACAGTCAGCCGATTGCGATCCATGAGTTTATTTATCCCCTGATACAGGGATACGATTCCGTAGCGCTCAGGGCAGATATGGAGCTTGGGGGATCAGACCAGAAATTTAATCTGCTGATGGGGCGGGAACTGCAGAAACATTATGGCCAGTCTCCCCAGTGCGTACTCACCATGCCATTGCTGGTGGGGCTGGATGGGATCAACAAGATGTCCAAGTCACTGGGTAATTATGTGGGCATCACGGATAAGCCGCAGGAAATGTTCGGGAAGCTGATGTCCGTTTCAGATCAATTGATGTGGGATTATCTGGAGTTGCTTTCATTTGAACCGATGCAAACCATTGCAAAATGGAGGGTGGAGGTGGAGCAGGGACGTAACCCGCGGGACATCAAGGTTTTGCTTGCCCAGGAAATGGTCACCCGCTTTCATGGCCGGGGGGCAGCCGAAGGGGCGCTGGCAGAATTCGAAGCCCGCTTCAGGCAGGGTACGCTTCCGGAGGATATGCCCGAGTTGACCGTCTCGACCAGCGAAGGAACAGGGACAATTGGGGTTGCCCAGTTGCTCAAGCAGGCTGGGCTGGTGGAAAGCACTTCGGAAGCCATGCGCATGATTACCCAAGGTGCGGTCAGGCTCGATGGCGAGCGGGTAACGGATAAGTCGCTGCAATTACAAACCGGCAGCGTGGTGGTGGCCCAGGTAGGCAAGCGCAAGTTTGGGCGGGTAACGGTTACCTGAATGAATTAACTGTCTGGACCCTGCGCAGGGCAGAAACCTTCTTTCCAGCGTTCAATGCGGATTCCGATCCGTTGGCAATTGCGTATGGCATTGATTTTAGCGGCACTGATCCGGACCCACGGTACGTTGAAATCCACCAGCAGGATCTGGGCAATATGCTCGGCAAGCGCTTCCAGCAGGCTGAAGTGGTGGCTACCGAGCGCATTCTGGATATGGCTTACAATTTCAGAGTAATCCAGTGCATCCTGAATATCGTCAGTTTGGCAGGCGCGGGAGGTCGGAAGGGCGATTTCCATATCCAGTTGCAGGGTTTGCGGTACCCGTTTTTCCCATTCATATACGCCAATAAGTGTTTCGACCTTGAGTTCGCGCAGAAAAATAATATCCATACAAAAAACGGTTTGAGTTAATCGGACCTTGCGTTCGTGGACAAATCGGTTATGGATACATTTTAAGGTATTTCAAATGATCAACCTGCTTTTTATTGTCGCTGCGTATTTGCTAGGCTCGGTTTCTTTCGCAGTCATCGTGAGCCGTTTGTTTGCCTTGCCCGATCCGCGGAGCTATGGATCACAGAACCCGGGAGCGACCAACGTCATGCGCACCGGAAATAAATGGGCTGCAATTCTGACGTTGCTGGGCGATGCGGCGAAAGGCGCTTTGGCGGTATGGCTGGCCGGAAAGTTTGCACCGGATGGGAGTCTTCTGCTGGTTGCCGCAGTGGCACTGGCGGTATTTCTCGGTCACCTGTTTCCCCTGTTTCTGCATTTCAAGGGAGGCAAAGGCGTGGCGACGGCGCTGGGCGTATTGCTTGCGCTGAATATCTGGCTGGGGCTGGCGGCAATGGCGACGTGGCTGCTGGTTGCCCTGGTGTTTCGCCTATCTTCGCTCGCGGCGCTGGTCGCGGCTGTAGCGGTGCCGGTTTATTCCGTTGTTCTGGCGCTGCCATCGGAATATGTACTGCTTTCGCTGGCCATGTCTTTATTACTGATCTGGCGACACAAGAGCAACATCCGGAATCTGCTGTCTGGCAAGGAAAGCCGGTTTACCAGAAAGTCGGGCAATCATCCGGAATAGTTGATTTCCTGCAAATCCCAGCGTGGCCGGACATTGAAGCGAAAATCGGTCACGGCATCCTGCCCCTGAAGGCGACGTGCGGCGGCGTAGGCAATCATGGCTCCGTTATCGGTGCAAAACTCAAGAGCAGGATAAAACACATGAAAGCCCCGCTTTTGGGCAGCTTCGTTGAGTTGCGAACGCAGGCGCTGATTGGCGCCTACCCCCCCTGCGACAACCAGCCGTTTCATTCCGCTCTGCTTCAGGGCAGCAAGAGATTTGGTAACCAGCACTTCTACGATGGCTTCCTGGGCGGCATGGGCGATGTCGGCACGGGTTTGCCTGTCCAGTGTGTGCTGTCGGGTCAGAGTAAGAACGGCGGTTTTCAGTCCGCTGAAGCTGAAGTCCAGGTCACCGCTGTGCTGCATGGGGCGAGGCAGATGAAAATGGCCGGGTCGCCCCTCAACCGCCAGATTGGCCAGCTCAGGCCCTCCCGGGTAGCCAAGACCAAGCAGTTTGGCGCTTTTGTCAAAGGCCTCGCCCGCGGCATCGTCCAGTGTCTCTCCCAGCAATAGGTAATTTCCCACGCCGCTCACCTGCATCAATTGGGTGTGTCCACCAGAAACCAGTAAAGCGATGAAAGGAAAATCCAGGTCGGGCTCAGATAGCAGGGGGGACAGTAGATGTCCCTCCAGGTGGTGCACGCCGATGGCAGGTATGCCAAGAGAATAGGCCAGTGAACAGGCAATGCTTGCGCCTACCAGCAAAGCGCCGGAAAGGCCTGGGCCTTTGGTATAGGCGATGGCATCCAGTTCCTGCAGCCGGCATCCGGCTTCCGCTGAGACTGAGCGTATCAGGGGAAGAATGCGGTGGATGTGGTCGCGTGATGCCAGTTCCGGCACAACGCCGCCATACTCATTATGCATGGCAATCTGGGTATGCAGCGCATGGGCCAGTAATCCGCGGTCGGTGTGATAGATTGCGATTCCCGTTTCGTCGCAGGAGCTTTCAATGCCCAGGATCAGTTTCATCATGACAGGGGTAACCAGTGGTATGGGTAAATACATATTGTAGCGTGTTGCAAACAGAATAAATTCTGCTCGAAGAATCGGGTTTTCTTAAGTAACGGGGATGGGTACAAAGGGAAAGCGGAGAACTCAGGCAAAAAACATACCTGGAAAAATGAATGCATCGCTGCGTTCCGATTCGGATTGGCTCGTTCTGATTTTTATTATTATCGTTGGAAATTTTTCTTCTGGAAAATGGGTAGGACAAGAAAATTAAAGAAAAGCAGATCACCGGGGATAAAAAAATTTCGTGTGGGGATCAGGACAGCTAGGGCAATCTGATCAGGAGGCAACCCGTTGGTTTTAAGCAGCTTGATACCCAGCAAGAAGCCAGGAAAAATGCGCCATGAATGCCCGGAAGCGACCTTTGGCAGCCAGTGCAGAAAGATTTTTTTAGATTGTTTGAACAAAATGCTTGACCATCCAGTTTTGCTCTGTATAATGCGCACCTCTTGCTGCTACGGCAGCCCGCTCTTTAAAAGTTTACAGACAACCG
>NZ_CAJNBL010000022.1 GCF_905221025.1 Candidatus Nitrotoga fabula
CAGAGCGGCGGCAAGATGGCGGAGTCACTGGACTACGTGCCGATGCCGGAGACAGTCCAGCAAAAGGTGCGTGCCGCATGGAAAGCGCAAATCCGGGATGAAAACGGCAGGGAGATCTGGAAGTAATCGTTGTAACCTTGTTTTGTCAGGGGCTTGGAAAGTTAACGTATTGTATAAATGCGCTTAACTTTCTATAGCCTTTTGTGATCAGGTTGCTGATTACAATATTTTGGTGCTGGAATCGAAGTTCATTCGGTGGAGAAAATTGTAGCCGGTTTTTGGGTTTCCTGGGTTTGACCCGGGAATGTAAGGTGTGAATTGAAGTGCCGATTTAAATATGAAGTGTAACGCCTGAATTGAAAATATCAGACTTGGAGCGTGGGATTAAAATTTCTAGGGAAGTGCTCCTGTTCAAGTAATCCAATCATTGCCTATAATTTAGGCAGCTTTATAAAATGATTTTAAATGTTAGTAGTTAGCCTGAGTTTCTGCAGATAATCCACAATGTTATTCACAAAAATTGGGCAGAATAAATTATTGTTAATCAAATCAGTATGCATGGATACGAATCGATAAGATGGCTCAATGGTACTGCCTTGAATTATCATTTGTTTTTAGCAGATTCATCATTGAAAACAGGTCTTTTGCCCACAACACTTCTTGAATTTTTATCGCTTCCGGATAGGTAATATTTTCAACTATGTTAGGAAACGCACAGACCATGAGAGCTTTGTTTCATAGTATTTGAGTTGAAATTTGTCTGGTCATAAAATTTCAGCATAAATTCTTAGAGGTGGGCAGGATTTCGTTTTAGGACTATTGGTTAATTTCATAATGGAGATAAAAATGAAAAAAACGATTCATTATCTTGCAATTTTGCCTTGTTTTATATTGGGCTCCACATTTGCATACGCTGACTGTCATCAAGGGTACCATGGGCATCATGGGCATCATGGGCATCATGGGCATCATGGGCATCATGGGCATCATGGGCATCATGGGCATCATGGGCATCATGGGCATCATGGGCATCATGGGCATCATGGGCATCATGGGTATCATGAATGCCATGGACAGCATGATCCGCATTTAAAATCAGGTGGAGAAACTGATGGAAATAGGTGTATGCCTATGCATGGAAAAATGTTTTCGGTCATGGATAGGAATGGTGACGGTGCTATCAGTAATGACGAGTTTCATACTACCCATGAAAATAGATTTAGGGTTCTGGATGTAAATGGTGATGGAAAAATTACCCCGGATGAAATGAGGACGGTGCACAGGGGAATGAAAGGGGGGGATACTTCATTAAGGAAGATGGATGAAGAACCAGGAACAATGAGAACGGACGATGCTCCTCCGGATATGAACGATGCTATCGATATTCCTCCGGATGCAGAAGAAAACGTCAATGACTATTACAAAACCAAGCCATTATAAAAAGCCAGAGAGAATCCTGGCATCCGTAATTTGATCGTGTGTCGTACGTGCAAAAGTGAGGGTTGCCGGTTTTGTTGGTTGTGAACCCAATACAAAACAGAAGCAAGGCAATTCTCATGTTTCATTTTAACAACTTGATTATTAATGATTATTTTTCATAGAAGCTGGAAAATCTTTTCGCGCCTGCAAGAAGGTCATGGTTACGTTTAAATATCCCTTTTTACCGCTACTGTAATGCAGTAGAGGAAGGCGGTATGGGTTCTCCTGAAGAAACCGCAGAAAACCGAATATCTGGAATCAGATGGGAAAGGTAATCGAAGCGGCAGGATCCGTCCTCGACGTTGCTTATGCGTCTTTGCGCTAATCGCGTGTCAGCAGTGGAGTGTGTGCGCAAAACCGGTTTTGCATCGCCATCCATTGTGCGTTTAATCTGGCTGCGGCTTGGCCTAACATCATTTTTAATGGTGACTCAACTGGTTGGGACACAGGGCATCCGTTGGCGGAGGCCAAGGTTGATATTTTACAATTTTCGGGAACTTTAGCAATTTATGAAATCAAATTGTGGTTTTCATTAACTTGTTGAGGATTCAAACATGAAACGTTTAATGCTATTAATTTCCTTGTCATTAATTTCATTAACCGCTCATTCTGGACCTTTTGGCCTTGAAATGGGTATGTCATTGGATGAATTAGGAAAAAAAATCGAATTAAAACCCCACGGCAATGAGAAACAAGCATTTGTTTACAATGCTGTTTCGGTTCCAAACCCCCATCCTGATTTCAATCGGTACATATTATCCGTTTCACCGGAACATGGGTTATGTAGCATCGCTGCAGTTAGCAACCCAATCAAAATAAATAATGGAAATGGGATAGACAGTAAATTTTCTGAAATAGAAAAAGAGCTATCTGCTAAATATGGCCCACCGCAAAGCCGTGATAGCCTGGTTAGAAATAGCAGGAGTTATACTTCACAAGACTGGCCATTCAGCATGCAGGACTGGATATCGGGCGTGCAAAATAAAGAGCAGGCATTCAAATCCCGGTGGTTTGACAAGAATCTTGAGAAATTTAATTTGACTTCGATTCAGCTGAATGCGGAACGTCTCTCCGGAGGCAGGTCTTTAATAGAGTTGATTTATTATGCCAAGAACCCGGATACATGCAAAATGCAACCGGTTTCGCAGGAGTCGGTACTGTAAATAGCCACTTTCTTGGGTAATGTTGCTCGCATATCAGGTTTATAGCCGCTGCGGAAACTATAATCCTGATATGCAGTCTTTAACGTCGGCAATTAAGTTCATTCACTTTGGGCGGTTGGAAATATGAAATCCGGCATACATAGGGGATAGATTCTCATAACATTTTGTAAAACAAAAATATCGGGAAATCAGTATCTTTTTTCCCGGTATTGAATTCACTTGAATACAGTATTGCTAATGGACATAAAAAATATCCATCAAGTCTGCCAATTATGGAGAATCTACTGGTTTGATGGTCATAGTGCCTTTATACAGACGTACATCCATCCGGTTTAGAAACGACATTCCAAGCAGGGCATCTGCCCCTGATAGGTTGGGTGCAATGGTTGCGGCAACATTTGTAACCTTGATTCCTCCCAGTTTTACGCTATCCAGGCGCGTCATATAACCAACACTCTCGCCATTGGCGGTCTTGGTTCGAATGGCCTGACGGCTTTTTATGCCGATTTTGTTTGCCAGTTTTTGTGAAATGGTTACACTGGTTGCGCCGGTATCAATCAGAACAACAGCTTTTACATCATTAATCAAGGCTTCTGCGTGATAATGGCCGGAATAATCGCGGTTTAGAATGACATGCTTCTCCACTCCCAGCTTCTCCACAGTATTGGGGCTGAGTTTTCCGGAAAAATATAAATATAGCCCGCCAGCAAGCAATAGCCATAATGCTGAAAACCCTGCTGTCCTCAAGCCGGACATGATTCATTTTTGATTGTTTTCATGGAGGAAAATGACTCATTCTATTCCAATTCTAGTATTGTTGCTTTCATGCTGCCGACCTTTGAGCCAATGTCATGATTGCAGATTATCTGTTCCATTGTTTCAGTCCTGGTGTTTGAACTGGATTGATTACACAGGGCTCACCCCAAAAAGCATGAGGTGAAGCCATTTTATAAAGACAAACCAGATAGCTGTTCCAGCCAAAATGGTAAGGGCGGTAAACCTCCAGTTTGGATGGATGATCTCAACAGGTCTGCTGCGAGCGTTTCTGTATATAAGAATCGACCAGAGAAGAAAGCTTCCAAACAAAACCAGATCTGCCAATGTTCCATTGGACAGCAAATGGGCAAAAGCCCACACTTTTACCCCAACAGTCATTGGGTGCCTGAGCTTCAGTTTGATATGGTTATTCGGAATATAGGTGGCAATGAGTAGAATGGTAGAAACCAGCATCAACAGTATGGTCAGGTGACGCATGCCCATGGGCGGGTTCCAGAGATATACCGGTTCCAGGTTTGCCTCAATGTAACCCATAATAATCAGCAGCAGGCCGACCAGAGAGGGTACAGAATAAATGGCCCGATAGGAATTTTTCCCCCAGGAGTCGATCAGCATATTCCTTGTCTCTTCTCCAAATATTCGGATTGAGTGAACACCCAGAAAAAGCACCAGGCCATATAAAAGTGTCAGTAATTGCATGATCAGCCCTGTTGATTGAAAATTTTAATAATAATTATATAGGTGATTGCATGGTGTGAAAATTTTTATAAATGATATCTTTGCTGCGACTTGAATCATCTTTTCTTGAAGCGTACATAACATATCCTGACAATTGGTTTCGATACGGATGCTTGCTCTGTGTATATATTTGCTGGTTGGCATGGAGCTGAATCTGGATGTTTACTTCATTGGTTGTTCCGCGTCTTTCGATTATTTTACGGGTTGACACCTAAAGAGTTAGCCGCCATGATTAGACTGCACGCTATTTTATAAAGTTCTCATTTAAGAATTTTAATGGAGGAAAGAATGAACAAGATGCAATCTTTGTTGGCTCCCTATGGTTCATTGGGATTTGTGTCGCTGGCAACTAAAGTCGGTGGTGAGGGCAAGGGGCCACCTATTTCAGATATCCGCTTTAAGAAAGATATTCAATTGCTTACGATGCTGGAAGATGGAATGAAAATTTATTCATTCCGCTATCATTGGTCGGATGAAGTTTTTGTGGGCATCATGGCGCAGGATTGTCTTGAGCACCCGGAATGGAAGAAAGCTGTATGCATTAGACCAGATGGTTTCTATGGAGTCGATTATGCGAAGCTGGGTCTTAGAAAGACAACTATCGAAATTTGGAATGAAAGAGGACTGGATTCAATTAAACTCGTCTCATCGCCGGTTGCATTGGAAGGATAGCCCCTCTATGGAATAAGCAAGGCTAACACTAAAACCCCATTATTCAACTAATGGGGTTTTTTGTGGATCCATTTTTCGCCAAAATCAGATAAGAAATTACGACTTCCTGGCCTGTTCTATTTCTGGAGGACTTGGGGATTCAAGGGTAAAAAAAGGGAAGCTTCATCCGCTGGAGGATGAAGCTTTTTGTTAAAACCGGTTTTGATATTTTCGGGTGATGAAGAATCTGAAATTTTATACCATCCTGTTTGTTCTGAATATTACACCAATAATGGGATGCCTGAGCCAAGTTTAATAGATTCGGGTCCGGTTTTATTCCAAATATCCAGCGAGGTCATTTTAAGGCCCAGCATGGCATAATCAACCGCATACAGCCCGTTCGCCTGGATCTGAACGGCTTTCTGCCATTCAGGGTGGGCAAGCAGGTCTTGCGCCATGATGCCTACGAAGGTTATTTCCGACCAGAGATACTTGAATGAGTAAATCTTTATTCCGTTTTCAAGCGTTGACAGCAATCTGATTTCCTTCTTGCACCGGATGTCTGATGGTACTGTTTTACCATCTGTTCCGACTTTGGTTGCCAAAGGAATAAATTTGAAAGAGCCATAGGGTGCCAGTGGGGAGGAAATGTTGTTCATTTTTATTCTCCAGATTGTAAGATTTTTGTATGGGAAAGCAGTTTTTCAAGTATATAACATTAGGCCAGAATGGGTAACAATTAACTGTTACAGGCAACAGGTGGTCAACAAATGGCCATAATTATTGCCATGAGGGATGGGTGCATCGAATGAACCTATTTTTCTCGGCGTTGTATTAGCGAATCCTTGCAAGAGCCGGGCCGGGCCGGGCCGGGATGCGATGCTAGGCATTTATTTTGTCGGGAGATAAATGCATAGCAGGCTTATTGACAAGGTGGCGGATGACGTGGGCTGCCTTTCGTTTCGAAGAGGGATTCAATCGGTTTAACATGGCAATTCTTTGGCGGATGGTCATGAAACCACACAGGAGACATTGCTCTATGGGCAACAACAGGCAGATTATTCAATACCGCCGGAGGTTTTTGCAATCCGCGGGACTGGGGCTGTTGGGACTAGCTGGAATGTCCGGCAAGATTCGGGCAGCGGCTATGCAAACCCTTCCTTTCGGTAATGGAGAGAGGGAACTGGTTGTCTATCCACAAAAGCGCAGTCTTCTGCGGATTACAACCCGCCCACCGCACCTGGAAACGCCATTCGAGGTATTTGATGAGAGTGTGCTGACTCCTAACGATGGATTTTTTGTTCGATATCATCTTGCTGACCTGCCGTTATCCATTGACCCGGATCGTTATCGGCTTACGGTTTCCGGCCATGTGGATACACCGCTTTCCCTTTCGCTCAATGCGCTGAAAGCAATGGGGAGAGTTGAAATGGTTGCAGTCAATCAATGCGCTGGGAATAGCCGTGGGTATTCGTCCCCCCGGGTGTTTGGAGCACAGCTTGGGAATGGCTCCATGGGTAACGCGCGCTGGGCAGGCATCCCACTCAGATCCATTCTGGAAAAAGCCGGCATTAGATCAGGAGCCAGACTGGTTGCGATGAATGGTCTGGACAGGCCTGTCCTGCCGGTTACGCCGGATTATGTCAAGACGCTGGAAATAGAACATGCGATGAGCGATGAGCCTTTGATTGCCTGGGAGATGAATGGCCAAGAGATTCCTTTTTTGAATGGTTACCCGGTCAAACTCATTGTGCCAGGGTATTTTGGTACTTACTGGATTAAACATTTATGTGAAATTCATGTGCTTGACCATCCATTGGATGGGCTTGACAGTTTTGCCATGAACAGAGCTTACCGTGTGCCGGATAACGAGTGCTTTTGCGTTCTGCCTGGTACTGTTCCGGACAGGACCAGGCCCATCACTCGGTTCAGGGTGCGCTCTTTTATTACCAGTTTGCAAAATGGTAGCCGACTCAAGGCTGGTCAGAAAATTCTGCTTAAAGGAATTGCTTTTGACGGGGGGAGCGGGATCAAACAGGTCGAGATTTCAAGCGATGGGGGCCGGAACTGGGAAATGGCCGTTCTTGGCAGGGATTTTGGACGATTCTCGTTTCGAGAGTGGAGACTGGATTTTGTGCCGGAAAATCAAGGCGAGGTAATGCTCATGGTGCGTGCTACTGCCAACAGCGGAGAAACGCAGCCCATGACTGCCAGCTGGAATCCAGGTGGCTACCTGCGTAATGTGGTTGAAAGCGTGGCTATTACCGTGGCATAAGGGGGAGGCATGTTGCAATATTTGATTTGCAGCCTTGCTGCGCTGATTCTCTGTTTTTCCTCCAGTCCGGGCATGGCTGCACCTAAACACATCTCGCTTCCGCCTGAGACGGCGCAGCTCAAGAAATCCGGGCATCCGGGCTATCAAGTAGCCTTGCAAAAATGTACCATTTGCCATTCGGCGGATTACATCAGTCTGCAGCCCCCGGGAATGTCTCTCAGGCAGTGGACGGACGAGGTGAGCAAGATGAAGCATGCCTTTGGTGCGCTCATCAGTGATGATGAGGTCAGCCTGATAGGGGAATATCTCGCCCTCACATATGGAAATGAAAAAATAGGGATTCCTGCATTCCCGGCTAATAAGGAGAAGACGGGTGCTCCTGGTACGAGGGTTGTGGACGCCCGTGCTTTGCTGACCCAGAATGGCTGCCTTGGCTGCCATGCTGTTGACAGAAAAGTGCTGGGTCCCGCTTTTCGCGATGTTGCGGAACGCTATCGTAAAAATCCGCAGGCCATTGAAACTGTTATGAAAAATATCAAGGCTGGTGGTTCCGGTAAATGGGGTAGCATCCCTATGCCATCATTTGCTGCATTATCTGATTCAGATATAGAAGTTCTGGCAGCTTTTGTTCTGGAACAATAGCCGTGCAGCAGAGTTAGCAATTTTTTGATTTCCAGTTATCTTTAAAATTAGTAGTGAATATCCAGAAAAAGTGTGCTGTCAACGTGCTGGAAGAACCGTAAGATAGTCGGGTATCAGGATGCGATGATTTTCCATGCACGCGATTTCTCTTCAATGGGGATTGCTGCATTGGCCGGACTGGTTGAAGGCAGGCGAATGTATTCCCTGTCCGGGGATGCAGGAAGCATGGGCTGGACATGCCGCCGGTACAGGTATTCCGCTCGGGTTCCGTTAAAGCAGATTCTGCGAATATGCGGATGACAGTTGAAGAACCAGGAAAAATCGTTCAGTACTATCGTGTTGTTGTCTATATCGGAATCAAGACTGCCTGCCCGTACGCAGGACTGCAGTACATCCCACAGAGCGATTCCTGCCATGGCCATGGCAGCAGTTCTGGTTTCGTATGGCTCGCCGGACTGGATGCCAAGGATTTCCACCATGATTTTCCAGAATGCGTTTCGCGGATGCGCGTAGTATTGTCCTGCCTTGAGGGAAGCCTGGCCGGGCATTGTTCCCAGGATCAGGGTGTGTGAAAGATCTGTTGCGATCGGAGGGAAACTTTGTATGTGGATTTTTGAGACAGTTTTTGGGTTCATTCAGGTTTGTAAGAGTCTGTATCCGTCGGGAGCGGATGCAGCAGGCTATTGGTATTCAAGGGACTTGTACATGGGTATGTGTGGATTCTACTGAGATACAGGTATTTCGGGAGGACCTTCTGAAAGGGGCTGCTGGCCATGCAAGAACAGGGCAGGAAGCAGTATTAATATTGCATTAAATTTTCTTTGAAACAGGTGGATTGGTTGCGAAATATCGTTTGATGCCTTTCAGAATGGAATGAGCTATTTTCTCTTGGTACTCTTTGTCCTTCAGGCGAATTTCTTCGTCCGGATTGCTGATGAAAGCAGTTTCGACCAGTATGGAAGGAACATCCGGCGATTTCAGTACGGCGAAACCCGCCTGCTGAGTTTTGCTATTGTGTAACGTATTGATGCTGCCGAGTTCCCCCAGTACATATTTGGCCAGTTTGATGCTGTCGTTGTTCGTTGCATGTTGCGAAAGATCAAGTAATACATGTGCGAGGCCCGGTTCCTTTGCAGCTGTTGCGAGGTTTACGCCGCCAATCAGATCCGCTTCATTTTCTCTTTTTGCAAGCCAGCGTGCGCTAACGCTGGAAGCTCCGTTTTTGGACAGAGTAAACACCGAAGATCCGCGCGCATCCGGCTTGATGAACGCATCAGCATGAATCGAGATGAACAAGTCTGACTGCATCTTGCGCGCTTTCTGAACCCGGCTGCCTAGCGGAATGAAATAATCTCCGTCTCGGATCAGCACGCCGTGCATGCCAGGGGTGCCATCGATCAGTTCTTTCAGTTTGCGCGCGATGGCCAGGGTGACGTGTTTTTCCTGGGTTCCATGGTATCCTTTTGCTCCCGGGTCTTCGCCGCCATGTCCCGCATCGATCGCAATACGTATGGGGGAGCTTGATTTTTCCGGCTGGTTGTGCAATTTCTGTCTGTTGGATTTCTCCACAGGTTGCGGAGCGGTCTTTGCTTCAGTTAGTTTGGGCTTTTGTAGTTCTGTTCCCTGTGCGGGCGGCCTGGTTGTAGCGGAAGGCAGATCCTGTTCGGAAGTGACTCCTGGTTGTTCCTGCAACAGCGCCATTAGGGGGTCCATGGGAATGGCAGGATAGATATCCAGAACCAGTCGGTGGCTGTAATTTGCCACCGGCGTGAGACTGAACAACTGGGTTTTTACCTGGGTCTTGAGGTCGAATACCATGCGTGTGATGCCGGGTTTGAAGCGCGCCACGCGCATGCCTTTTATATAGGGATCGTCACTATGGATTTTCCCGGCGAGTTCATTCAGGGCTGGGTTTATTTCAACCTCTTCCAGGTCAATGACCAGCCGCTCTGGGTTGTGCATCGAGAATGAGTTGTAACGGATCGGCTTTGCAGACTCGAGCGTCATCCGGGTATATTCCTGGGCTGGCCAAATGCGAGCGGAAGCGATTTCGATTGCAGCCTGTGCATGAGAGAACCCTAGCAAAAGCCACAACGCGATCAGTTTTGCAGTGTGTGTAAACATTCCCTGCCCGCCTGTGAAATTGCACGTGCTTCCAAGTTGCGCATAGTACCCGCGGCTTGGACGGGTACGATGTTCAACGTGATTTCCATGTCTGCCTGTGGTACCAGATTTTGTGCTCTTTCCGGCCATTCCACCAAGCATATGTTGCGTCCGTCGAATTCATCACGGAATCCGGCTGCCTCCCATTCTTCTGCATTATGGAAGCGGTAGAGGTCAAAGTGGCATAAGTGTAATCCATTTACCTGATATTGTTCAAGTAAATTATAGGTTGGACTTTTTACCCGTCCGTTAAAGCCCATTGCTCGGAGCAGGGCACGTACCAGTGTGGTTTTCCCGGCCCCCAGGCTGCCATGTAGATAGATTACCATCCCCGGCTTGATTCCAGATGCCAGTTGTGCCGCAAAGGCAGCAGTTGCATCTTCATCGGCCAGCATCCGGTTTATTCGGCTATGATTCGGATTATGCAAATCGGGAGACCTTAAATTGTGGATTATGATGCGCTGGCCGTCAAAATCAAAGAATGGGGCAGAGCGCTTGGTTTTCAGGCGGTCGGCATCAGTGATGTCCATCTAAATGATGCCGAAGAGCGTCTGCTGCAATGGCTGGCGCAAGGGTTTCACGGTGAGATGGATTATATGGCAAAACATGGTGTTAAACGCTGCCGCCCTGCGGAATTAATTCCTGGAACTGTGCGCGTGATCTCGGTGCGCATGGATTATTACCCGCCAAATGTGAAGGATAGCTGGGAAGTAATGGAGGATGGGACACGAGCCTTTATTTCACGTTATGCCTTGGGACGGGATTATCACAAGGTTTTGCGTTACCGCCTGGAAAAGCTTGCCGAAAAAATCCGAACCGGGGTGAGTGATTTCCGCTATCGCGTTTTTACCGATAGTGCCCCAGTGATGGAAGTCGAGCTGGCTTCGAAGTCGCGGCTTGGCTGGCGTGGAAAACATACGCTGCTGTTGTCACGCGAACACGGGTCGTGGTTTTTCCTGGGCGAGATTTATACCGACCTGCCTCTTCCACTGGATGAACCGGCAGAACCGGGATATTGCGGGAGCTGCATGGCATGTCTTAATGCCTGTCCGACACAGGCAATTGTTGCGCCATACAGACTGGATGCCCGGCGGTGTATTTCCTACCTGACCATTGAATTGAGAGGCAGTATCCCGTTGCCATTGCGCCCGCTCATCGGTAATCGCATTTATGGGTGCGATGATTGTCAGCTGGTATGCCCCTGGAACCGTTTTGCAAAAAAAAGTATTGAACCTGATTTTGTGGCCAGACACGGACTGGATGACGTGGGTTTAACCGAACTCTTTGGCTGGGATGAAAAAACATTCAGGAAAAAATTTGCAGGCAGCGCGATTTTGCGCATTGGATATGAACAATGGTTGCGCAATATCGCCGTGGCTTTGGGTAATGCTCCTGGGAGCCAGGAAATACAGACTGCTCTGGAAGCGCGTGCGCAAGATGTGTCTCCGCTGGTGCGCGAGCATGTGGCATGGGCGTTGGGACGGCAAAGAAACTGGGTAGGTATTGCTGAATGAAAATTTAAAACATATCATTCATTTGGTTCGTTTATATGCTTGTTACATAATTTCCGTTTCTGCCAGGGGAGCATAAAGACCAAAGATCTTAAATGAAGAGCTGGTCTGTCTGCAGTAGGACAAAAATTCCGTTTGGCATGTCGTCAGGTAACTGAAGAATACACGGAATAATCCGGGATCCAGGAAAATTCATGAGCAAGACTTCAAGAGAGAAACAGCAGTCATTTGCAAAATCTGAAAGCCAGCTATCCTGTCCATCCGTGATTGATGGAATGCCGCGTTCTGTAGAGGAGTTGTTGCGCGAAATCAAGTTATATCAGTTTCAACTGGAGATACAAAGCGAGGAGATACGGCAAGCCCGGCTGGAGCTGGAAGCATCCCGCGACCGTTATGCGGATTTTTATGATTTCTCTCCTGTGGGTTATATCACTCTTGACGGGGATGCTGTGATCAAGGAAATCAATCGTACTGGAACTATGCAGCTTGGAATGCAGCGGGATATGCTGCTGCATCAACGATTTTCTCAATTTATAGCTCCGGAAGACCGTGAACGCTGGCATGGTTATTTTCAATCTGTACTGAAGCATGACAATCAACAGGCATGTGAATTGCTGTTGCGTCGTACTGACGGAATCTGTTTTTTTGCCCAGTTACATTGCCTGCGTCTGCAAAATCATGGGGGGGATCTTGCGGTACGCGCGGTGCTGACTGATATCACTGAGCGCAAGCAGGCTGAAATCAATCTTCGTATTGCCTCTGTTGCCTTCGAAACGCAGGAAAGTCTGATGATTACCGATTCCATGGGGGTGATTTTGCGTGTCAACAAGGCTTTTACCGAAACTACTGGCTATACGGCTCGGGAAGTTATCGGTAAAACCCCGCTTCTTCTTCAGTCCGGTTGTCATGATGTGGAGTTTTATAATGAGATGTGGGAATCCATCCGGAATACCGGAACTTGGCACGGGGAAATTTGGGGGCGCCGCAAGAATGGTGAACTCTTTCCCAAGTGGCTAACGATTTCTGCTGTTAAGGGAATAAGCGGCATTGTGACTCATTATGTTGGTTCCTATATCGACATTACGGAATTGATCAATGCGAAAATTGCAGCAGAAAAATCCAGTCGGGCTAAATCTGAATTTCTTTCCAGCATGAGCCACGAGTTGCGTACGCCGCTCAATGCCATTCTGGGCTATGCCCAGTTGATGGAGCAGGACATTCCTTCGCTGCCCCCTGATCAGGCAAGGAGGATCAAGGAAATTACTCGGGGCGGATGGTACCTGCTGGATCTGATCAATGAAATTCTTGATCTTGCATTGATTGAATCCGGAAAGGTGTCTTTGTCTCCGGAATATATACCGCTGCATGAACTTCTTCTGGAATGCAAGATGATGATGGAACCGCAAGCGACGCAGCGAGGCATCCAGCAGAATTTTTGTTTACCAGCCCGTTCCTTGCTGGTTTATGCCGACCGCACCCGCGTAAAGCAGGTGCTGATTAATTTATTGTCCAATGCAATCAAATATAACAGTGAACAGGGTACAGTTGAAGTGACCTGCCACGTCAATTCCCTGAACAGGGTGCGGGTTAGCATACAGGATAGCGGAGAAGGATTGCCATCTGAGAAACTGGAACAACTGTTTCAGTCATTTAACCGTCTTGGCAGGGAGGCAGGGGCGATAGAAGGAACCGGGATCGGTCTGGTCGTGGCCAAAAAACTGGTTGAGCAGATGGGCTGCGATATAGGTGTGGAAAGCACGCCAGGGTCAGGGAGCGTATTCTGGTTTGATCTGATTGTTGCTGACAATCAACCACATGACTTTGTGGCATAAGAAGTATGAAGATCGATAATATATAGAACATTATCGATAAAAAATATATTCTTTCCCGGAGTGGAAATTTCGATGCGCCTGCCAAATGGCTTGTATAGGTGATGATGTTTCTGAGGAAGTTCGACTGTAAAATGACGGGTAATGTGTAGTAATCCAGACTTCAACTGCCAGACATTGTCCGTTGTTCGGCCTAAGCGGACGATGCCAGGATAAAGGTGCTGGACAGCAAGCTGCTGGAAAGCTACGATCGTGTGCTGTTCCACGAGAAATGCGACAACGTGTTTCACCTGATGCTCAATTATGCGAGCCACCATAGGAAATGGACGGTTTAGATTGGCTTAATTGGAGGATGAAAATTGAAGGATGAAAAAATGGAATGGGGGAAGCTTCTATCTAGAGAGCGACTTGAACGAAAGGGTACGCAACCAAAAGACGTTAGGTCAGAATACCAGAGAGATTATGACCGTATCGTTTATTCCAGTGCATTCCGTCGCCTTCAAGATAAAACACAGGTGTTTCCGCTTGCGGAAAACGATTATGTGCGGACACGTTTGACTCATAGTATTGAGGTATCTAGCGTGGGAAGATCGCTCGGCACCTTGATCGGTGACTTTGTTATTACAAAAGAGGGCATAGAAGATGTGCACCCTCAGGAATTTGGAAATATAGTAGCCGCAGCATGTTTAGCGCACGATATAGGCAACCCACCGTTTGGGCACTCTGGCGAAGAGGCTATAAGTTCGTGGTTTGCTGGACAAGGAAATGAATATTTAAGAGACCTCCAGCAAGAAGAGCAAGATGACTTCCTTAAGTTCGAGGGTAATGCTCAAGGTTTTCGCGTCTTGTCGCGCCTGCAAGGTGCAGTTGATCGTGGAGGGTTGCAACTTACTTATGCAGTTTTGGGGGCATACAGTAAATATCCGAGATGTGCATACTGGTCCGAGTTTGACAAAAAAAAGGTGAGTGAAAAAAAGTTTGGTTTCGTAAAGGCTGATTTTGAGAGGTTTAAGGAGGTTGCGAACAGACTAGGATTAATTAGAAAGAATGATTTTGCATGGGCACGGCACCCCTTAGCATTTTTAATGGAAGCAGCAGATGATATTTGCTACAGAATAATTGACTTGGAGGATGGTCACCGACTTGGCAGGATTTCATTTGAAAAAACAGAAGCGCTTTTGCGGCCAGTTGCTTTTGGCAGTGGGCAAAATAATTCAGGCAAATCATATTCACTGATAAATGACGAAAAAAATAAGGTCGAGTATCTGAGGGCTAAAGCGATCGGCAACTTAATCTCTGATGCAGTTTCAACCTTCCAGGCTAATTACGAGAATATTATGAAAGGTAAATTTGAGGATGATTTGATGTATCATTCAAAATATATCAACCATCTTAATGATATAAAAGAGCGATCGAAAGATAAAATATATGCCTCGCCTAACGTGCTTTATATTGAAGCGGCAGGGTTTGAGGTACTGGGTGGTTTGCTAGAAAAGATAGTTCCAGCTTTGATCGGTGTAGAAGAAAATAGAACAGCCGCAGAAAAGAAAGTACGTCAGCTAATCCCTCAGCAATTCACCAAGGGGAAAAATAAGTATGAGCAGCTTCTAGGAGCGACGGATTTTGTGTCTGGCATGACCGATTCATATGCTGTGACTTTTTATCGCAGATTGCGCGGCATAGAATTGCCGAGGGGATAAATAACGAGTCGCTGATCCCGTTTTTTAGCAACAACATCCCCGATAGCAGGCATTCCATCACCTCTGAATGTGGTCAGCTGTGTGCGTCCGCTTAGGCCGAACATCAGACAGAATCTGTCAGATGAGGTCTGGATTACTACAGGTAATGAATTTTTACTGGTTCCTTTAGTTGTTGCGTATCGTTGCGAATTCTTTTCTTTCAGTTCATCTGGGTGGTCAGCTGCGTGAATGATAATGTGGATGGTGCTTGTGCTTTTTTGTTTTTCAGATATAAAACGCCGAACCGGATCAGCTGCGGATTTTTGCTTCCTTTTGCTGCTCGCGCCTTACCAGATGGGAAAGTGCGAGTAGTTCTTCGGACAGCAGTTCCAGTATGTCGTCCAGCGTCAGTATTCCTATCAGTCCTCCCTGATTATTGACTACCGGCAGGCGCCTTACCGCTTTCTGACGCATATATTGAATCGCCTCGAATATTCCGGTTCCTTCCTGGATGGTAACCACCTCCTGTTCCATGATTTCTTCCACGGTAAGACATGCACCATCGAGCTCAACTGCCAGAACCTCCATTACCAGATCGCGGTCGGTTACAATACCTACCGGTATCCGGATACCGGCGCGGTCTTCAACCACCAGGACATCGCCAACATGATGTTTCCGCATCAGTTTGGCCGCATCCACCACCGACTCATTCTTCTGTATGACTACTACTTCACGGTTACAAATTTCGCTGACAGGCATGATATTTCTCCATTCAAGTTTGAAATTTCAACAGCCCAGTCAGCCACAATGTCTGTAATAAATGCCGGGCCGGATGACTGGCGCTATGGTTAATCATGTATGCCGGGATGCCGCCCTGCTGAACGCAAATCTATGATATCCCCTACTGTTATGACCATGTAATCCAGGCCAGGGGCCATGATTTCCACTACGAGATCGTGATCCGTAATGACTCCCACCGGGATAATTTTTCCATTGCAGTTATCAATGACCTGTACATTGCTAACCTGGTGCAGGCGCATAAGTTTGGCTGCTTCCAGGACAGTATCATCACGCTGCAAGAAAATGGTTGCGCTGCTGCGATTATCCCAGGAAGTGGCCATGATT
The DNA here is from genome assembly GCF_905221025.1 of Candidatus Nitrotoga fabula. GTDB lineage: Bacteria > Pseudomonadota > Gammaproteobacteria > Burkholderiales > Gallionellaceae > Nitrotoga > Nitrotoga fabula. The sequence continues at coordinate 16,033 of NZ_CAJNBL010000022.1, forward strand.
GTTCTTTGACCAAGTTACAGGCGGGTTGTCATATTCCGGCTAACGGGTCCAGTTGATTCGCAACAGAATCTGCTCTGGATTGTAATGAAACTCAAGCTCACCCTGATACGCATGATGCAGGGCTTCTCCGATACCTCTAGCCAGATGGATATCGGTGGTGGTAATCAGTGTTGTGCCATCTTTATCTTCTTCAGACATGATGCGTTTGAGCGGATGTTCTTTTTTTTCGTGCTGTTCATGATTGTGGACCAGGTGCATGATTTCTTCGCGATGAGCGTGAAAAAAATCGCCTTTCAGGGTAATGAAGCCGGCAGGATAATGATCTTGTACACGGTGGCAGGCAGGACATATTATGCTGTGGGCATTGGCATTGGCATTGGCATTTGGCATTGGCATTGGCATTGGCAGGGGCTGGTTGCCATTGCCAGCGCCCATTGTGAAATACTGCATTGCATTTCGTGCAGACAGAGGGTTCCTGCAATTTCCCCTTGGCTTTATAAGCGTCATGTACGTATTCTTTGAAAAGGCCGTCATGCCGGGAAATTTTTTGAAAACCAGCGGTTAAATTAGGGTGGGTCATGATACAGATCCTTTCGAAATGGCAATAAGAGTTTTGTCGGGTTTGTATATTTGCTGTTCTGGTTATATTTATATGACACCCATTTCATTGGGTGCCACTGGTGCTATATCCGGTACTGCGGCAATCATGGCATCCGCGGTAAGAATCAGGCTTGCGACCGATGCTGCATTCTGCAAAGCTGAACGTGTTACCTTTGTGGGATCCAGAATTCCCATTTTGATGAGGTTGCCGTATTCTTCTGTCGCTGCGTTATAGCCAAAATTGTTTTTACCCTCCAGCACCCTGGCGAGGACAACGGAAGGCTCTCCGCCAGCGTTGGTAACTATCTGTCGTAATGGTTCTTCCAATGCACGCAGTACGATGGCGATGCCAGCATTTTGATCTTCGTTTTTACCCTTCATTCTGCTGAGAGTCGCTTTGCTACGTAGCAGTGCCACCCCGCCGCCGGGCAGGATTCCCTCTTCGACCGCAGCACGGGTTGCATGCATTGCATCTTCGATCCGGGTTTTTTTCTCTTTCATCCCGGTTTCGGTAGCTGCGCCTACGCGAATTACCGCGACTCCCCCCGCGAGTTTGGCTATGCGTTCCTGGAGTTTCTCACTGTCGAATTTATTGCTGGATACATGGATTTCGTCCTGGAGCTGGCGGATGCGTTTATGGATATTTTCGGTGCTTTTCTTTCCGCTGATCAGCGTGGTATGCTCTTTTCCAACCTCTGCACGTGTTACTTTCCCAAGTTTTTCCAGTGTGATTTTTTCCAGGCTGAGTCCGATTTCTTCGGTGATTACTGTGCCTCCAGTGAGAATGGCGATGTCTTCCAGCATGGCGCGGCGCTGGTTGCCAAATCCGGGGGCCTTCACTCCGACTGTTTTCAGGATGCCACGAATGTGGTTGAATACCAAGGTTGCCAGCGCTTCTCCCTCTATATCCTCGGCGATAACCAGCAGGGAACCGTGTGCATTGACGATTTGTTCCAGAATTGGCAGCAGGCTGCTGATGTTGCTGATTTTCTTGTCATACAAAAGGATGTATGGGTCATCCAGCACAACAAGCTGTTTTTCAGGGGTGTTGATGAAATAAGGGGATAGGTAGCCACGGTCAAACTGCATTCCTTCCACGATTTCCAGTTCGTTTTGCAGGCTCCTGCCATCCTCAATGGTAATAACTCCTTCCTTGCCAACTTTTTCCATTGCCTGGGCAATGATTTCTCCTACGGAAGAGTCGGAATTGGCAGAAATTGATGCTACCTGCTTGATTTCTTTATTTGTGGTACATGGTCTTGAATTTTTTTTAAGATTTTCTACGATCGCATCAACGGCAATTTCAATGCCGCGTTTCAAATCCATCGGGTTCATGCCTGCTGTGACATATTTCATCCCTTCCCTGACGATGGCCTGTGCCAGGACTGTTGCTGTGGTTGTTCCATCTCCTGCGACATCAGAGGTTTTGCTGGCAACCTCTTTGACCATCTGTGCGCCCATGTTTTCAAACCTGTCTTCAAGCTCGATTTCTTTTGCCACGATGACCCCGGAGTTCGCGACCAAAGGTGTTCCGAATGTGCGATCCAGAATGACATTGCGCCCTCTCGGACCCAAGGTCATTTTGACCGCGTCTGCAAGTATATTTACGCCCTCAGCGATTTTTGCACGGGCTGTATCATGAAATAATATATATTTTGCCGGCATAATCTGGATCCAGGTAAGTACACCCCAATTTCATGATTATTGCATTGTCAGGCCATGGTATAGCATATGTGGGGTCAGCCTTTATGATCGTCACGGTATGATGCAGCATTTTCTCCGTCCGAACGGTATGGATGCGTTCACACGACGGACGGAGAATGCACACCTGACTTAAAGCGCCCGGGTTACTTGATTTCAAGGTGCTTGGATGTTTTTCCAGTCTTTTTCGGCAACTTGAGCTCGAGGATACCGTTTTCATATTTTGCCTCGGCTTTGCTTTCGTCTATCTCACTGGCCAGGGAAAAACTCCGGTAGCTTGCACCTTGATAGCATTCACGGCAAATGACTTTTTCGTCCTTCTTTTCCTCCTTTTCTTGCTTAGTTTCGGCGCTGATGGAGACACGGTTGCCGTCTACCTGTACCTTGACATCTTCCTTTTTTACTCCAGGGATTTCTGCGCGTACGGTATAGGCAGTGTCATTTTCAGATACATCAACCTTGATTACCGGGGCGCTCTCCATTTCCGCAGAAAAGGGGCGCAGCCCGAAATCCTTGAACCATTCATCAATATTTGGAAATGGATCGAAGCGAGCGATTTTGCCAAACAATGGGGATTTAGGAACAATATTAGCCATGTTTTTCTCCTTTGGTTAGTTTCAGTGATAAAAAATATCCCGGTTACGAATTTCCAAGCATAAACAGCCCGCCCTTGCAAAGAAAGATACCATCAGGGCGCTTCGGTTTTTGGCTATTTATCATTAACTGTTATGACCGATTAATTCAGGTAAAGTTCGATTGCTGATCAGCCAATCATCGTGATGACAATGCATCATAAAGAAATTCAAAAATTGATCTGTGCGGTAGCACACATTACAGAATATCCGGAAGCATTTTGTCCATGAAATAAATTATTTCGGAAAATCTGTATTCATCCACTGCGGAAATTTTTCTGGATAATCAATTTCGTGTAACCAAGGTGGATTGGTGGAAATCGAAAGCTTGTCAGGGGTACGATAAGGATGACTATAGTTAATGGGGGACGAGGATTACATGGATCCGGTATTTGCAGCAGTATGAACAGACGTATGCCTGGCAGGTTGTTTCCCGGCGGTATCGTTTACTCCCGGTTGGTTCTGCTGCTTTTCCAGATAGAAAATACGAGCCATATGCCGCCAATTGCAGCGCCGAGGAAGCCGAGTATACCGAATATGGGGAGTCCGAGCAGGCTGGGGCCACCCGGTACAGTCATTACAATAGATGATCCGATGATGAGCGAGGCGATTACGATGCCGACTACCAGACGATTTGCTGATGTTTCCAGCTGGTTGCCAACGTGTTTTAGATTTGTGATATCTACATGGATTTCCAGACGGCCGCGTCGGGCAGCACGCAATAACTGGGAAAGGTTATGGGGTAAATCGACGAGCAGCTCCATGGTTTCACCAGCTACGCGCCAGCCGCGTTTGATGAGTGCGGCTGGGGTATAATGACGGTGCATTACTTGCTTCAACACGGGCATCGCCTCGTCCGCCATGTTGAAGTCCGGATTCAGCTCGCGCCCCATCCCTTCCAGGGTGATGAATGCCTTGACCAGCAGTGCCAGGTCGGGAGGAAGAGAAAGCTGGTGAAAACGCAGAATGGCCAGGAGATCGGAAAGCATGGTGCCTAGATTAAGCTGTTTCAATGCTACTCCGTGGTACTGATCGACGAAGGTTTGTATTTCCAGGGTCAGGTTTTCTTCATCCACGGTTTCCTTGCCTGCCCAGTCCAGCAGGATGTTAACAACACGCCCGGGTTCGTGCTCGATCAAACCCAGCAGCAGTCGGGTTAATTGGTTACGACGCTCTTCGGTGAGTCTCCCCACCATGCCGAAGTCAATAAAGGCTATGCGGTTGCCGGGGAGATAGAATACATTGCCAGGGTGCGGGTCGGCGTGGAAAATGCCATCTTCGAATATCATTTTCAGTACCGCATGTGCACCGCGCCGCGCGAGTAATTTGCGGTCGAGACCGGCCTGATCCACGGAAGACAGCATGCGGCCTGGGATCCCATCGATCCATTCCTGAACACACACCCGCTCGCCTGTCCATTGCCAATAAACACTGGGAATGACGATGACAGGCAGTGCAGGAGGAGATTTGTACGAGAGATCAGCTGTTGTATCGCAGTGGTCGTTTTGATCAACATACCCCGCGAAATTTTCCGCGATACGCTGGGCATTGCGGGATTCGCTGGCGAAATCGAGCTCTCGTCGCAACGACTGGGCAAACTGACGGACCAATTCCTGTGGATGGATACGCCGCAGTTCAGGGCTCTCCCTTTCGGCAAGTTCCGAGAAGCGCATGAGCCAGCGTAGGTCAGCTTCAATGATCGGGCGGATGTTGGGTCTGCGTACCTTGATCACTACCTCGCTGCCATCTTCAAGTCGAGCACGATGCACCTGAGCAATGGATGCAGCTGCAAGAGGCTCGGGGTCGAAGAATGAAAATATTTTTTCCGGGGGAGCGCCCAGGTCTTCGGTGAGCTGCTGGTGTATTTCCGCAAAGGAAGCTGCTGGTGCGCTGTCCTGAAGCTTGCTGAATTCGGCGATCCAGTCCGGATCGAAAAGATCGACACGGCTGGATAGTACTTGACCTAGCTTGACAAAAGTTGGCCCCAGTTCTTCCAGCACTCTCCTGGCCCTTGCAGGGGGGGGCAAATTGGCAGATTCCCTTGCATTGCTCCAGTGCAATGCATGTCCGGCGCGTTCAAGTGCGCTGGCAAGCCCCATTCTGCGAACCATGTCGCCAAATCCATAACGGATCAGAATGGAGGCGATATTATGCAGGCGGCCGAGATCGCGAACTGCCGTCAGGGTTTGCCAGATCATCCGCTTCTCTTTTCTTGGAAAGGACAGGCCAGAAAATAACCGGATAGAGAAAATGGAATTTCAATCCGGATTGGCAGCGCCTGAATGTAGGATTGAACAAGGGGCGACCTGGTTTCGAACCGGAGTGAACCGATCGAGTTGAGCCGGGTATGAGAGAGACGGGTCTTGTAGCGTGCCAGGCTTGCGACCCGATTGTATGATTTCCTCTCCGCGGTCTGCATGATAGGGGTGGTTGTTCCTTGCAGAGTTGGCGGGTAGGCTGAATTTGTGGTCAACTGGATAATATGAACTGGGTCGCGACTTTCCCTGGAAAATACCCCAGTCACTTTTCTAAAGAGATTTCTGACCCATCGTTTGGGAGTGATCGCCTGGTCGATCAAATGGGCAAAGGGGATAGCATTCTTGTTCCACATAGCATTTTAATTGTAACAGACAACAAATTATGTTTGCCTGTTACAAGAGAAGTTTGCCTGGACTGTTGTGGTGAGTCCGGTCTTGAGGTATGTTGATTTCAGGTAAGCTGGTATGTTTCAAGCTGGACCATAGAAATGTTTGCCTGCGCATGTACCCGAAGACGCTTAAGACGCTTGTTGCGATACCGGCGGGTTATCATGGTAATACCCCCCGGATCTAACGATCCGGGTTCCTATGCCCATTTAATGATTGCTTTCAGAAATTCAGTTTAATCTCTGGCGGAAACAGGCAGTAGTATCTGGGCTACTTCCGTTCTTTCAGCAAGTCACGGATTTCCTTGAGTAAAACTTCTTCATTGGATGGTTTTGGGGGTTCTGCTGGTGCTTCTTCTGCTGGTTTTTTCAGTGAGTTGATGCCTTTTAATGCCATAAAGATTACAAATGCAATGACCAGAAAATCAATCAACGTCTGGATAAATTTTCCATAGCTGATCAGAACTGCAGGCAAATCTCCGCTTGCTTCCCGGATGGTAAATGCCAGACTGGAAAAATCTACCCCGCCTATGAATACTCCGATTGGTGGCATGATGACATCCGCGACAAATGAAGAGATGATCTTCCCGAACGCAACCCCAATGACAATCCCGACAGCCATGTCAATCACATTACCCTTTACGGCAAATTCTTTAAATTCTTTCATTATGCTCATAATAGTTCTCCTTGTTTATGGTATTGGATTGCTACAGCCATCAGCATCGGTGTATCAAGGCAGGCCGAAATAGGGAAAACGGATTGTATGGTAATTCTCTGGCACTGCTGCTGATTTAATTATTGTACAGGGTTTGGTTTTTAAAAGAAGCTTCTTTTTCCCAAGTATGGTGTTTGAACCGGTCTATGCATATTTGCTATGCCTGCATGACTTCAATATTCCAATGATATCGTGCTGCTCATTTTATATTAAACAGTTTGGCATGGTTCATGGAAATTTTTTGTGTTTCCGGTGCGAATTTATTTTTCTGCGTTCCCAATTTTTCTGGGCTCCATATTCCATGTTTCCAGCCGTCATGAATGCTGTATTAGATAGCAACAATTATGGTTTTTTTCTGAAAATTGGCGTGTGATATTAGCAGGTGGAGTTTTTGTCTACCATGCGAATTTCCTGTTGCGGATAAGGTATTTCAATGCCTGATTTCTGGAATTCATTCCATATTTCCATATTGATATCGGAGCATAGACTGAGCCGTCCCTCTTCAGGATCCTCGATCCAGACACCCATTTCCAGATTGATACCGAAATCACCGAATGATTTTAGGAAGACTTTGGCCTCTGGATCAGTGAGTACCCTGGGATGCTTAAGCGCCGCCTGCTTCATGATTTCCATTGCACGGTGCAGGTTACTCTGGTAGCTGATCTGTACCGGGATGCTCAGACGTACTTTACGGTTGGTATAGGTATGGTTGATTACCGGAGAACTGATCAGGGTTTCGTTTGGAATGATGGATTCAGTACCGTCTCCGTTCTGCAGGACAAGATAGCGGGTAGTAAGCTGCGAAACCTTGCCATAACAGTTGTCGACAGTGAGCATGTCACCCGGGTGGATTGCTCGATCCAGCAAGATGATGAACCCGCTGATGTAGTTGCTGGCGATTTTTTGCAAGCCAAAACCTATTCCTACGCCTAAAGCTCCGCTGAAAACTGAAAGCACGGTAATATCAATACCTGCCAAAGGCAATGCAATCAGAATACCGGAAACGAATAGGCAGGCGCGGATAAGTTTGGACAGGACGACACGCAGATTCATATCCAGTTTTTCCTTGACCATGATCCGGTGTTCCAGTGCGTTTGCTATCCACATCGCCAGTAGCATGGTAAACAGGAAGGAGAGAATTCCACTCAGGATAAGTAGCAGTGAGACCCGTTGTTTGCCGATTTGGAAGCCCAGTGAGTCCATCGTGTTCATGACGGTCGGGAGATATCCCGTAAGATGCAGGGCAAAACCTGTCCAGACCGTTAAAACAATGAAATGCTCGGAGCTTTCCAGCCATTGGCTGGATTTAAAGACTTTGCGTAGAACATGGATAATCAAACGAATTAGCGTCAGTGCAAACAGAAGAGGAACCGCGATATTCAGGATATTTACGGAATGCCAGTGCTTCAGTGCATCCCTTCCTATCAGAACCAGTAACAAAGCAATCAGAGGAAAGCCGATCCGGTAGATGGCAGATATACGGATTTCTGGAATATTCCCGGTTTTTGGCAGACGTGTGCGCAACCAGTAGCTGATTCCCAAGGCCAGCAGGAGGCTGACAATGAGTACCGTGATCTGCCACAGGGCACTGGAGATTTCCAGGCCAGAAAAAAAATTAACAAACAGGTTGCTGGTAGCGCTAGTCATGAGGAGCGATTAACTTCCGGTATCCGGGAAATGGGATAAATTCTAGCATGCCCGTGAGATCAGGCTTGCCGATAAAGGGCGATGGGATGGGAATTGAAATTATGCCTGTATTTTTAAAGTAGTCTTTAATTTTGGAATCAAAATTGATCTTGGCATGATTTGATGCTATCTAAATATGGACTGGGGACTTTGAGCCGATGTGACCAGGGTATAGGGGTTCTAATAATTTTGGCCGGAGTCGTATACGGTGCATGAATGTGCAGCAAGAGGAACATGGCTTCGTTTGACTTTTTTTGCAATACCTCCGGCACATTGTCCGGTCTGGTATCATGCTGTTAATTATATGATTTTTTAAAATATAAATTTCATTGATCCTTGGATTGCTTTTATGAGTATTGAATCTCCCCGAAAACCTTCCGACCCTTTTTTTCGCCGCTTGTGGTTTACAGGCGCGTTGGTGGCTGTACTGATGGTGTTATGGAAAACGCTGTTGCCGGCGATCGAGTCTTTATGGATGCCTCCCGAGGGGCAGTCCCGTATTGTTACTGCGCGTGGGGATTTGGCTGCCGATGAAATCAGTACGATTGAACTGTTTGAAAAATCGCGGGATTCGGTGGTGTTTATATCCACTGCCACACTGGTACGCGATTTGTGGACCCGCGATGTCTTTTCCGTGCCCAGGGGGACAGGGTCAGGATTTATCTGGGATGACGCTGGTCATGTGGTAACCAATTATCATGTGATTGAGAACGCTTCCGGTGCTACAGTAAAACTGGCTGACGGGAGGGACTACAAGGCAGCTCTGGTGGGTGCCAGCCCTGCGCACGATATTGCGGTGCTGCGCATAGGGGTGGGTTTCAAGCGTCCGCCGCCTGTCCCAATCGGGACGAGTCACGATCTGAAAGTGGGGCAGAAGGTTTTTGCCATTGGCAATCCATTCGGGTTGGACTGGACATTGACCAACGGAATTGTATCAGCGCTGGATCGCTCTCTTGCTGGAAATGGTGGCTCTGCCATCGAGCATCTGATCCAGACGGATGCAGCGATCAATCCCGGGAACTCGGGAGGGCCGCTGCTGGATTCAGCGGGTCGGCTTATAGGTATTAATACCGCCATATACAGCCCCAGTGGTGCTTCCGCCGGTATTGGTTTTGCTGTTCCTGTGGATACCGTTATGCGTGTGGTGCCGCAATTGATCAGAAAAGGCAAATACCTGCGCCCGGCGCTGGGTATAGACGTCGACCAGCAAATAAACGAGCGTTTGACTGCTATCGCTGGTATCAGGGGCGTGGTTGTGCTGCGGATACACGCTGGGTCGGCTGCAGAAAAGGCCGGCCTCAAGGGCGTAACTCTGACCCAGCAGGATATGAAACTTGGCGACATTATTGTGGCTGTCGGTAATAAAGGTGTGGATTCTGTGCCGAAGCTGCTGGCGCGGCTTGATGAGCATCAGGTAGGGGATGTAGTCCAGATTACCGTGGTACGTCAGGGTGAGAAGCGTGAACTATCTGTAATTTTACAGCCCGGGAATTAAGGATTGGAGGAAGTTAGGCGACAGGGTGGCTACGGGCAGGGCAGGCATAGTACATGTATGAAGTATCTTTGCTGTCCACTAATAAAACTGCTTTCGGAATTCCTGGTTTCTGCCGGCGGTTAATAGAGTATGTGATGCCATTAGCGTATTTGTTTTCCAGTATGCTGTATCCGTGTGGAACAGGCAGGTAAATTTGCACATGGTTATTTCAGGTTTACCCGGTTGGTTAAGCCTGCATGGTCAGCACTGCTGCGCCGTGAATCTTGCCGTTCCGAAGGTGATCGAGAGCCTGGTTTGCCTGATGCAGGGGAAAAAGCTCTACTGTGGGCCGGATGCCTGCTTTGGGGGCGATTTTGAGGAATTCCTCTCCGTCACGCCTGGTTAGGTTGGCAATGGAGCGGATCGTGCGCTCCCCCCATAGGATGGAATAGGGAAATCCGGGCACGTCGCTCATGTGGATGCCAGCGCAAACGACAGTTCCGCCCTTTGCAGTGTGGTGCAGTGCTTGCGGTATCAGTGCTCCGACCGGTGCGAACAGAATGCATGCATCCATTTTGTCGGGTGGCGCTGTGTTCGAGTCTCCGGCCCATGCCGCACCAAGTTCCCGGGCAAAATTCTGTCCAGGCTGGTCTCCTGGTTTGGTGAAGGCAAAGATTGTCCGTCCCTGCCAGATGGCCAGCTGGGTAATGATGTGGGCAGCAGCGCCGAATCCATAAATGCCGATCCGTTTTGCATCTCCCGCTGCAACTAGGGCACGATACCCGATCAGTCCAGCGCAAAGCAGGGGAGCCGCTTCTGCATCGCTATAGCATTCGGGTACGGGAAAGCAGTAGTGAGAGTCTGCCACGGTGAATTCCGCGTATCCCCCGTTCAGCGTGTAACCGGTAAAACCTGCCTGGTCGCACAGGTTTTCGCGTCCATCGGTGCAATAATGGCAAAAGCCGCAGGTTCGGCCTAGCCAGGGGATGCCCAGTCGCTGGCCGATGGCAAAATTTTCCACCAGCTCCCCTTTCATTGCCACGGTGCCAACGATTTCATGCCCCGGAACCAGTGGCAATTTCGGATATGGCAGTTCTCCATCCAGAATATGAAGATCCGTGCGGCATACACCGCAGGCACTGACCTTGAGCATAATGTCGTTCGGGCCGCATGCAGGGAGAGGCAAATCGGTCATTTGCAATCGTGACCCCGGAGTGTTCAGAATCATTGCACGCATATTGTGCCTCGAATTGTTGTACGATAACGGAAGGCAATTATATGCAATTGCTGAATTACGGACGTGAATTTGCGCATGATTGCTGTTTTCATGGGTTTCATGCTCAGGTAAGGGTGTCATAATCAACAGGATTCACAGAATGGAAGAGTCTGGACCTTGCCGGGAAAATCTGCAGATGGAATTCAACTTTCTGAATTGTATTCAATTTATTATTCCGAACCATAAAAATGGTTGGTATGGAAACAGATTGTTATATATATAATATTTACATTTCTACCTATATTTATGGGCTGGATTTAGGGGTTTTTAAAAATTCACCACGGAGATGATACACATGCAATGTAAGCGGATCCTCGTGATTTTTTCTTTGTTCACGTTCATTGCCAGTGCAATGGCTACGAATGATGGGAAAGCGGCAAGTTTTCCGGCGTCCCGGGAGCCTTTGATTCCCATCCCGTCATTAGATGTTCCCCGTTATATGGGAATCTGGTATGAGATTGCAAAATTTCCGAACCTTTTCCAGCAAAAATGCGTGAGCGATACCTATGCGGAATATGCCATCAGGGAAGATCGCAGCATCCAGGTCGTGAACCGCTGCAAACTGGAAAGTGGTGAAATGGATGAAGCAATCGGCGTTGCCAAGCAGTTGGGAGAGGGGACGTCTTCCAGGCTCAAGGTTCGCTTTGCACCCGCTTGGCTTTCTTTCATTCCTGCTGTCTGGGGAGATTATTGGATTATTGATCTGGATGAGCAGTACCAGTTGGCAGCAGTGAGCGAGCCGGAACGCAAGTATCTATGGGTGTTATCGAGGACCCCTGAGGTCGGACAGCCGGCCTACCAGAGCCTGCTCAGGCGGCTGGAAAAGAAAGGACTGGATGTCAGTAAACTGGTGATCACCAGACACGGAGATGCATCTCGTATCCCGGAGAGCCGGACAACCGTGACTGAATAGGCGTTCAGCTTTTTCCTGCGCGCTTGGAGTCGAAGGTTTTCGTAGTGCTGCATCAGTATCCGGACAGCGGGGAATGGTCCGAGGTGGTGGGCAATTGTTGCAAGCTTTGCTTCGGAAATTCGCCCGTCAGCGAGTTGAGCAATGCGACATCTCTGCATGAGCAACCTGCGGCCTGTCTTATCCGAGAGTTTTCTGGAAGCCCGTATTGATCCGTTCTATCCGCTATAGCCAGGTTCTGCTGTCCAGGGGATGAAAATTTTTTGCCCGGTTATAATATTGTCCGCGTGTACCGCTTATTTCAGGGTATTAGTCAGAGGGAAGGTTCCATGAAGATCGGTAAAGCCTGTATCATTGGTGGTAGCGGGTTTGTAGGCAGGTATCTTGCGCACAGACTCAGTGCTATGGGGTGCAGCGTGGTTATCCCCACGCGCCGCCTCACGCAAACCCGGCAGAACCTGGTTCTGCCGGGGCTGAAGATGGTGAAAGCGGATGTCCATGATGCTGCCGAGTTGGAACCAATAGTGGCCGGCATGGACGCAGTTATCAATCTGGCCGGTATTCTGCGTGGAGATTTTACCGCGGTGCACGTTGAATTGCCCAGGAAGATTGTGGCGGCATGCAGGAGAAATGGTATCAAACGACTGCTGCATATGAGTGCGCTCAATGCCCGCAGGGACGCGCCCAGCGAGTATTTGCGTTCCAAGGCAGCAGGAGAGCAGGAGGTGATGGAAAGCGGCTTGACGACAACGATTTTCAGGCCGTCCGTCATATTTGGAGAGGGAGACGCCTTTCTTGCCCTGTTTGCAAGGCTGACGCGATTTTTTCCGGTATTTCCGCTGGCTTCGCCTGATGCCCGATTTCAGCCGATTTTCGTCGGAGATGTTGCTCACGCATTTTCAACAAGCCTTGCCGATCCCGCCACCTTTGGCCAGAGCTATGACCTTTGCGGACCCAAAATCTACACCCTGAAGCAATTGGTGCAATATGTGGTGCAGATTACCGGGCATCATTCCATGGTCATTGGACTGAATGACCGCCTGTCTTATTTGCAAGCGCTGATGATGGAACACATGCCTGGAAAGCTCATCACGCGCGACAATTACTACTCGATGAAAATTGACAGCGTTTGCAATTGTGGCGCGACTGAAAAATTTCAGGCCGTTTTTGGCAGTCCATTGGTTGAACTGGAGGAAGCTGCTCCCCAGTACCTTGCGCGTATTCCGTCGGGCGTCATATAGGTTATCCGGTCATTGAACGGGTTATGAGCATTCTTTGCAGTAAGAGAGCTTTCAAATGAGATGCGGAGATTTTTTCTGCTGGTTGCCGGGGATGCTGCAGACCCGGATGCCGGTTAATGTATCCGTTGAGAAATGGGCGACCCTGTGTCTCCGTTGAGCACACCTATCCGGCTGTTTGTGTGTGGCGACGTGATGCCGGGAAGAGGAGTTGATCAGATCTTGCCTTTCCGGTGTGCCCCGCAGCTGCATGAACCTTACGTTCGTGATGCCGGACGGTATGTCGATCTTGCAGAGAAGGCCAATGGGGCAATTCGCAGGCCAGCCGGTTTTGATTACATATGGGGCGATGCGCTTGCAGTATTGAACCAGAATGCACCCGATGCACGCATCATCAATCTGGAAACCAGCATAACAGAAAGTAATGCACATTGGCCGGACAAGGGCATACACTATCGTATGCATCCCGGAAATGTCGCATGTCTTTCAGCCGCAGGAATTGATTGCTGCGTTCTTGCGAATAATCATGTCATGGACTGGGGGTACGCCGGGCTTGCAGAAACATTGAATACGCTGGAAAAGGTCCACATCCGGACCGTAGGGGCAGGAGCAAACCTGAAGCAGGCCCAGGCTCCGGCTATTCTGGATGTGACTTCCAGGGGCAGGATCATTGTGTTTGCTTATGGTGCTGTATCCAGCGGGATTCCGGAAGAATGGTCTGCCCGGTCCGGTCTGGCAGGGGTGAATTTATTGGCGGATTTGTCCCGCAGGACGGTAGATCAAATCGCAGCAAGGGTACGTCAGGTGAAATGTCCGGGTGATGTGGTGGTGTTTTCCATACACTGGGGGAGAAACTGGGGGTATCAGATTTCTCAGGAATGCATCGATTTTGCGCATATGCTTATCGATTTTGCCGGTGTGGACCTGCTGCATGGCCATTCTTCCCATCATCCCATCGGGCTGGAAGTGTACAAGCGAAAACTTATTCTGTATGGTTGTGGGGATTTTCTGAATGACTATGAAGGAATCAGGGGTCATGAAAACTATCGCGGCGACTTGACTCTGATGTATTTTATTGATATTGATCCCGGTACTGGAATGCTGGTTGAACTGAAAATGGTCCCAATGCAGATCAAACAGTTTCGATTGAATCGCGTGCAGCAACCGGATGCAGCCTGGCTGCAACGTGCTTTGCAGGATCATAGTTGCAAATTCAACAGCCGGATTGAATGTACTCCTGGACAGACGCTAAGAACGGTTCTGCAGGAAAAAAACTGGCAGGCGTATGTGTGTTAATTTGACTGAATGCGGTAAAAAATATTTTAACAGGCTGACTGGCTCCGGGCTTCAGTTCCGACGGGAATCTGTGCATGGAGGTTCTTTTGCCGTACAAGATTCTTCAAAGAGCCAGCCTGATTGACTTCAGGAAATATACTGACCCATGATTTTAAATTCAATGAAAAAACTTCCGTATCCTTCTTCAAATTCTCACGGTTTGCTGCGCAAGATCACAGGTGTGGTTGCAACGACTACCCTGGTTGCCCTGTCTCTGATGTTTTCAATCCTGTTGCTGGTTATGATACTGGTTGCCGGGTTAGGGGCATGGGGATATTGGTGGTGGAGAACACGGGATATGAGGAAGCATGATTCATCGGGTAATGAGGTGGGCGAGGGGGATGCAATCGCAGGGGAAGTGATTGGGGAAGAGGTCATGAGCGGTAAGTTCATCAGAGGCAAGATCATCGAGGGCGAGGTGATACGCAGGACAGATTGCCATTCCTGAATGGAACACTGGATGCCATGACACAATTCAGATTGCCGCGGAAGGATGGGAACCAGCCTGGCTGGTTTGCCCGTTTTTGCCGAAGTTTGATCTTCTGCCGGGGAAGCAGTACCTGTCGCGGTCAAAGGAAGAATGCACACGTGAACACAGAACTTTATCCGGATTGAATTTTTTTGTGGAAATTGTGATACAGTTTGTCATGCACTGATCATGGGGGAAAATATTATGAACAATACTAAAAATATTCCTTTGCTGGCGCCTTACGGCTCCATGAAATTCCTCGCTCTATCCACAAAAATTGCAGGCAAAGTTCCTTCCGGATAGGCAAGGCGGGTTGGTTTCATTCCAGCTTCTCCGGCCTGCCTTCATGCTTGCACCGGTATTGTCGAGTTCATCGTCAGCTTCACATTAGGATCACAAGTGATCCACCTGGCGCGGGAAATGGCTGGATGGCTTGGCATGGCCCACCGATACGGATTGCATGGGCTATCATCAGAAACACATGGATAGAGGGAGCGAATCGTGAGCGTAAATGATCTTACCGATGTACCGGCCGATATGAATACGGGGGTGAGAAGTGCCAGGCAGCAAACTATGTTGGCCCTTCTTGGGAATCCCCGTTCTTCTTATGATGTTGATTGCCAGGCCATCACCAATGCAACACTGAAGATGCAGATCGTCCTGGAAGATGTGGGGCCATTCAGGGTAACCGGTCTAAAACCCGCTGTCGAGGATCTGCGCAGGATATTCAATCAGGTCAAGAAAATTCATCCAGGGCTATACGCATCCCTGGGTACGGCGGGAATGCTTTGCTGCCGGTTGGTTCGAGGCACGCAGATAGGAGCGATCAGCAATCATTCGTGGGGAACTGCGATCGATATAAAAATCAACGACCAGCTTGACAGGAGGGGCGATGGCAAGGTGCTGCAGGGACTGGTGGATCTTGCCCCATTTTTCAATGAGCAGGGATGGTTCTGGGGCGCCGGATTTGGAACCGAGGATGGCATGCATTTCGAGGTTGGAGAGGATCGGATACGGGAATTCCATCAAGCAGGCTTTCTGGGGCATGGCATGGAGGCTCCTGAACCTGCACTGAGCATCGGAGACCGCGGTCCGGAGGTGCGCCGCCTGCAGGAAAGACTAAATTTCTTTGGGGCGGAACTGATCCCGGATGGGATATTCGGCCCGACCACACATGCTGCGGTTATGGCATTCCAGTCTGGGAAGGGGTTGGCTCCGGACGGACTGGTGGGTCCTAAAACCGCTGAAAAATTGGGCTTGTAGCATTTCTATCGCGTCTTCAGGATTGCACAATCATGAGATTCGCCCATTTTTTACTTTTGGCATGGTTCATGTTTGCGGCCTGTTCTGTTCATGCTAAAGAAAGTAGCGTATATGTTTCGTTGAGTGCACCTTTCTGCATGACACCGCCGCATCCGGTTGCCTCCTTCTATCATGCCCGCAGTCTGGAAGTGGGGGAGTGCCGTTTCAGAGCAAGATTCCGCTCATTGCCGCTTCACCTGTATGTGGTTTCCAGTGACGAGCGTTCCTGGATCGACCTTCGGGCCGGGAAAACAATATGGTCCAGCGAAGATGAAGTGGTATATGAAAAAGAAAACCAGTTCGGTCATTTCCCCAATGTAGGGAAAGCGCCTGCAGAAATCTGGATTAATCCGCATGGCGTTGCTTCCGGAATGATTTTTCGCGTTACAGCTCAGTCACCTGATGCAACCCTGTCCGCAGGTGGAGTTTCCAATATTTCAAGGTTATTCGTGCTGGGTTTCAGGGAATCCGGGATATGCTTTCTGGGGCTTGCCCGCAGCAACCAGGCGGCCCGTGGATTGCTGGCTAAGCGAACATCCTGTAAAAGAATGCTCAAGGAAGAATTGCTGCAATAATCTGGTTCGGTCTTGGGAAAATTTTTCCCGACCGGGTTCACCGTTTGCTGGTTTTCCGGTATTTTAAGTGTTATGTGCGATACCGTACAGACTAAATGGACAGAGAACATTCAGTCTGTATTCAATACGTGTAAGAGTGCTTTTTTGAATATCCTTATGCAATCGGTAAAAGAATTTCAGCAGGATGCAGCTTGATCCGTTAATGTAATCATTGGGTCATTTATGGTGTTGAATAAGGATAAACGAGCAAAACCCAGTTTTCTCTATCTGAAAAAGGATAAGACATGAAAAATAAGGTGATTGGAATCATTTTTGCAACTCTGCTGGCAGCCTGTGCCAGTGATGAGCCGCCGCCCGGAGATTTTGAACAGGAACCGGCAAAAACCGGGAAATCGCTTTCACCTGCTGATCAATCTGCGGTAAAAGCTGCAGCGGATGAAGCCGCGAAAAATGTGGCGGCAGAAGCGGCCCGTTTGCAGGCGCAGCAGGCTGCCGAACTGGAAAAATCCCGGCTGGCCGAAATTCGCGTGGCTGAAGAAAAGGCCGAGGCTGAGGCGAAACGGGAGGAGGCACAGGCGGCCGCCGATGAGCTTGCCGCAGAAAATGATGCTCGTGCTCGGGAACAGGCTTCCGCAAGGGAAGCAACGGCGAAACAGGCGGAAGAAGAAGCTGCATTGCTGAAATCCCGTGCAAATGCACAGGAAAAGTCCCGGATGCAAGCCGCAAGAGAAAAGGCTGCAAGGGAAGAAGCGGATGCGGCCGCCCGGCGTGAAGCAGAAAATGCAGCCCGCGCTACCAGGGAACAGCGGGCCGAGGCCGCTCTGGAGACAGAAGTGGCGAATGCCGCCCCGGTGGATGCGGCAGTCAATTCTGCAGGGATGCCTGCACAGGAAAAATCTTCGGGAGATGCGCAGGCTGAAAGTGCGGTTGCGAATATCGAAGATGCTCTCGACAAGGCCTCGGATGTTGCTCCTATTCCGGAACAGAAAGCAGCACGGAAGTTCAATTGGCAGTGGCTATGGGTAGTGCTTCTGGTTGTGGCTGTCGGCTGGCTCTGGAAGAAGCGAAAATCGAATCAGAAAAATGATAACAGCACAGCGGATGTGTAGGCGGGTTCACCGCGTATGACAGGTTGTCTGGTGAAACTGGCAGTTTTATTTTCCGGCCATTAATTTTTTATGGGTGTGTTCATTATTTTGAACCGTTATGTGCGATATCGTACAGATTGAATTTCAGGAATCCAACAGACTGTAGCTGCTTATGCATTTTCAAGCGAAAAAGAATGTCCGGTTTTCAAGATGTAATGAAATAAACCAGGGTCGTTATTTTTTGAAAAGCGCTTTCCTATATAAAGTTGTTCATAACACTGGAAAGCATTGCTGTTTGATACAGGAGGAATCATGAAAAACTCGATGAGCGGGGTAGTTTTGGCAGCCTTGCTGGCTGCGTGTGCCAGCGATGAACCGTCGGAAGTCGACATCAAGAAGATGGATCGTACTTCTGCTGGCGCGGATGCTCCTATTGCTGCAGCAGAAGAGGTTCTATCGGGGCCAGATCGGACTTCCGAGCTGGATCAGTCGAGACTTAATGCAGCCAGAGAGGCGGCACTCCGGGCGGAAGCCGATGCGGTGGCCGACAGGCAAGCAGCCAGAGCCACTGTGGTAATGGATAAGGGGAATGCCGGAATGCTGGCAGAGCTGGAAGCAGCCAGAGCGGCAGCGGCCCGGGCAGAGGCAGAAAACATGGCGGCAAGAACGGCTGAAATCCGCGAAGCGGAGAAATTAGCGAGACTGGCCGCTGAGCGGGAAGCGGCCAGGGCGGCTTTAGCGAAATCAGGAGCAGAAGAGGCATTGTTGCAGGCGGCGCGTGCGGCAGAACTTCATGCCGCCGAACTCGAAGCTGCCCGGATTGCGCGGGAAAAAGCAGAGGCGGAAGCAGCCGCGGTCAGGGAATCGGCCCGCGCGGCAGCCAGTCATGAAGCAGAGAAAGCGGCCAGACTGGCCGCCGAACTCGAAGCTGCCCGGATGGCACGGGAAAAAGCAGAGGCGGAAGCAGCTGCGGCAAGAGAAGCGGCCAGACTGGCATCCTCTGGTGATGCGGAAAAGTCAGCCAGGCTGGCTGCGGAGCTAAAAGCCGCTCAGGCGGCCGCTGCCCAAGCCGGGGCGGAAACGCTTGCAGTCAGGGAGGCAGCCGCACGTGATGCGGACAAGGCGGCCAGGCTGGCTGCAGAGCTGGCTGCGGTCAAGGCGGAAACCGATGCGCTGAAGGCGCGGAAAGCGGCCAGGCTGGCTGTGGCCAGTGATGCAGGCAGTGCTGCCAGGTTTGCAACCGGGCAGAAAATGGCAAGGAAGGATCAGCATAAAGCTTTATCCGGTGCGGCAGGGTCGAAGCGTGTACAGACTGCGGGAACCCAGGGGGAAGTTGCCAGGAAAGCTGCGGGGCAGAGCATGATTAAAGAGGCAGAAGCGGGTACATTGGCTGCCCAGCCTTCCGAAACGGTTTCTGCGCCTGGAAAGGGAATGGAGGAATCCAAAGTCGAGGCTGCTGCCCCCGGGTCAGCTGGTATGTCCGAATCTACAGCGTTGTCTCCAGACGTAGAGGAAAAGCAGGGTTTTAATTGGCAATGGCTGTGGGCATTGCTCCTGGTTCCGCTGCTTGGCCTGATCTGGAAACGCAGCTCATCTGAGAAATCTGCGTGAAATGTCTTTGTGCCTGCAGTCGGTCGATTCAGGCCGATCTGGCAGCTCCCCTACCTAAACTGGGGGCTGCCAGATACTATTGCGATTGCAGTCAATAGTGAACTTCAAGTGGTCATGTCCATTACATCGGCATCGGGTGCTCCGTTTTGGATCCATTTTATTGCTTTGTCACGGTCAGCGGCAGATTCATGAGATTCGCTGGTGCCGATAACCTGGCCATTGGTTGCTTTGAGGTTGAACATGAATTTCCCGCTCTGCGTTTGCTTGCACTCATAGCGGGCATCCTCTGGTGCGTTCTTTTTTACCGACTCCACTCCGTTGGTGCATCCGGATTTTGCGGTATAGCCTTCGCTTACCAGTACAATTTTTCCGTCGCTTGTCTTTAACCTGAACCTGAATTCCTCAGCTTTGTCCTTGTATATTTCAAATTTTCCAGCCATGGCAAGTCTCCTTTCGTTTATAAGAGGTCGGATGCTGCATTCTGGTGACCCGGTCAGCAAATCCGCTGACAACAGGATTCTACTTGAATTTTAATAATGGAATGCAGTTCATATAATATGAATTCTTAATCCTGCCTTTTTTCCCGGAATGAAAAATCCATGCAGTATGCGGAACGGCTGCATGAACGCAGCCACAGTTGCAACTGGCAGGAATGGATCGCAAATCGAATTTCAATTCTGAAGCAGGGTTAAGCTGGTATATTGCCGTCGTTTTAGGAGAGAATCCATGAAAAGGATCGGGTTGCGCGTCAGATAAATGTTTGCTGTGGATCGGTACCGGTAACTGGGTGAATGGGTCATGCAGATAGCCTGGATGTGGCTTATTTCGTCAGCCCTGCAATGAATTTTGCCAGTGACTGGATTTCCGCATCGCTTGCGCCCATGCCTTTTGCCGGCATTTCTCCGTAATCCCAGCCAAACGAACCACCGGAGGTAATGCTGGCGGCAATTTTTTTCACCGCGTCCTTGTCTCCTTTATATTTTTCGGAAATTTCCATGAAAGAAGGGCTCATGCTGCTACTGTCTATGGCATGACATTTGCCGCATCTGGCCGTTCCTTCCATTGGCATGTCGACAGCAGGCACGGAGCCTGAAATGAGCAGTCCTGCGGTTGCAAGTATGGCTGTAGAAATAGGGTTCATTTTCTTCTCCAGTAAATCAATCCAGTTCGGGTTGGACAGGCAAGCCTCATGATGTGGGTAAATCTTGCTTACTATAATTTACCGGTAAGATTTTTTCCACCAGGGATTTTCATGGGGTATTGATCTTGAGACATGATGATCCAGTGACGATCGGATGCAACGTGTGAATGTCTGTGTATGGACATATATCCCTGTCTTAAGAAATGTTATGTACAGAAGAATTTCTGGTTCTTCATTTTTGGATTATCCTGGGTTGGAATGCATGCCACTTAAGCAGTCCGTTCTGCAATTTCAGGAACTGGACGGATGTTCTGTATTCCTATACAGTTATCATCCGAAAGCCGGAATGCAGTTTTGTGGGATTTTTAATGAAACGGATACATTATATATAATGTATCCTGTTATCCATTCTGGAAAAAATGTGTTGCGTGGTTTTCAGCGTATTGGAACTATAATTTTTCTGTGATCAATCAAAAGGAGACTGAAATGAAAAAAACAATCGGTGTAATCCTGATAGCCAGTGCATTTGGATTCGGCATGGTATCGGCGTATGCGGATGGAGGATCCAAGGACAAATCAGGCATGAAGATTTGTAACTACGATGAGCATAACCAGAAAATGCATCAGTGTATTCAATCCGCGCTGAAAAAGCATCCGGGCGGGATCGTAGAAGTGGAATTTGAAAAGGAAGACGGGAAATCGAAATTTGAAGTCGAGATCGAGGGAGCGGACGGAAAAAAATGGGAGGTGGAATGTGATCTCACCACCGGAGAAGTAATCGAAGACGAGGAAAAGAAGGATGCTAAAGACAAGCAGAATGCCGGTGTAAGCGCCAGCGAATACTACAAAACCAGTCCGCTATAAGCGCCAGAAGGCAGGAACCGGCTCAGGATCTGAAGTTATCGCAACCGGGTTGCAGCACTGTTTGCAAAACAAGGTTTGCCGGTTTTTGAAGGGGGTGCGATCCGGGTTCTAACAGCGAAAAGTCGCCCTCACGGGTTCCCCTGTTCCGCGTATCATGGGAATGGATTGCTGACGAAGGATTTTCGCAGAGGGAATCTCCGCTACAGGCTCTGGATTCGGAGTCGAGGTCAAACCAGTCTATGCCGACTGATTTGACCTGTATCCTTAATATCAGGCTCAATTTAAGTTTGAATGTTGCCAGATGCAACCAGTTTGACCGGATATCTGGCTGATCAGATCGTTGCATGGGAAGTGTATGCCAGCTGGATGCTATCCGGGTGGCCTGTGTGTGTCCAACCGGAGTGGTTCCGCCTTGCTTCCTGGCTTTTCAGAGGAAATTCAGGGAAAAAAATGGCAGATTGCAAAAATCTGCCGGGAGAGAGAAGCTAAGGAGATAGTTATTCTTATGCCAAGATAATAATGTAAGTGCGATTAATTATCAATCATTATTGTGCTGGGAATGTTTCGACGGGGCTGACATTCAGGCTGGGCAGGTGCAGTGCATCGCGCAACCTATATTTCTGATTCGGGCTTGTGGATTCCATTTAAAGACTGCAATTCATTGAAACTTTAGCATGATGGAATTTTATCCGGGGAAAATCCCAGTTCATGGAATTAAAACAGGAAGAGTTCTGTTGCTATTGTTCGATAACGCACAGA
This sequence comes from Candidatus Nitrotoga fabula, assembly GCF_905221025.1. Classification (GTDB taxonomy): domain Bacteria; phylum Pseudomonadota; class Gammaproteobacteria; order Burkholderiales; family Gallionellaceae; genus Nitrotoga; species Nitrotoga fabula. The sequence continues at coordinate 38,053 of NZ_CAJNBL010000022.1, forward strand.
AATTGCTGTCAGAATCGAACATAATGTAAAAAAATTATAAGCCTGCCAGCAGAGTCTGCATGTCGGTACAGTCATCTGGAGTGATGCAATGAATAATGACGAAACAAAAAAAATTTTATTGGCTGATATTGAATATTTTCGGGTGAAAGCCGGATATTATCATTCGCTTCGTCTATTTGAAGCGGAAAAATATGCGAACAGCCTTGCCTCTAATATTGAACTGGCGTTGACAACCATGTCTTTTGATGGCGGTATGGAAACTGCTTGAGATAGTCCAGCAGCCATTCGAGCTTGAATTGGGCAGGTGCTGCAAGACCTTGCGGTAATCTGGTTGATAGGGAGAGAATACCATGACAAAAAACGTGGGTGGCGTGGATCGCGTAGTCCGGATCGTGGCGGGTCTGGTTTTGATTGTTTTGGCGGCTAGTGGCCAAATTGGGCCATGGGGATGGCTGGGTATCCTGATTCTGGGCACAGGAATTCTTGGTTTTTGCGGTGTTTACAGGCTGCTTGGTATCAGTACATGTCAGGTGAGGGAAAAGAAGGCTTTACCATGGTTTAAGCTGTTCAGGGCTTTACCAGAGAAAGATGGTTGCCATGTTTTTATGCCGAAACCAGACTGTTCCGGATCGTTCAGAAGTGATAAG
>NZ_CAJNBL010000023.1 GCF_905221025.1 Candidatus Nitrotoga fabula
TCGATCCAGGAAGCAAAGATCAGGTGGCCATCAATCCGCATCGGAGGTCCGGCACGGTGTGACCTGAATCCGGCATTCCTCAGCAGCCGCTCTATGCCCAGTGGAGAGACGGTAATCAGGCGCTTCACTCCGTGTTGCGCCGCAAAATCAATGGCTGCCTGGAGAAGGCTGATCGCAACCTCCGACGACATCTGCCGGAGCGGTGAAGGGTCAGCGGAATTCAGGTCAACAGCCGCAAATCGGGACAGCTCCCATATCTCGGGGGAGCTGGGTGGAATGGCGCCGTTCATGAGTTGAGGGAAGACTTCGGAGAGCAGGTAAGGATGGGTGGTCGGGAGCATCCGCGCACAGCCGCATACCGCTCCGTCTTCATTTCGTGCAACTACGTAGTAGGTGTCCGGCCGGTCAAACTGGTCTTTTTCCAGTCCGTCCGGTGCATGCAGGTCCCAGCCCAGGTTCTCGATAAATACTTTTTGGCGGTATGCCGCCTGCTCCCGGTATATCCCCTGCAGGCTATCCGCTGTACCTGAAATTATGTTCATGATCCCCCTGAAAACGATTGGTTTGATGGGGGGATTAAATCTTCCAGGAACGCTTCCAACAACTGTCAATCTTGACAGGTTTCAATATAATCAATATCTTAGATTGCTCATGATTTCGGTTTGCCAGTCGAAGGTTTTGAGCCAGTCTATTAGGATTGTAGTGGTTTGTTCTGTCCCGAGATCCTGGCCGTGCTGGTCAATAAACATGAGGTTTCTGCCGGGTATGCCGGTCTGGAGCAGACAGGGTTTTCCGTCCGTTCCGGCCAGTTTCCAGTCCCAGCCGATGGTGATGGCCGGGATGCCGTGGCTGACCCATTCGGTGAAGCCGGTAATGGAGGTGGCGCTTGCGCCAAGTCCGCTGGTAACCGGTCGGTTATCGTCCAGGCCGGAGTAGAGACAGGTCATTTCGAATTTCCGGAATGTCTGGTATGCCAGACGGATATAGCCGTCCCGGGAAAGGTGGATAAGGCCGGAGCTTTCCTGCCTGAGATGGTTTGCTGGTTGCTGATGGTAAGGTGCCATGGGATTTTCTCTCCTGAAAATTATCAACAAAGTGGAAAAAGAAGTAAGATAATACTGTTAATGTACATTTG
>NZ_CAJNBL010000024.1 GCF_905221025.1 Candidatus Nitrotoga fabula
GAACATCCGGATTCCCCCTCTACCAGGGCATTCATGGCCGTCGCCGAAAAATGTGCAAAATTCCTCGGGGCAGACCAGAACAGCAATAGCACAATCGCTTCTGAATGAAACAGGCCGAGTGTATCAGTAAAATTTTACAAGTGGTTGGATGATGAATATTCATGATGTTCGCCGGTGGCATGGGCTCGCAGGTGCGTCTTTTGTTTTTTTCTGGTTGTATTTGCTGTTTTCAGGTTTGCTTGTAAATCACAGCGACATGTTTGGTTTGTACAAACATGAAATCAGATGTTCCTGGCTATCGAATTGGTATGAAATTCCTGCCGCTGAGCCCAAGGAAGGGTATGACCTTGGTAAGGGGTATTTATCCTGGGACGGGGATAGATGGGTGCTGGATGATGTTTTTTTGTCAGGCAGTACAGGGCGTCCTGTAGGAGCGGTTGAAGCAGGCGGGATCAATTATGTAGCGACTGCGACCGATCTTTTTCTATATCATTCGGATGGTGAGTTGTTTGAGAAACGTGAAAAGCAATTTTTACCGGGGTACCCGATTCTGGCCATAGGGAAAACCGGTGCCAATGTAGTGCTGAAGACCCCCTTTGGTGTGTATGTATCCGAAGATAAGAAAAACTGGAAGAAAACAAGTGTGACAGGTATCACATGGTCATATTTGCAGGATCTTCCTGCCGAAGCCAGGGCGCGCTCGGCGGAGGTTCTTGCGCCGGGTGTACCATTGCAGCGGGTTATCCAGGATATTCATAGCGGGCGAATATTCGGGCGCTATGCTGTCTGGTTTCTGGATGTTATTTCACTTGCGTTGCTTGGCTTGAGTATAAGCGGTTTTTGGCTTTATTGGAGATTGAGATAAGTGAATCACGCTGTTTAGTGTTGGATGTGTCCGGATAGTCTGCTTATTTATAAAGCACTCACCCTGCCTGTAATGATCCATCATTTTTTGCGTCCCTCTCCGCACAACGTATACTGACGTCAAGACACATCTCCCTTTTTCTCCAGTGCTTTTGCCACTAGTTCCCGCAACGGCGCCTCCGTCGCCTCGCCGAAGCGTCGCACCACTGCGTCGTAGATGGCAATTTCCCCTTCGCTTTGCCCCATCTGACCGAGCGTAACGCCCTTGTTCACCAGTGCACTTGCCCGCTGGACCGGTTCGGAGGCGGCTTTTTCAGCCTTAATGAAATACTCTACCGCAATCTCATATTTCGTAGACTCAATAGTGTCAATCAGCGTCCAATTTTTTCCACTTTTTCGGTTTGCTGAGATCTATTTTTCCGTTGTTTGAAACGGTAAGAATCGTTCCCGGTTTCCAGGATATCGCAGTGATGCGTTACACGATCCAATAATACCGTAGTCATTTTCGCATCACCAAACACCTGAACCCATTCTCCGAACGACAGATTGGTCGTAATGATCAGGGACGTTTTCTCATAGAGCTGGCTGATGAGATGGAACAGTAGCGCACCGCTGGACGCTGGGAACGGCAAATAGCCCAGTTCATCCAGAATGACCGCGTCCACCAGACAAAGCTGCTTGGCCAGATTGCCGACCTTGCCCAGGCTTTTCTCCCGTTCAAGTTGACTGACCAAATCCACTACATTAAAAAAGCGGACGCGTCTGGATTGATGAATGGCTGCCACGCCAATTGCAGTGGCCAGATGAGATTTCCCTGTCCCTGTTCCTCCAACCAGAATCAGGTTATGGGCCGTATCCATAAAGGCAGCCGTTGCCAGCTGTTCCACAATGGATTGCAATAATGGTGTTTCAGTCCAGTCGATACCCAGCAGATCGCGATGAATCGGGAAACGGGCGGCCTTGAGTTGGTACCGCAAGCTTTTGAGTTTACGGTCGGTTTGTTCGGCGGTGATCAGACGCTCCATCCATGTTTCCGGCCGATGCGCCTGTCTTGGCTTCTCCGCCTGTAATTCACTCCATGCCGTTGCCATGCCATAAAGATGCAGCGTTTTCAAACTGGTCACGTAATCAATGGACATTGGCAGACCCCAGCAAATAGTCATAACGATTACAGTTGGCGAGCGGCTCCATGGTCAATGTAATTCCATCTGGAACAGGAATCTCTACGGCAGGCAGATGGGGGGCAATGAGCCTGCGTAATTCATTCATTACAACCGGTGCATTGACAATGCCACACTCCAGCGTGAGCTCGCATGCTACGGTAAGCGCATCCAGCCCTGTTTCTCCCGCCAGTATCAACAGTTCAACAAAGGCACGATCCCCTTTGGGCTGTTGCAGAATCCGGTCTCGCACGGCCTGAATCGCTTTGGGCAAGTTCCAGGCAGTGAATGGTGCACCATTGCGCAGTGCACCTGGCTTTTTCTCCAGTATCGGCAGGTAGTGCCAGGGATCGCAGATTAATTGGTCGCGACTGAACCCCCTGTCATGTGATGCAATGACTTCGCCATGCGCGACGATGCGAATCTGGTCCGCGGTGCTGCGGACCGAAACGGCCTGCCCGGCTGCACTGGCAGGAACACTGTAGCGATTCCGGTCGATGCGTACCAGACAAGTCGAAGAAACACGCATCATTTGTTCAACATACCCATCAAAGCTGGCTGTAACGGGACGTAGAAGTGGTTGCTCGTCGGCAAAGCACGATGCAATGGTGCGCTGGCTCTGGGTTGGGTGAGTACGCTGTGCCAATTCTTTGCAGCGGGTCACAAGCCATCTATTCAATTCAGCAAACGTGGCAAATCGGGCCAAGGGCGTGAATAACCATTCACGAATATTGCCAACCTGATTTTCCACCTGGCCTTTCTCCCAGCCAGAAGCGGGGGTACAGGCAACCGGCTCAAAAAGATAGTGGTTGGCCATGCACAGGAAGCGCCGGTTGAATTTACGTTCCTTGCCGGTAAATACAGATTCCACGACCGTCTTGAGATTGTCATAAATCAATCGAGCAGGAACGCCTCCAAAGAACGCAAAGGCTCGGTTGTGTGCATCCATAATCATTTCCTGGGTTTCCCTTGGATAGGCGACTACAAACATCTGGCGGCTGTAGGCCATCCGGAAGTGCGCTACCTTGACGGTTTCCAGGACGCCTCCCAGTTCCACCTGTTCATGGCTCCAGTCAAATTGGCAGGCATCGCCAGCCACAAACAGCAGCGGCACGAAAGCTTCCGTCAACCTGGGACCATGATTCATGGCCTTCCAGTGCTTCACGAACCGCTGTACGCTGTCATAGGCGCCGTCATAGCCCATTTCCTGTAAACCTTCATATAGCCGGTAGGCAGTGCGGAGTCGGAATCGCGGTAACTTCGCTTCCTCTTCCAGCCAATGCGTCAGGTAGATTTCAAACGCGCCAAGTTTCGGGGAGATGGGCTGAACCCGCTCATATTTCGGTTCTTTTAATGCTTTGAGAAACTTACGCACGGTAGGCCGGGATATTCCCATCTCTCTGGCAATAGCAGAAATGGATTGTTTCTGTACCAGATGCCGCCGACGTATTTCGTAAATAATGTCCATGTAAAACACTCCTGATACCCCCGGCAAAAAACCGGATGGTTACATATCAGGGTGGAAACTATTGGACGCTGTTTCCACCCCTAATCTGAAAGTTTTGCACGCTGATTTACATGCCTGATTATTTGGGACAGTGCACGGGGCAATTTTGGGACACATCATAGCAACAAAATGCAAAAAAACGCCACCTATTGCTAGATGGCGTTTTCACTAAGTACATTGATTTGTTGATATTAGTAGCTGTTGCAACCTGCTACTAATTGTAAGGTGGTGCCGGCAAGAGGAGTCGAACCCCCGACCTTCGCATTACGAATGCGCTGCTCTACCAACTGAGCTATGCCGGCAAATTTTTCAGAAGTGATTTGCAGGGTATTTTACATGATCTGATATAAGGGTTCCTGCTGGGCTGTTTAAATATATAAACTTAAGTAAGTTGAAACCAGGCACGTTTTCATGTGCCATTTCAGTTGCTTTTTTACTGACATTCACAGGGAAAGGTTTTTCATGTAAAAGTAGTTTTAATCCGTTTTTTCCGTATCGTTTTGGGATTCGCTGTTGTTTTCTGGCTGGACTGGCACTACGATCTGGCTGGCGAGTACTTTGTCTATTCGTTTGCCATCGAGATCGACTACTTCTAGCTTCCATTTTTCCCAGTTTACGATGTCAGCGACGTTGGCAGGCCGTCCGAGCAACCACATGACCATTCCGCTAAGAGTATGGTAGCGGCCTTTGTCTTCTTCCGGGACAGATTTTAATTTTAAATGATCTTTCAACTCAGGTATCGGTATCATTCCATCCAGTAACCAAGACCCATCATCGCGCTGGATTGCCCAGCGATCAGAGATATCAGGAGGCATGAATTCTCCGGTAACCGCCTCCAGGACATCCTGAAGCGTAACCAGTCCCTGAATTTCCCCATACTCATCGATAACAAAAACCATGGGTGTATCGGATTCCTGGAACTGTGTCAGAAGCTCCAGGCCGGTTAAGGATTCGGTAACAAAAACACATGGATGTAGTTGGGTGGTCAGATCAGGCAGGCTTCCATTTACAGTTTGGTTAAACAATTGTTTTATGGAGGCTATGCCTAACAAGTCGCCTAGTCCTCCCCGACATACGGGAAAACGTGAATGATCCGATTGTGCAATGCGTGATAAATTTTCTTCAAGCGGTTGATTGACATCAAGGTAAACTATGTCCGCCCGGGGAATCATCAGGGATGCAACTTGTCTTTCATCCAGACGAAAGACGTTCCGAACCATGTTGTGTTCATGCTGTTCAATAATTCCCGCCTCTGAGCCTTCTTCCAGCATGGCATGAATTTCTTCTTCCGTTACGCTAGGTTCTGATTGCTGGCTCTTTCCCATCATTTTTAGTACAGCGTCTGTGGATACGGAGAGCAAACGTACGAATGGATGGGTGACTAATGCAAGAATGTGCATTGGCTTGGCTACCAGACATGCAATTCCTTCCGGGTTAAATTGCGCGATACGCTTGGGGACAAGCTCGCCAACGACAATGGAAAGATAGGTAATGGTTACAACGATCAGGGCCGTGGCGCCAAATTCGCTGAGCTGCTGCTCAACGCCGAGTTGCTGAAGCCAGGTAGCAAAGGGGGCAGCCAATACCGCTTCTCCGACGATACCGTTCAGAATGCTGATTGAGGTGATTCCTGTCTGGATAGTGGAAAGAAAGTGTGTTGGGTTCTCTCCCAGACGGATAGCCATCTCTGCAGAAGAGTTTCCATCGGATGCAAGGCGGGAAAGACGAGCCTGACGGGCGGTCAGGAGTGCAATTTCCGACATGGCAAAGATGCCGTTCAGTAAAATCAGGCCTATTAAAATCAGTATATCCATCAGACTATTCCCAAGTATGGCCGTGAGAAGAGACGCATACCAATGATGGAACTGCTGTTTGCACGGTCGGACTGCGGTATCGAGGAAGAGAATTTACGAGCGAATGTATTTGTGATTGACGCAGGATTTGCTCTAGGCAGTAGTATGATATTCCAAAGGTGGAATATTCTGCCTGCCCTATGACTAATGATTAGAATAAAAACAAGGCCGCAGGAAAAAAAATTCCGTTCACAGGTAACCCTATCGGCAATTAATTTTTTGCCGACTTCAGTGGAAGACCGATATGGAAATGAACAATCGTAATTGCTACTCATTAGGGCGAGGCGAAACCCCGCTCCTCCTTTCTATTGTTACTATAAAGGATATGATATCAGAGAGTAAAATAATTTGTTATGAAATTGATTTATAAGCCATTTGCTGTGTTAATAAAAATTCTATCAATAAAAATGCAGATAATTTTTGGCCGGAAAAAGGATTAATGAACCGTTTTGATACATGAAATTAGCTTGAAGTTGTAAGTGGTGGGGTCGTTCAGGTCAGGTCGTTTAAAGAAATAAATAACTAATCCTGGGTATTTGAAGGTCGTCTTTCTTGCTGTGGTGGGGAAATTAGCTTGGATGAACAAGGTATTTGAAATAGTTGTCTGTCATCAAGACGGATGGCAGTTAGAAATCCCCCCCACAGACATCCTGTGTCCAGTGCAATGAAATTGGAAGTGACTCTTAATCCCAGTGCTGACCAGTGTCCGCATACCACTGTAGCGCTGGCGCTGGAACGTTCTGGCACATCAAACCAGGGCAGATACCCATCAGGTATGTCGCGCATTTCTCCTTTGAATTTAAATTCCATTCTGCCATTGGGGGTGCAGATACGCATGCGTGTGAACGCATTGGTTATAACACGCAGGCGGTCATATCCGTTAAGTTTTTCGTTCCAATGGTCGGGGTGATTGCCGTACATGTGTGCAAGAAAATCTTGATAGTGAGCTCCCTTTAATTCTGCTTCTACTTCATAAGCTAATCTTTGAGCCTGGGAAATCGACCAGCTTGGCAGTAATCCGGCATGTACCAGAACAAAATTGTCTTGCGTGTAAAGAATGCGCTGTTTTCTTAGCCAAGCCAGGAGTTCTGTTCGGTCGGGGGCCACCAGGATATCATGCAGGGAGTCATAGCGATGTAATTTGGCACAACCTTCAGCTACTGCAAGCAAGTGGAGGTCATGGTTTCCTAATACAGTTACTGCGGCCTGGTCTAATGATTTTATTAATCGAAGCACGCTTAATGAGTCTGGCCCGCGGTTTACCAGATCGCCTACCAGCCATAGTTTGTCTATAGCGGGGTCAAAGGAGATCCGCTCGAGTAGCTGCACTAGTTCAGTGTAACATCCCTGAATATCACCGATTGCATAAATTGCCATTTGTGCGTAATCAAGTCGATTTAAACATTTACACTGCGACAGAATATCCTAATGGTAGAAATGTATGTCTACGAATGTATGCTTGTATTGGTTTGGATATCAAAAGCCTGCTTCTTAAGTTTATTGGAATCGGGGCAGTATTCCGGCACCCATTCTGATAGGGCACGTTTAACCTCTTCATCTTCTTGTGTGGTGTTTGAACTGAGCCAGTCAAATAAATTTTCCAGCCATGTGGGGTCAACCTTCCGCGCTTGCGCGATGCGCAGTTTTTTATGGGGGGTTGGTAAGGTGAGTTCATTGTCTGCCAAAGGTTCTTCATATAGTTTTTCTCCCATGCGTAGTCCGGTGAACTCAATCTGAATGTCTTCTTCGCTGAGTCCAGAAAGGCGGATGAGATCATTGGCCAGATCAACAATTTTTACTGGGCTGCCCATGTCCAATACAAATATTTCTCCGCCTTTCCCCATTAGGCCGGCCTGTAATACTAATTGTGCGGCTTCTGGAATGGACATGAAATAGCGGGTAATTTCTGGATGCGTGACTGTTATTGGTCCGCCCTTTGCAATTTGCTCGCGAAATTTTGGGATGACGCTTCCCGTGCTTCCCAAAACATTTCCAAAACGAACTATGATAAAGCGGGTTTTGTCAGGTCGCTGCAGCCCTTGGCATATCATTTCAGCCAGCCTTTTGCTTGCTCCCATTACATTAGTTGGATTGACCGCCTTATCGGTAGAAATTAGTATAAACTTTTCTACGTGGTGGTGTAGTGAAACAGTGGCGACCATCCATGTGCCTAGTACGTTATTGCGTATTGCCTGCCAGGAGTTATGCTGTTCCATTAGTGGAACGTGCTTGTATGCGGCTGCATGAAAAACCAGCTCGGGCTTATATTCCGAAAATACCTGATGAAGGCGGGCTGCATCTCGCACGTCACCAATTAGGCAAACAATGTTTGGACCTGTCAGGTTCTTTGTTAAATCTTGTTCTATGGTATAAAGTGCAAATTCATTCAGTTCAAATAGAATCAAGGATCGCGGTTTAAAATGAATAATCTGCCGGCATAATTCAGAGCCGATGGATCCGCCGGCACCGGTTACCAGAATAGTTTTGTTGTGTAATAATTCTTGCAATCCGGCGGTATCTAACTGGATTGAATTGCGTCCCAGTAATTCGTCTAGCCCTACCTCACGTAATTGAGAGATGGTAACCCGCCCACTTAATAGGTCGTCAAATGATGGAGCGGTCAGCGCTTTGACATGTGCCTGGGTGCATATTTCAATTGCACGTTTGCGTGCCTGTTGATTGTCTGATGGCATGGCAATAATTGCTTGCTTTACGCCGATGCGCTTTGCCCATTGTGGCAGGCTGCCCAGTGAGCCCAGTACTCGAATGCCATTGAAGATGCGCCCATGGTTGTTCACATTGTCATCCAGAAAACCCATCAGCCTCCAGTTAGGACTACGCGCGAGATCTTTGGATAAGTTTATGGCCGCATCGCTTGCCCCGAGAATCAGAACTGGCTCTCCTTTGACTTTAAATCTTCCGTATAAGCCATGTTCTTTCCATTGGCGGTAGAGGAAGCGGCTTCCTCCCATGATAAGCAATAATAGTAAAGGGTCAATGATTAGTACTGAGCGCGGTATTACCGCGCTGATACGGAACATCCACAGCACCAGTGGAATCAGTGCGGCGGCCGTAAATATGGCAAGAATAATCCTTTGCAGGTCAGCGATGCTGGCATAGCGCCAACGGCCGCGATATAAATCAAAGCGCCAGAAAGTAATGCCTTGTAATGGTACTACCCAGATTAGGGTATACAGCATCTCGTCAATGAAATGCGGGGCGGGGTCGAAATTGAAGCGTAGCAGGTAAGCAAGGATCCACGAAAGTGTTGCTGCTGCAAGGTCATGCAGGATGGCCAGCAGGGTGTGGGGATCTAATTTAGCCACGTTGTGTTTGCTGAATAACTTTCCAGCGATAATCCAGAATGAGCATTAAACTTAAATATATGCTTCCCCATATCAGGAATAATATCCATGGCCATTCAGTAGAATGATTTAACCATCCAATTGCCGATGCACCTGCTGCAAGCATCAAGGAATATTCAAATAAAGCGACGTTACGGTGGCCCCATCCAATAAGTACCAAACGCTGGTAGTAATGTTCGCGGTGTGCTTCAGAAATTTTTTTGCGGTTCAATGTGCGCTTCAGTAAAGTTACGCTTGCATCCATTATGAATGGTGAAAATACAAGCAGAGGAAACCAGGCGGGCCATAATGCTAGTTGCCAGCCCCATAATCCCATTGCGGCAGTCAAGAAACCAAGAGGGATAGAACCTGCATCACCCATGAAAACCTGTGCCGGATGAAAATTGTAATACAGCAATCCCAGGCCAGCAGCGCCAATTGAAAAATTTAACATGGCCTGGTTATCCGCTCCATGCATCAGGGCTGCCACCCCATACATGGTAAACCCAAAAAAGGCCATGCCTGCAGCCAGGCCATCTGATCCATCCATGAAATTGAACAGGTTGGTCATCCAGATTATGCAAAATATCATGAATAGCGATACTAAAATATTTTGCGTAAGCAAGCCGGAGCCGAATACCAGAATGGCAGCCGCAGTGATTTGTGCCAGCAAGCGTGATCGTACCCGTAGGCCACGCATATCGTCCAACAGGGAAACAATGAATAGTATGACCAAGGGTAATACTACCCACCAGGCTAAAGATTTGATCATTAATCCCCATGCGGACAGAAGGCCGGCCATCAGTCCAATTCCGCCAATACGAGGAATGGGTTGTGCATGTAATGATCGCTCATTGGGGATATCCTGAATTTCTTTACCTACCTTACTAAATAAAATAATGGTAGTTACCAGCATGGTAATCAGCGCTGCAATCAGGGGGGAATAATGCGACATAAGGACTTTTACTTTATAACAACATTGATCATTTCCGCCTATTCTGTTCGATGCGGAATGCCTGCTAGGATTATTTAATGGATTTATTGCTGCATTGGGATGCGCAGGTTTTTTTACCTAAGTGTTGGTATGATGCCGCAGTTGTGCGTAACCCCTGATACAAAGTATAAGGAGGCGTCCAGTCTAAATCACGCTGGATTTTACCACTATCGATTCGCAAAGATCCGCATAACCGACCAATAATATCTGATTTTCCAGATAACTTCCCCAGTGCGCGCAACCAGCTGGTTGGGAACGGAAATAAATTTGCCGGACATCCCATTCCATTGCCTAGTTGGCGTAACAGATTTGTAGTGGAGATGTCTGCATCATCGCATACCAGGTATGTTTTGCCTGCAGCGGCGCTATGGGTTGAGCAGGTGATTAGGGCGTCTACCAGGTTTTCAACATAAATCAGGCTACGAAGATTATTTATGGAAGCGAATGGTAAAGGAATGCGTTTGGTGATTACGGTCAGAATCCGTGCAAGATTACCTTTCATATCTGGACCATAAATTAAAGGGGGACGTACAATAACGATTTCCATGCCGGTTTTTTGAGCAATGCGATGCAATTCCTGTTCAGCTTGCCACTTTGAGAGACTGTAAGGATCTTGTGGGTTGGGTTTATCCGATTCTGTAAAGGTTTGCGTTGGTTCAGTTTGTTCACCATTTACTTTGATGGAGCTGACGTAAACAAACCGTCTGGCTCCAGATTGGGCAGCCTGTTCGGCTAAATTTGATGTGCCATGCAGGTTAATCTTGAGGAATTTTTCCAAAGAATCGCCGGTATCGCCATGCATTATATGTACTCTAGCTGCTAGATGGACTACTACATCTACATTGCGCAGTGCATCGACCCAGTTTGTATTATTGTCAATTTCACCGATGACTATTGTGTTCGTGTCTTTGATTAATGAATTCTGGGACCGTACCGCTGCAGTTATATGGTGTCCTCGGTGAGTCAACTCAGTACAGAGTGCCTTACCAACAAAACCGTTAGCCCCGGAGATAAGAAAATTCATTTGTTTAAATGCAGGGAGTTGATATTAAATTGCGTACAATTCGATTCAATGTTAATGAACCCATGTCTAATTACTTATCTTTTTTAAGGCTTAACCAGAAGATTTTTATAAATACGGGTGAAGAAAAAAATCGCATCATGCTTGTAAGGTGCCATTTCAAATACCTGAAGTTGTGACGGCTACTCCTGTGGGCAAAATGTATCACTCTTGCTTTTGGGCACAGGGCGATTTTATAACCTTTCAATTTTAGTCTGGCACATAAATCTACGTCTTCATAATATAGAAAATACTGCTCGTTGAATCCTCCGGATAGTTTGTATATGCTGCGTGGGAATAGCATAAACATTCCACCTACCCAATCGGGGAAAACTTGGTCAATATTGATCGGGTAATCATTGCCTTTGCAACCACCGACTGCCTTGCATAATATTTTTAATGGGGTAGGAAACCGGCGTGCACTATCCTCTATTTCACCGTTCGGGCCTAATACAAGCGGAGCGGCAAGAGCAATTGAAGAATTTTTCAGGCATTCTAGTAAAGTGCTAAAAGGATTGCCGTTCAATCGGATGTCGGGATTCATGACACAAAAAAAATGTCCGGATGAATTGGCAAACGCCTGGTTATGATTGGTTGCGAATCCAAGAGGATGTGGGTTCCGGATTATTTTTACAGGGAACGAAAAACTTTCGGTTATGAATGGCACATGTTCATTCAAGTTTAGAGTTAAAATAATTTCGATAAAAGATTTGCCACAATATTGATGAATATCTTGTAATAAATGCTTAATTAAATGAATTTGTGCATGGCTGACAACAGAAATAGAAATCTCCGGCGCTGTTTCTTCGGTTGTATGTTTCATTAAAGATAAAGAATTCTGGATGCCTGATCACTTGGATATGGTTTAAGATTTTTCACTATAAATCTGATGGCTATTTTTAATCAGTAAGATCAGAATATTTTTCTTGATGCAGGGGAAGGTAAGTCTGCAAAGGAAAAATATCAGTATGTGCAAGAGTCAAATTCGATTAATCAGGATCATTAATCGCAATAACAGATTGTCCAGCCATTTTTGTCGCCAGATATCTTTGGATAAGATCAGCTGTAAGCGGTTCCATGTTGATGATTTTGCTGCAATGAATTTGTTGAGGATATGCAACTGGGATACCGGGATACGTTTATTAAAAACCCTGGAAAAAACACAGGCATGAAACCATAATAATCCTGTCCCGTTGTGCATGAATCTATGAATTTTTCTTTTTAATTCGTCAAACATATCCATGGCAACGCCAATGGTGTTGTTTTCATGCTGCCGATATTTGATACCGGCATGATCATCAAAAATAATCTCTCCGAAACAAGAAAGAACTAAATAACACCACCAGTCATGCATCAATACCCTGTTTGGTAGATCTTGGCTAAGTAGTTCCACGGCTTTACGGTTAAGCACAATCGTACAGCCTGTGGCGATGTTTTCTACGAGTGCATTTCCAAACCCTATTTTTCTAGGAGTGTGGGTAAATCCAATATGGTTTAATTGTTCATCTACAATTTCCAGCCTGGAGCAAAACAATGCAGGACGGTTATCAGGGATGGTCAATAATGCTGTAACTGCGTGCTCAATTTTATTTGGGTGCCAGACATCATCTTGGTCGCAAAAAGCGATGTACTCTGTATCAGTTGATGCGGCATGATTAAGCAATTCAAAAAAACTCAGCGCAGGTCCTAAATTTTCATGTCCTTTTAATATTTCAATATGTCCGTTCAGATGCTCTTTTTCCAATATTCCTCTTGTGTCATCCAGTGATCCGTCATCCCTAGCCAGGATTTTAATATTTGGATAGGTTTGTACATATAATGAGTCCAGTTGTTGCTGTAGGAATTTACTTCCATTATATGTAGAAAGCAGAACGGTAACTTGCTTTGATTTAGACAGATCTAGCGTCATTGCTTTGAATTATCTCCATCATGCCCATGCGTTACTTCCATAGATTTTTTCACGTATAGATGTATAAATAGCGTCTGGTTGATGCTTGTTTTCATGTAATACAACATAGAGATGTGACAGTGAAATTTCGGGTCAGGATACTGATTTTATTAGCTTCTGAAAACACTGCAATATATCAGGGATATTTAGAGTTTAGCAATCTTGATAAAGGGCCAAACGAATATTGCAGCCATGCCTCTTTTCATTTCTCTTATTGATCAAACTTCTTTTTTACCAGGAAAAAAATTGTGTTGGATGGTAAGCCTCAGGTGAGGGGAGAACAAAATAATTATTAGAAATGCTGATAAAACCAGTCCGCCCCCTATGAATAATTGCAAGTGAGGAGCATATCCCCACTCATGAATTTTGCTTCCTGTAATGCCAACCATTGTTATTGAGATAAGAAGCGGCATTCCAACATCCCATAATAACCATTTTAAACCCAGGCCTTTTAATAAAATTTTATGAGTAAGCCATGTGCCAATTAATAAGTACAGACTGCCTGAGATCGCCCAGGATGCGGCTCCTCCAATTACACCGAACTGTATTGCCAAGAATACGGTCATAGGTATCATGATGGATACCAGTATGATATTGATCATCAGTGGCAAACGCGATATTCCATAAGCCAACTGCAACGCATAGGGAAACTGCATCGCTCCATTCAGAGCGGTGCCTATCAGGTAAAGTGGCACCAGTATGGTCATGCTGGACGCAATGGCCGCATTTCCTGTCCATAATGCAATTATTTCTTCAGCAAATATAGCTGCAGCCGTTGCGATCGGGAAAAGTGCTGCTAGAAATAAACGGGTTCCCAACCGATATAATTCAATCAGTTTCGGGGTATTTTCTGTAACCACAAGAGTGGATAGACGGGGGTAAATTACATTGAAAGTAGGTGTCAGTAGCACGTATAGGCCATTGGCAACCACTCCGGCGAGAGCATAACGGCCAAAATCTTCCAGGTCCAGTATTCTGCTTAGGAGAAGCTTGTCCAGTTGCATCAGAATGATTCCGGAAACGGCAACCCCACTCATGCCAGCAGAAAATCTCCATATTTGTTTCAATTGGTTCATGTCGAACCGCAATTTCTGCGACCGCCCTATGACTCGCCATGCTGCCCATTGCAAAAGGATTGCATGCACCAGTCCTACTGCTGCCTGCCAGATAAAGAAAGCCTGGATAGTTGGCGTTATAAAGGCAAGTACCATCACAGAGCCTAGGCCTGCGAGAGTTACCATTGCGATGTTGATTAGGCTTGATATGGCTAAACGTTGTGCCCCCATAATGGCACCTTGGTACAAGGCGGTTGGCCATCTGCATGCAATGACCAGGCCCATCAGTATTACGGCATGTTTAATGTCTGTTTGTGACAGGTGTTTAGACTGCAGCCAGTGTTCTGTTATAAGTGAAGCTAAAGACAGAATAAGCAAGAAAATGATTCCGGCCATAGTCCAGTAAACAGCTGCAAGAGTATGCAGCAATTTTCCTGCTTCGGGTAAATTCCCAAT
Organism: Candidatus Nitrotoga fabula; assembly: GCF_905221025.1. Taxonomy (GTDB): domain Bacteria; phylum Pseudomonadota; class Gammaproteobacteria; order Burkholderiales; family Gallionellaceae; genus Nitrotoga; species Nitrotoga fabula. The sequence goes on from NZ_CAJNBL010000024.1 coordinate 14,242, forward strand.
TGCAGAATGCCGTGCAACTTCACGATTGATCGTGGGAGCCAGCCCCAAATCAAGAAGGGAAAGCAATGCCTGTGTTGAGGCGAAGAGGCCAATTAGGCCATAGGCCTCTATCCCGAGGTATTTCAGGTAAAAAGGGATGGCTGCCAGGCTAATAATTCCAGACCAGACGGAATTGGTTAACCCGGCTAGTAAATTTCCACTCAGTTTCATGCTGGCAGCCCTAAATGATCACCGAGATGGTTATTTTTGATGTGCGGTGTAGTGCTGATCGGGAAGCTGTGTTGCGCCGCAATATTTGTATTCGGTTCAATGGGTAAACACCGGATGGGTCATGGGGTTAAATTTGAGAATACTGAGCAGACAGTGAGAGTTACTGATATGAATAAATGGTAGTTTTTGTTTAAATAATAGCCGTTATTTATTTCGCGGTTTCAAATTTGAAGTGCAACGACTGACTTGAAGAATACCTGACTGGGAGTTAAAAATCCAAGTCGTTTTCTGGGTCGGTTGTTCAATCGCTCCATGGCGATGTCGATCTCCTGTTGTGTGATGGTGGAGAAGTCCCGGTATTTGGGGAAGTAATGCCGGATCAGTCCATTGGTGTTCTCATTGGCGCCACGCTCCCATGACGCATAGGGATGGGCGAAGTAAAATCTGCCTTGAGTTTTATTGACGACCTGGTTGGTGTCCGGCGAATTCCCGCCCATTGTTAGAAGTGATTGTGTGGAGGCGTGCGCGGTGTGGTTTGAGTAGTTTTGTCATGGCGTCAGTCACAGCCTGTGCGGTTTTACGTTCGACTTTGTGTATCAGGGCGGAGCCGGTTTTGCGCTCAACCAGACTGACAATGACTTGCCGATGGTTTTTACCGATGATGATATTGGCTTCCCAGTCACCAATCCGGCTGCATGTTTCGACAAAGGCCGGATGCTGCTTAATGAACTGTCGATTGGGAATAATGCCGCTCCGGTCATTCTTTCCGTAGCGCTTTTTAAGCTGTTTCTGGCAGCGCAATTGTTTCCATAGCAGCCTTCCAGCGCTTGTTAGCGTAGATACGCTGATATATGGTTCCCGGACTGATGTCAGCATAATTGCTGATCTGCTCCGGGCTTCATTGTTGCAACAGCTTGTTTTGAGCGAATTGCCAAGTGGCATCGTCTATCATCCAGGCATGCATGGCGCGACGTTCCTCTGCCATAAGCTGTGTCTGCCTGGGTCGATAGCCACGCTGCCCCCGGTTACGGGCTAACTCACTACTGATGGTGGATCTGACTCGATCCAGCACGTCAGCAATCCCGCGAGGCTTATGTCCTGCTTTCTTCAAGGCATAAATCTGATATCGTTTTTCTTGGGTAAGGTGTGCGTAGTTCATCTTTGCAATTTCGACTGGCTGGTCAAAAAGGCATGGATGCTATCGCATCCCACTCACCTGACCAGCATTACTCAAAATTGCACTTCATCCCGGAATTCGTCTTTGTTTTATGATTAGACAGGACTTCAATTGAATGGTATTGGATGCAATGGAGCGCTACGCTTTTCTTTACGAACCTGGCATTGTCCTGAAGTATACAAATCTTCAAGTGCAGCTTGCAAACTTGGATTACAAGTTTGCAATTGTATTGCAGAATTAAGTGCCGTCAATTGCCTGTAATTACTGGTTTGTTTTTATATGTAATCACAAAAAATCAATATGTTATATGAATTCTTAAGAGGCGATCTGCCTTGTAGATTTACTTTTAATCAGGCATGGGTCATTATGTAAAAAGTGTAGATTCCCATTCATGGCCAAGAGCCACATGGATGATGTTTTTACAATGGCAGAAATTGTTAAAAGCAACGACCTGGTATATAAATGGCGCAGGACATAAGACCACCAGTTCTCGGTAGGTCAGTAGCGCTTGTGTTGCAGATTATAATTCAGCAATGTGTTCGAGAAAAATATGTCGTTTTATTGTTGGATATCACTATGCTTTATCCAGTCATATTATCAGGAGGGTCAGGCACTCGATTGTGGCCTTTATCCCGTGCGGCCTTGCCCAAGCAGTTTCTGCCCCTGATTTCAGAATATACCTTATTTCAGGAAACATTATTACGTCTCAAAGGTTGTGCTGACGTAGCTGCACCTTTTGTAATCTGCAATAACGAGCACCGATTTCTGGTCGCGGAACAATTGCGTGCTGTTAACGTTAATCCGCTATTACAGGTGCTTGAGCCATCAGGTCGCAATACAGCGCCTGCTGCTGCTATTGCAGCATTTGCTGCACAGGAGCAGGATGACCAAGCGACTTTACTGGTGTTGCCCGCAGATCATTTAATTCAAAATGTTTCAGCGTTTCACGCTGCAATTCAATCGGCTTCTGTTTTGGCGCAGCAAAAATGGCTGGTGACTTTTGGCATTGCTCCAAGAGACCCGGCTACAGGATTTGGGTATATCAAGCTTGGAGATAGGTTGGGATTGGACGGGAACAGATTTGAAGTGGCAAGTTTTGTAGAAAAGCCGGATATGGAGATGGCCAAGAGGTTTGTAGAATCAGGAAATTACTTCTGGAACAGTGGCATGTTTGTATTCAGAGCATCTAATTACCTGAAAGAGTTGCATTGTTATCGCCCTGATATATATAGCGCAGTAAAGCATGCCTGGAAAAACAGCAAGCATGATATGGATTTTTGCCGCCTGAGCGAACAGGATTTCGTCGCTTGTCCATCTGAATCTATTGATTATGCTGTTATGGAGCATACCAGGGCCGCAGCAGTGGTTACGGTGGATATTGGCTGGAATGATATTGGTTCATGGTCATCGCTGCATCAAATATTGGACCAGGATAGAAAAGGTAATGTTCTGCGGGGTGATGTTTATGCAGCAGAAACTGCAAATTCCTATGTTCGTGCCGAAAGTCGGATGGTGGCAACGATTGGTGTGCATGATCTGATTATTGTGGAAACTGCGGATGCCGTATTGGTGATGAATAAGGGTTTTGCGCAGGATGTAAAACATACCGTGGAATACCTTAAACAAGCAGAGCGTACCGAACATTTGGAGCATCGTAGAGTTTATCGTCCCTGGGGTTATTATGAAGGCATTGATATGGGGGAACGATTCCAGGCTAAGCGTATTATGGTGAAACCTGGGGCAAAATTGTCTTTGCAAAAGCATCAGTACCGCGCCGAACATTGGGTAGTGGTATCAGGCTATGCTAAAGTCACGCGTGGGGATGAAATTTTGTTGCTGCAGGAGGACCAATCAACTTATATTCCCCTGGGCATGAAGCATCGTTTGGAAAATATCGGCGCAGGATCACTTTATCTGATTGAAATTCAGTCAGGTTCATATCTGGGGGAAGATGATATCGTGCGATTTGACGATGATTACAAACGCGATTGATTTCGTGAGATGTCCTCTGCCTTTTCATTATTAAATAGTTTGTCAAATCTCTTATTGTTGGCTTCCTTGATTTCAGTCGCATGACGTTCGGCAAAATTATGCTTAGTCCTCGTCGAATTTATGCTTTTTTGCTGTGGTTCTTGTTGCCGTATGTATTTTTCCATCTACTGTGGCGCGGGCGCAAGCAGCCGGAATATCTGCAGCATATCGGTGAGCGTTTTGGGTGTTATTCTGCTTGCAATGAAAAACCATTAATCTGGCTACATGCAGTATCTGTTGGAGAAACCCGTGCAGTGGCCAGTTTGGTTCAGTGTTTGCGGGAAAAATACCCGAAGTATCAGCTGTTGTTCACTCATACTACCCCAACTGGACGCTTTGCCAGCGAACAGCTGTATGGCAGTGACGTACTGCGGGTATATTTACCATATGATTATTCATTTGCGGTCAAGCGTTTCTTGAAACATTTTCGCCCGGATATCGGGATATTGATGGAAACCGAAGTCTGGTTTAACTTGATTCATTTTTGTCACACAATGCATATTCCCCTGCTGCTGCTTAATGCAAGGTTGTCTGAAAAATCTGCAGCGAGATATGCTCGCTACCCAAATTTAACACGATCAGGTTTAAGTGAGCTAAGCTGCATTTCTGCTCAAAGCGAAGCGGATGCGTCACGTTTTTCTGCTCTGGGTGCAAACAATGTATCGGTCATGGGCAATCTTAAGTTTGATGTGCACCCGTCTTCTGCAATGCAGCAATGCGGTGCTGATTTGCGTACCCTGTTCGGGGAAAAAAGGAAAATTTTTCTTGCAGCAAGTACGCGCGAGGGAGAAGAAGCGCTCTTGCTTTCGATGCTTCAGCAAGTCCGGATACCTGACTTGCTGGTAGTCATCGTCCCGCGACATCCGCAACGTTTTGATACTGTAGCCGATATGTGCGCTCAGCAAGGGGTGCGTTTTCAGCGCAAAAGTCAGGGCGGTCCGATTTTGCCTGATACCCATGTGGTACTGGGTGACAGCATGGGGGAGCTCACTGCCTATTATACGGCTTGTGACCTTGCTTTCATTGGAGGAAGTTTATTACCATTTGGAGGCCAAAATCTGATTGAAGCTTGCGTTTTGGGTAAGCCGGTAATAATTGGTCCTTACACATACAATTTCGAGCAAGCTAGCCAGTTGGCAGTAGAAAGTGGCGCAGCTGTACGCATACAGAATGTAGCAGAGCTGGCTCAAAATTTACAAAATTTGCTTGCAAATTCAGAACTCCTGATATCAATGGGTCAGGCTGGAAAAAACTTTGTCCACATGCATCGTGGTGCAACAAAGAAGGCAATTCAAAATGTAGCCTGTTTTCTGGATAAACATTCCATTTAAATCAAGCAAAGTTGTACAACATAAATTAATTCTGAATCTCCATGAAAAAAATACTTATTACCGGCGGTGCTGGATTTATTGGGTCTGCGGTTATCCGTCAATTGATCATGGAAACCAATGATGTCGTTATCAATGTTGACAAGCTGACCTATGCTGGTAATTTGCAATCCTTAAAATCAGTTGCCGATAGTTCCCGCTATTACTTCGAATGCGTGGATATTTGCAACGCTGAGGCAATGGCGCGCATATTTCATGAACACCAGCCGGATGCTGTGATGCACTTGGCAGCGGAAACTCATGTCGATCGGTCTATTGCTGGCCCGGCAACATTTATGCAAACCAATATCATTGGAACGTACACTCTTCTGGAAGTGGTGCGGGAATATTGGGGCAAGCTTTCTCCTGGATGCAAAAGCAATTTCCGTTTTCACCATGTTTCCACCGATGAGGTATATGGCTCTCTGGGTGCAACCGGATTTTTTAGGGAAGATACCGCTTATCAGCCAAATTCTCCATATTCAGCAAGCAAGGCGTCTTCAGACCATCTGGTGCGCGCATGGCATCACACTTTCGGATTACCTGTAGTTACAACGAACTGCTCCAACAACTATGGCCCCTACCATTTTCCGGAAAAGTTGATTCCACTGATGATTTTGAATGCCCGCAACGGGAAGCCTCTGCCGGTTTATGGCAAGGGCGATAACATTCGTGACTGGTTATATGTGGATGATCATGCACGGGCGCTACGTCTTGTGCTAGACCGGGGGCGGATAGGGGAAGTTTATAATATCGGTGGAGGGAATGAAAAAACCAATCTGGAAGTGGTGTACCTGATCTGTACAATTATGGATGAGATCTGTCCACAGGGTGCGCCGCATGCATCGCTTATCACTTATGTTCAGGATAGGCCGGGTCATGACCATCGCTATGCAATTGATGCCAGCAAAATTGCTCACGAACTAGGCTGGAAGCCACAGGAAACCTTTGAATCGGGTTTGCGCAAAACCGTGGGATGGTATTGGGCAAATACGGACTGGGTTGATGCTGTAATCAGCGGGGAATACCAGACATGGATCCAGAAGAATTACGGTGACAGGAGATTATCATGAAGGGCATTATACTTGCAGGAGGCTCGGGTACCCGGCTTTATCCGGCGACTCAAACCATTTCCAAGCAATTGTTGCCTGTATATGACAAGCCGATGATTTATTATCCACTAACTACGCTGATGCTCGCCGGAATTCAGGATGTCTTGATAATTTCTACGCCACAGGATATATCACGTTTTGAACAGTTGCTTGGGGAAGGCTCGCAGTGGGGAATGAATTTTTCCTATGCAATTCAACCATCGCCTGAAGGGCTTGCACAGGCATTTATTATTGGTGCCAATTTTATTGGAAATGACTCTTGCTCATTGGTACTTGGGGATAATATTTTTTATGGGCATGACCTTGAGAAAAGTCTTTCGGCGGCTAGATCCAAACTGGAAGGAGGCACCATATTTGCCTATCATGTCAATGATCCAGAGCGCTACGGAGTAGTAGAATTTGATCCTTCTGGCCGTGCAATCAGTCTGGAAGAAAAACCGGTAAAGCCCAAATCCAACTATGCGGTAACAGGTCTTTATTTTTATGATAACCATGTTGTTGAAATTGCCAAATCGGTTAAGCCATCCATGCGGGGGGAATTGGAAATAACTACGGTTAACCAGATTTATCTTGAAAGTGGGAAGCTGGACGTGCAGGTGATGGGGCGTGGCAATGCATGGCTGGATACTGGTACACATGATTCCTTGCTGGAGGCCTCACTGTTTATTCAGACCCTGGAGAAGCGTCAAGGTTTGAAAATTGCCTGCCCGGAAGAAGTTGCATATCGCCGAGGTTATATTACAACAGAACAATTGGAGCAATTGGCAAGGCCATTGACCAAAAATGGTTATGGTCAGTATCTTCTGGATATTCGCAAAGAGAAAGTATATTAGAGATGCACGCAACCCAAACGGCAATACCCGATGTCTTGATTGTTGAACCCAGGATATTTGGTGATGAACGTGGTTTTTTTTTCGAAAGTTTCAATCAAAAGGTTTTTGAAAACCTGGTTGGGACAAAGGTTAAGTTTGTTCAGGACAATCATTCGAAGTCGGCTCAGTACGTGCTAAGAGGGTTGCATTATCAAATCAAGCAACCCCAGGGAAAACTAGTTCGAGTTGTGGCAGGAAAAGTGTTGGATGTGGCTGTGGATATTCGTAAATCCTCCCCTACCTTTGGCTCGTGGGTGGGAGAAATACTTTCTGCAGAAAACAAGAAAATGCTTTGGGTGCCGGAAGGCTTTGCCCATGGATTTGTTGTTCTGAGTGAGTATGCGGAATTTTTATATAAGACAACCAATTATTGGGCTCCGGAATTTGAGCGTACGATTCTGTGGAATGATCCGGAATTGGCGATAGATTGGCGCCTTAGTCAGCAAGAGCCTATCTTGTCTAAAAAAGATCAGGGAGGCGCCTTGTTTTCTAACGCTGAATTATTTCCCTAGGCAATCCTGGCTAGAGAGTGATATGTCAGGCGGCATGCAAATTACTTCCATTTTTTGCGGCCAGTTTATTCTTATATTAAGAAAGGCTTACAGCTAGGCAGACGTGTGGGATTGGTTTTTCAAAATTTGCACTGTTATGGGGGATTGTTCGATATTGTGTGAGTGTAAAATGATGCAATTCAAAAACTGAACGGATTGGCATAGGCAACAGGTCTGTATCTGGATTTTATATTCTCATGTTTTTTAAATAAACCAAGTATAATACCCAGCTATTTTAGTAAATTAAATCCATTAAAGAGGAAAGCAAATAATGTCAATAAACCGTGTTACTTTCTTCCCGGTCGGAAATGGAGATACCATTCTAATCGAAGCGAATGATAAGACGATACTTACTGACGTAAACTATCGATGTGAACGGCATACTGACCGTTTCAGAAGTTCTGTTGATGTTAACGGCATGATTGGAAATGCTGCCACACTTGGTGCCGAGGAGGCTGAACAGCCGTTTGAGTGGGTTTACTACGATTTTGCTCTTGATCTTCAGTATGCCTGTTATCAGTCCAGCTATCGGAGTAATCGGGAGTATCGGTTATCCCTGTTGGTTTTGACCCATCCGGACAAGGCGAATCTTACGGGTTTCGAAAAGCTTTTTTATCAGGGGGATCCTGCCGATTTTGAAGATCGGCCGAGGGAAGATGACAAGTTAATCCTTATCGAAGAGATGTGGATCAACCCTCTGTTTGCGGATCCAAAATATGCAACTGATCAATCGAAACCCGTTTTTCAGGAAATCAAGCGCAGGCTGGATCTTCAGGGTACCGAAGCAGGGGGGATGAATGGTAACAGGATTACCATACTTGCTGCGCCATCATCTGGATCTGGATTAATCAAGAATTTTTCCCGGAACATTGAAGCACATGTAATTTCTCCAGTCCAACAAGAGCGGGAAAATGTAATATCCGCTACGGATATTACTGAAATAAACAATAGTAGTCTGATTATACGCTGGACTATTAAGGTGTTCGGTGGCGCGAACCGTATTTTGCTGGGAGGGGATGCGAACGTAGATGTTTGGGACCGTGTCTGGGAAAATTATAAAGACAATGCGGATAAGCTCGGCTGGCATATTTTGCTTGCGCCTCACCACTGCTCTATCGATGCCCTGGCGCGATTGAATCAGGAAGGCAGATATGAGTATTGTGAAAATGCCCTCAAGGCACTTGGCCAAGTGGAAGGGGATGGCTTTATTATTTCCAGCAGCACAGAGGTCAAGCAGAATGAGGATACGCAGCCAAGCTGGGAAGCTAGAAATCAATACCTTAAGATGCTGAAGGACGGGGATGAAGCCCGATTCCTGAATCCTGATAATTATGCATATGGTCCGCTGCTATATTCACCCCACCAGGACGATAAACCTGAGCCAGTAATATTTACCCTGACCAAACAGGGCCCTGTTCTTGATGAGCGTGCACCTGCAACCCCTCATATGCCAGGCAAGATTGAACGGGTTGAAACGGGTAATGATGAATTTGGTCATAAATGGAATTTAAAAGTATAAGGAGTTTCATTCTCCGCTTGAAATCAAGATGGTTAAATTGAATCAAGCGGAGATGCAGCTATAAAATAGTCAAATATCATAAGACTGTTTTCTTTTGGGAAATTCAATCTGATTGAAGATCCTTTTAAAATATTGGTGAGAAGGCATTGCCTATTGTATGTCTTCCCGCCATCAATTATCGCTACAGATCTTTGTACGCATTGATTTTCTTACGACTTTACTCCTGGGCATGCAATGTACTGTTCTTTGATATCGTAGTGTTCAGATATGTTCCTTCTTCATTCCAGGTAATGGATGGAGTGAAAATCTTCGCTGAAATGAGCAACTTTCCTATGTTCTACAATATCAGTTAATGGGAATATTATTGGAATTTGCAGGTAAAGGGATGATGTTCAGCTGACCATTCGCTGCCTGTATGTCGAGGCGTACCTGGGAAAGCTGCGTATTGGCGATTCCAAGTGAACCGATTCGTACTTTGCCGTCAAGTTTAAGATTTTTCATGGCCGATAAGTCAAAGGTTTTCTCAGTCGTGGTAGTGGATTTCCCGGCTGTATCTCGGGGTAAATATAAGTTTGCATCTAGTTGGTCAATCTCCATGGCGAAACGGATGGCGGGATTTTGGAAGCCATTTATTGCGAATGCAGTTTTAAACTGGCTGTGCTGTATATCTCCCTTGAAATTAGCCTGGAGAACCTGGTGTAGACCGTCTGCCTGCATTTTCCCGTTTAATCTAGCATTGATTGATTTTTCTGGGATCAGGTTCCCAGCTACATTTGCTGCGATTTTAAGTTTGGGAAGGCTGAATAGCTGCTGGACGGGGCTGCAGATTACAGGTGAGTCAAGCGTCAACTTCATGACTTGTCCGGGACTTTCCCAATCTAGTTTCATTTGAAGTGTGCTGCCCTTAAAAAATTGAAAATTGCCGAACAGATCCAGCATGGTCAGATGGGTGTCAATTTTTCCGGGCGGACCATTTATCCGTGTTGTCAATGTTGTCCTGTCAGCCATAAAGGTATTCTGGGTCAGGTTTAATTCAGGCATGTCCAGTTTTGCATTGAAGCCGTTTTTGTTATATTCACCAGAAACTGTAACTGTCAGGTCGTTTGTAGAAAATTTTTGTTTTTCAAAATTTGCATGGGCTTTACCTTTGGCAAAAATTTCCAGATTTCCGGCTTCGAATGCAGTGCCTGTGGCATGCAATGTTGTTTCGGCTATCTGGATACTGTTTTTCAGTAGGTCGAAAGTCAATGTGGAAGTTATTTGTGCGACAAATTTTAGTTTAGGTTTTGTAGAATCAATTACTGAAGAGTAATTGATTTTTATTGGACTATTATTAGTGATACGGCTGGTACTACAATTGAGTTTGCTTAGTAGGTAATGTCCGTCCGTCTTTTCATTGAAGAAACTTAATTGAGATTCTTGTATGTTCAATGAACCAATTTCGAAATCCGGTGAAGATTGCTTGTCATCGCTCCTGATTAGATTTAATAAGTCATCAATATTGGTTTTGCCATTCTTAAATTGTATTAAATTGATTTTTAAACCCTTAAGATATATTTCATCGATGATTATTTTTTTTGATAAAAGAGGTAGGAGTGCCAGTGAGATGCGCGCGTTCTCAATGTACATAAATTGTCTGTCCTGCTGAAATTCCGATAATGATGCCTTGTTAATTTCGATGCCTGCCTGAGGAAAGAGAACTAGCCGAATATCGTCATCCAGTTTCAGGGTACGCTGCTGCTTTTCTTTTACCAGTTGGATGATATGAGTCTTAAAATTGTTAGGATCAAAAGTGGTTGTGATATAAATTATGGCAGCCACTACCAAGGCAATGGCTACACCTGCTGACCATAAACTATATTTTAGGAGTGGTTTCATTTTGCCCCGGCTGGAACCTGTGAACCAATTATAGACGAAGTGAAAAAACTCGTTTGGTGTTACCTGGTTCAGACCGGAATATGCGAGGGTACAAGCAAAACTGACAGCAAGAAATATTTAGAATGTGTTAATGATTTAAAACATGGTCGCTGGTCCTGGCTTTTTATGGCACTGACTACATGCCTGCTATAAAGCTATTTACTTGGATAATAATGGAAATCGGTGGAAGCCCTGAGTGTGTCTTGATCATGGACAGTTAGCGGAGTGATTGATCAATGAGCCAGGCGCTATTCGTATAAGGATGTCAGGTTGGCTCAATCACAGGGATAAAAAAGGACTCTCAGGGAACTCAGGTTTGCCAATTACTATATTATGGTCAAACAAGACGAATATGCCAGTAAAAATCGTACTGGATTTATGATCTAGCAATGGGACTAGATTTTCCTACTCCCGGAAATTCTGGAATTGCAGAGGGAAGTCCGTAATGTGTTGACGGATTAACTGGATGGCCGTTTGCAGGTCATCACGTTTATTACCAGATACCCGTACTGTATCTCCCTGTATGCTGCCCTGCACTTTCATCTTGCTATCTTTAATGAATTTGACAATTTTTTTTGCCAGTTCAACTTCTACTCCTGTTTTGACCGTGCAGGAGCGTTTAATCTTGTTGCCGCTAACTTTTTCAATTCTGTCACTTATGTCCAGGCATTTAATATCCACTCCACGTTTGGTCAGTTTTGCATTGAGGATATCCTGCACCTGATTTAATTGAAATTCATTGTCAGCATGCACCGTAAGAGCCAGGTCTGCTTGCTCCACTCTTGCGTCTGACCCTTTGAAATCAAAACGTGTGCTTACTTCCTTGTTGGTCTGTTCGACGGCATTTTTAACTTCCGTCTTATCAACCTCGGATACGATGTCGAATGATGGCATGGGAGGTCTCCTTAATGATGCATTTTGGGGTAATTCTTTCCAGAGGGAAAGGCGGTTTAATTCAAGGGACCGTTTTAGAACGAAGGTGCCTGATTATTCAAAACTGCAAACGTAATGGACGGTATCCTGTGTATGTATTTCAAAGCTGCTATTGGCAGGCACGCTAAACTGCATACCGGCAGTATAGGCTTTCGCGTTTGTTTCGCCCGTTAGTCTGACATGGCAAGTGCCGCTGGTTATTTCCATAAGCTCTGGAGAGCCAACATTAAAAGTGAGCTGGCTGCCTGGCATGATGACGCCTACGGTTTTTCGCTTTCCATCCGGGAAAAGCACGGTATGGGATACACATTTCCCGTCAAAAAACACGTTGGCCTGTTTTATGACGCTTACGTTATCAAATTTGGACATGGATGCTCCTGATAGGTGATGATAGTGTCGTTTCCCGGCTTGCATACTGGAAAATTATGAGCAAGCCAATATTGACCTGGATTTAATGAAAATTAATATTGAATGATGTTATATGGCAAGTGTTCAACGATTTTGTGTGGTCTGTAGCACGTTGTTGCCGTTCAATTATTGTCCTTTTTTTGCTGCAATGCGCATTCTGAGGGCATTCAGCTTAATAAACCCTGCGGCATCCTTCTGGTCATAGGCTCCTTTGTCATCTTCAAAGGTGGCAATGCCCGGGTCGAATAGCGAATCTGTCCTGGAGTCTCGACCAACTACGATGACGTTTCCTTTGTACAGCTTAACCCGTACCCAGCCGTTTACTTTTTGCTGCGTCTGATCAATCAGGGTTTGCAGGGAGATGCGCTCCGGACTCCACCAATAACCGTTGTAGATCATGCTGGCATAGCGTGGCATCAAGTCGTCCTTAAGATGGGCAACTTCGCGATCCAGCGTGATGGATTCTATTGCACGATGTGCTTTGAGCATGATTGTGCCGCCCGGGGTTTCATAACAGCCACGAGATTTCATGCCCACGTAGCGGTTCTCTACGAGATCAAGACGGCCAATACCGTGCTTACCTCCTAGTTGGTTGAGCCTGGTCAGTATTTGGGCAGGGGTAAGGCGAGACCCATTGAGGCTGACTATATCGCCGCGCTCAAATTCAATATCCAGATATTCAACTTCATCTGGGGCTTGTTCTGGTGAAACTGTCCAGCGCCACATGCTTTCTTCTGCCTCGGCAGAGGGATTTTCGAGATGTCTTCCTTCATAGCTGATATGCAGCAGATTAGCATCCATTGAGTAAGGTGACCCACCCTGTTTATGCTTCATATCTACGGGGATGTTATGCTTGTCTGCATAGGTCATCAGCTTTTCACGGGAAAGCAAATCCCACTCGCGCCATGGGGCGATTACCCGAATGTTAGGGTTAAGCGCATAATACCCCAATTCGAACCGGACCTGATCGTTGCCTTTACCGGTTGCCCCGTGCGACACTGCCCCAGCGTTAGTTTGTCTGGCGATTTCAATCTGGCGCTTGGCGATCAACGGTCGTGCGATCGAGGTACCGAGCAGATATTCTCCTTCATATACAGTATTGGCGCGGAACATTGGGAATACAAAATCGCGCACGAATTCTTCACGCAGATCGTCAATAAAAATATTCTCTGGCTTGATCCCGAACTGTAAGGCTTTGTTCCGCGCGGATTCAAGTTCTTCTCCCTGACCGATGTCGGCAGTGAAGGTTACTACTTCGTACTGATAGGTGTCCTGCAACCATTTCAGGATTACAGAAGTATCCAGTCCGCCAGAATATGCGAGGACAACTTTTTTATTTTCGATCATTTCTATTTTCTCGGTATGAATTATCAAAGAAGATTTGTTCATTCCCAATTGGAACTGTGACTGGTCATATCGGGTACTTAATCGTCATTTATGATGCCTATGGGAATTATTATTATGGGATGTAGAGAATTTCTGATGCAAAGAAATGTATGGTTGGGTTTTAAAAATTTTTAACGGACTTGAAGCAAGATGCTGCTCAGGTGTCAATAGTGCCTAGCAACAGATATTCCATCAGTGCCTTCTGTACATGCAAACGGTTCTCCGCCTCATCCCATACTGCACTCTGCGGGCCGTCGATTACGGCGGCGTCTACCTCCTCGCCGCGATGTGCCGGGAGGCAATGCATGAACAGCGCATCCTTACTGGCGACGGACATCATTTCCTTATCCACGATCCAGTCAGCAAACGCTTTGCGCCGTGCGTCATTTTCGCGTTCGAAACCCATGCTGGTCCAGACATCGGTGGTAACCAGGTCGGCGTTACGTGCAGCGTCCATCGGGTCAGGGAATTCTTCATAATGATCTTCGCCGAATAATCCGGCACGCTCCGGTTCAACTTCGTAGCCAGGCGGGGTCGAGACATGGACGTTAAAATCAAATACTTCTGCTGCCTGCAACCAAGTGTTGCATACATTGTTGGAATCCCCGATCCAGGCAACAGTTTTTCCCTGAATAGAGCCGCGCTGCTCTATATAGGTGTAAATGTCAGCCAGAATCTGGCAAGGATGGTATTCGTTGGTCAAACCGTTAATAACGGGTACCCTTGAATTTGCGGCAAAACGTTCGATAATCTCCTGTTCGAAGGTTCGGATCATGACCAGGTCACTCATGCGAGAGATCACTTGTGCTGCATCTTCTACGGGTTCTCCTCGTCCTAGCTGTGAATCGCGAGTATTGAGGTAAATTGCGTTTCCGCCGAGTTGCTGCATGCCCGCTTCAAACGAAAGGCGCGTTCGCGTGGAACTTTTCTCGAAAATCATCACCAGGGTCCGGTCGATCAAGGGGTGATAGGGCAGATAGGTTTTGTAGCGCTTTTTGATAATCCCCGCGCGATTGAATATATGTTCGAGTTCTTCGCGGGAAAGGTCTTTAAATTGAAGAAAATGTTGAATACTCACGTTATGAGCCTTGCGCCAGAAAATTAATGATCAGTGGACATAGTTTGTCCAGAAGTTGCTGCGCCTCATCGGGAGTAAATATGATTGCAGGCAAAAGCCGGATGACTTTTTCGTCGGTGACATTGATCAGGAGACCTTCATCCAGGGCATGTCTGACAAGTTCCAGGCAGTTCCGGTTCAGCTCAATGCCGATCATCAGTCCTTGTCCCCGGATTTCAACCACGCCCGCGACGGAAGCCAGGCGTGAGCGTAAATTCCTCAGTAAAAACTCTCCGACCGTGGCAGCATTTTGGATCAATTGATCCTGCTCCATGACTGTCAGTGTCGTTTGTACGGCTACGCATGCCAGCGGGTTGCCGCCGAAAGTGGAGCCATGGTTACCCGGCTTAAAGATGTTTGCTGCCTTGCCGGCGGCAAGGCAAACGCCTACCGGTATGCCTGAGCCGATCCCCTTAGCCAGTGTCATCACATCAGGAAGGATGCCTGTATGCTGGTGGGCGAACCATTTTCCGGTGCGGCCAATACCGCATTGCACTTCATCCAGCATTAACAGCCAGTTGTATTGGTCACAGATTTTCCGCAGATTTTCAAGATAATGGATATCCAGGGTGCGAATTCCGCCTTCTCCCTGGATGGGTTCAACCAGCACTGCAATGACATCGTGATTGTGCTCTGCGACCTGTTGCACGGCATCCAGGTCATTATAGGGAACGCGAACAAATCCCTTTACCAGCGGCTCAAACCCTGCCTGTACCTTGCGGTTGCCGGTAGCGGACAGTGTCGCCAGGGTACGGCCATGGAATGCCTTCTCCATTACAATAATCGCTGGATTATCAATGTCTTGCTGATGACCATACAGACGGGCCAGTTTGATCGCGGCTTCATTGGCCTCGCAGCCGGAATTGCAAAAAAAAGCCTGCTGCATGCGGGTAAGCGTGCATAATTTTTCCGCTGCAATTTCCTGCTCACTTACCTGGTACAGGTTAGAAACGTGTATCAGCTTGTTTGCCTGCTTTGCAAGATTTTCGGTCAAACGTGGGTGTGCATGTCCAAGCGTGTTGACTGCAATGCCGGAAAGTGCGTCAAGGTAGCGCTTGCCATTGCTGTCCCAGAGCCAAACGCCTTTCCCATGTGTGAAGGAAACAGGCAGGCGTGCATAGGTATTCATTAAATGCGACATAGATTGCATGACGTACGGCGGCATGGCCGCTGTATCTGTTCTGGGAAAATGCGTATATTGATCCAAATTGGCTTTATTGCGCAAGGGGTAAATGAAATTTGCTTGGTGCTAATCGTGCATATTAATTACATTGATCAGAATGCCGAATTTGTATATCTACTGGTTTCGTATATTGAATCTGGTTGCTGCGGTTGGGAGTGACAGTCAGGTTTTTCCAGACCGGGCGGTATGTACGGGGTTAATCTGTGGGTTGGGAATGCGGATATAACGGGCATCGTTCCAGTATGCCGGTTTATGCCATAAATTCTGTTGTATGCATGCCCGAAGGACTTTGGTTCAAAAGGCCCGAAAGAAAAATATCTGCTTATTGAAAAAAGTAAGGCCAACAGCGTAAGCTGTTGGCCTTACGGAAGTACTGGTTTTTAGATCAGGCCATTGCCTTGATTGCTGCGGACAGGCGACTCTTGTGTCGGGCTGCTTTGTTTTTGTGAATGATTTTTTTGTCGGCAATGGAATCAACTGTGCTGGTGGATTCGATGAAAACGGCTCGTGCCACGGCTTTGTCTCCAGACTCAATGGCTTTTGCCACTTTTTTGATTGCAGTGCGCAGTTCGGAGCGCAGACTTGCATTATGTTCGCGCTGTTTATCCGCCTGCCGTGCGCGTTTTCTAGCTTGTGCAGTATTTGCCATGGCAATTCTTTCTCTTGCAAAAATAAAAATATATTATACGAAAGCCCTCAGGCTTTGGCAATTGTTTGTTGTTTGCGGTGTATTTTGAGGTATTTGTCAAAATACCATCAATCGTGCAGCCTAAATTATTGTTGTCATTCAATGTTGTCTGGATTGATTCGTTATCTGCAGTCGGGGTCAGCTCTATGGTTTCTTGGCCGGAGCAATCTTTAACATGGAAAGAAGACTGGCAGGTCAAGCCCTTTTCTGCATCAAACCATTGGTTACCTTGTGTGTTGTTATTTGTATCTCAGAGTTGTTAAAGCAGCTGGACAGACCGCTCGCAATCATCCGGGAAGGATAGAATTCTGGCGGGGTGCATGAATTCTTGCAGGATTTGCAATCACGTTGTGCAAAATCTACCAGAATAGGATTTGAATGGGATAAAATGATCCAGTCTTAACGTATTGAGATTTCATGTCTGCTACCAGTTCCACTGTAACTCCTGATCAATTGTTTCGTCGAGAAGTCCTTGATCTGATGGCGTATTCTGTTCCGGACAGCTTCGGCATGGCCAAGCTCGACGCAATGGAAAACCCGTATTTATTACCACAGTCCTTGCGGGAGGAAATTGCTCATATAGTGGCAGAAGCTTCAATCAATCGGTATCCAGATGCGGACGCCGGCAGATTGAAGGAAAGTATTCGCGCCGTGACTGACCTGGATCAGGATATGGGTATATTGCTTGGAAATGGATCGGATGAGATCATTCAATTGCTGGCACTGGCGGTTGCGAAGCCAGGAGCCACTTTGCTGAGCGTTGAACCGTCATTTGTGATGTACCGGATGATTGCAGCTTTCACGGGACTACGATATGTCGGAGTGCCATTGACGGATGATTTTACATTGGATCTGTCCGCGGTGCTGACCGCCATGCGACAACATCAGCCGGCGCTCATATTCCTGTCTTACCCTAATAATCCAAGTGGAAACCTCTTTGATGCGGAGGCAATATCCCGGATAATAGAATCTGCTCCCGGGCTGGTGGTGGTAGATGAAGCCTATCATGCATTTGCTGATGCCAGTTTCATGCCAATGTTGTCGCGTTATCCAAATCTGCTGGTGATGCGTACTTTCTCCAAGCTGGGAATGGCTGGCCTGCGCTTGGGGTTTATCGCGGGCAGTAAGGCATGGCTTGGGCAGCTGGAGAAGCTTCGATTGCCGTATAATGTGAACATGCTTACACAGTATGTGGCTCAAAAATTATTGCAGCATCATGATGTACTTTTGCGCCAGGCTGAACAGATCAAACATGATCGCGCCTGGTTATATGATCGCCTGGTCGGCTTGGCGGATGTGCGGCCCTATGCTAGTGATGCCAACTTTATATTGTTCCGTGTGATGCACGCAGATCAGGTTTTTAAGGGTTTGAAGGATCGTGGCGTGCTAATCAAGAATTTGAGTAATTCCCATCCGCTATTGCTGGACTGCCTGCGTGTAACAGTGGGCACCCAGCAAGAGAATGAGATGTTCATTCGGGCGCTGCAGGAAAGTATTCATCAATTTGTTTAGGTTATCCGTTAGGGAAAATCATGCGTAGTTCGCAGGTAACACGTAATACCCTCGAAACCCAGATTACGATACAACTGGATTTGGATGGAAGCGGAAAGGCCAGATTTGATACCGGATTGCCGTTCCTGGAGCATATGCTTGACCAGGTCGCGCGTCATGGCATGGTTGATCTGGACATTGTCGCCAGGGGGGATCTGCACATTGATGCACATCACACAGTCGAAGATATCGGCATCGCTCTTGGCCAGGCGTTCAATCAGGCGGTGGAGGATAAAAATGGATTGCGACGTTATGGTCATGCCTATGTGCCATTGGATGAAGCGTTGTCGCGCGTGGTCCTGGATATCTCAGGACGCCCAGGTCTTGAATTTAATGTAAATTTTACGCGCGCCAGTATCGGTGATTTTGATGTTGACCTGATTCATGAGTTTTTTCAAGGTTTTGTCAATCATGCGCTGGTGACATTACACATTGATAATCTGGTGGGGAAAAATGCTCATCATCAGGCGGAGACAGTATTCAAGGCTTTTGGCCGTGCCCTGCGCATGGCTCTTGAGATCGACCCGCGCATGGAAGGAATGATGCCTTCTACCAAGGGTGTTTTATAAGTTTTTCCATGGCTTTGAAAAACAATATTGAAATGGGACAATGCATTCAATGCAGCTGGAGGATGCGTGCGACTGATCGCGAGAAATTAGCAGGGCAGCCAGCATTACGCAGTCATTCATTGCCTGGATACGTAATATTCCACGAATAGCGTCATGGCAGATATCGCAATCATAGATTACGGCATGGGTAACCTGCGTTCAGTGCATCAGGCCTTGCACACCGTTGCGCCCAACGCTTCAATTGTGGTTACCAGTGATCCGCAGGAGGTTCGCCAGGCTGGGCGCGTAGTTTTCCCTGGACAGGGAGCAATGCCAGATTGCATCCGCGAGCTGGAAGAGCGCGGACTGCGTGAAACGGTGCTGAATGCTGCCCGAACCAAACCTTTCCTGGGTATCTGTATCGGCCTGCAAATGTTGTTCGAGCATAGTGAAGAGGGCGATGTCCCTGGATTAGCCATTCTGCCAGGCAGGGTGGTGCGCTTTGGCGAAAACCTGGTCGATTCACAGAACAATAAACTTAAAGTGCCGCATATGGGATGGAATCAGGTGCTTTATGGAAACCATCCCTTATGGGATGGCATAGATCAGAATTCTCGTTTTTATTTCGTACATAGTTATTATGTATGTCCCATGGATGAGCAGCTTGTTCAGGCCACCAGCTGTTATCCTCGGCCTTTTGTTTGCGCGGTAGGGAGAGAAAATATATTTGCGGTTCAGTTCCATCCGGAAAAGAGTCAGCATGCCGGGTTGAAGCTACTGGAAAATTTTGTGAACTGGGCGCCAGTTTAATTTTTGTTTTTACATTGTTTATATGCTGCCATGTTGATTATTCCCGCGATTGATTTAAAAGATGGACATTGCGTACGCCTTCGCCAGGGGTTGATGGAAGATGCTACTGTGTTTTCCGAAGATCCAGCGGCAATGGCGCTGCATTGGGTCGAACAGGGCGCTCGCCGCTTGCATCTGGTCGATTTGAATGGTGCGTTTGCCGGAAAGCCCAAGAACGAGCCGGCGATCCGCAATATAGTGGAAGCGGTTGGGCTGGACGTGCCTATCCAGTTAGGGGGTGGAATTCGTGATCTGGAAACCATCGAGCGTTATCTTGATATCGGGGTAACTTATATAATCATCGGCACCGCAGCTGTGAAGACTCCTGGATTCCTGCATGAGGCATGCGATACCTTCCCGGGGCATATCATGGTAGGACTGGATGCGAACAGCGGCAAAGTGGCGGTCGACGGCTGGTCAAAGGTAACCGGACATGATGTGCTTGATCTGGCAAAGCGCTTTGAAGGGTATGGCATTGAAGCCATTATCTATACGGACATTGGACGGGATGGCATGCTTTCAGGCGTAAATATTCCTGCCACTGTGGAACTGGCCCGCGAGTTGACTGTTCCGGTCATTGCCAGCGGCGGCATTACCAATCTTGATGACGTGCATGCCCTGTGCGCAGTGCAGGACAGCGGCATTACCGGTGCGATAACCGGCCGCGCGATATATGAGGATACTTTGGACTTTGCCGAGGCGCAAAAGCTGGCGGATAAATTAACTTCAGACAGAACCCTTGCGAGTCATGGATAGTGATGGGCATTTTTTTCACTGGATACCGGTAAATAACATGCTGGCAAAACGTATCATTCCCTGTCTGGACGTAACGGCTGGGCGCGTGGTCAAGGGGATTCATTTTGTCGAACTGCGCGATGCAGGGGACCCGGTGGAAATCGCACGCCGTTATGACGAACAGGGGGCGGATGAGCTGACTTTTCTTGATATTACTGCCAGTTCAGATGACCGCGGGATTCTCTTTCGTATTATTGAGCAGGTGGCAGAACAGGTATTCATACCGCTCACCGTAGGTGGCGGCGTACGTCAGGTGGAGGATGTGCGCAACCTTCTCAATGCCGGTGCGGACAAAGTAAGCATGAATACGTCAGCTGTGCTTGATCCGCAACTGGTGGCGAAGGCTTCCGGGCGTTTCGGTTCGCAATGCATTGTGGTAGCAATCGATGCCAAACAGGTTCGGCCTGGTCATTGGGAGGTCTTTACCCATGGGGGGCGTAAATCTACTGGGCTGGATGTAATAGAATGGGCTGAAAAGGTGCAGGCGTTGGGTGCGGGAGAAATTCTGTTAACCAGCATGGATCGTGATGGCAGTAAAATCGGATACGATCTGCAACTGCTCCGCATGGTGTCGGATGCACTGGAAATTCCGCTGATTGCCAGCGGAGGTGCAGGTACTCTGCAGCATCTGGTGGATGGAGTGCGCCTTGGGGGTGCGGATGCAGTGCTGGCGGCCAGCATCTTTCATTATGGTGAATTTACCATTCAGCAAGCCAAGCAATATATGGCAGAGCAGGGAATCGAGGTGCGGTTGTGAGTGATCTCTGGCTGAATAAGATCAGCTGGTCGGAAGAAGGGCTGGTACCGGTTATCGCACAGGATGCTGACAGTGGATGCGTTTTGATGATGGCATGGATGAATCGTGAGGCGGTCAAGCGGACTGTTCAGTCGGGTGAGGCGGTATACTGGTCCCGCTCGCGTAAAAAGCTCTGGCACAAGGGCGAAGAATCCGGCAATATTCAGCATGTGCAGGAAATTCGACTGGATTGCGATGGGGATGTCATTTTGATGAAAGTGGTGCAGGCAGGGGGAATTGCCTGTCATACCGGGAGAGCGCACTGCTTCTACAACCGCCTGGAGCAGGAGAAATGGGTGGAAATCGAACCTGTCCTGAAGTCGCCGGAGGATTTGTACCGGAAGAAACATAGTCAATGAACAACGATATTTTGCAGAACCTGACAGAAATTATCATCGCCCGCAAGGGAGCGCCGGTTGAAAGTTCGTATGTTGCCCGGTTGTTCAGCAAAGGTGAGGATGCCATCCTGAAAAAAATCGGGGAAGAAGCCACGGAGGTGCTATTGGCTGCCAAAAGCTCCGACAGGCAGCATCTGATCTATGAAATGGCGGATTTATGGTTCCACTGCATGGTATTGCTTGCCCAGCATGGCTCGAATGCAGACGATGTGCTGAAAGAGCTGGCCCGTCGGGAAGGCGTGTCCGGTCTGATCGAGAAAGCGGGTCGCAAGGGATAATGTTCACAAGGGTGAGTTCACAAGGGTGAATTGACGCTGAATATCTGTGCCAGGCAGTGGCCAGGCAAATTGAATGGCTGCCGTGAGATGCATACGTATTGCAATCGAAAATTATAGTGAGTGCGCTGAGTGACCTGTCTGGATGTGCGCTAGCCCGGACAATTTTCGGGAATGAATTTTTGAGCAGGACATATGTCTATCGGATTCCTGTAATAGAATGATGGAAGTTGGGCCGAGTTCGAGGGGCCAAAAATGGATGACTGTATTTTTTGCAAGATAGTTCGCGGTGATATCCCATGCCGAAAGGTGTATGATGACGGCGAATTATTGGCTTTCCATGATATTCACCCGGCTGCGAAAGTGCATTTCATGCTGATTCCAAAGACTCATATGGATTCACTGCTTGAAGCGGAAGATTCTCATGCCCCGTTGCTTGGAAGGATGCTGGTGCTGGCGCCCAGGCTGGCAAGGGAACAGGGATTGAACAATGGCTTTCGCACAGTGATCAATACGGGAAAAGGCGGCGGGCAGGAAGTGTTTCACTTGCATATTCATATCATTGGTGACGATGTTTCCCCCGTGGTCGGATAGGATCAAAGCAATTTAATTTTTTAGGAGAAAGTAAAATGGGTTCATTCAGTATTTGGCATTGGTTGGTTGTACTGCTGGTCGTCATTCTGATTTTCGGTACCAAAAAACTGCGCAACATGGGTGCGGATCTGGGCGGTGCGATGAAAGGTTTCAGGGAGGGCATGCGTGCCGATCCGGAACCACAAGAGCCAGTGGTCAAGAAAGTGGAACAGGGTGGTCAGACCATAGAGGGCGAGATAAAAGAAAAAAGCCAGACAAATGCATAAACCGACCTGAACGCCATGTTTGACGTCAATTTCTCTGAAATGATGGTGATTGCGATTGTCGCTTTCATTGTCATTGGTCCTGAGCGCCTGCCAAAGGTGGCGCGTACCCTTGGGCATCTTGTGGGGCGCGGACAACGCTATATCAGTAGCGTCAAGGCAGATATCGAACGGGATTTCGCCATCGAGGAATTGCGCAAGCTGCAGGAGAAGGTACAAAGTGATTACAAGGCTGCCGAAGGAGCTGTCAGCCAGGCGACCCAAACCCTGAACATGCATGCACAGGATTTTACCCAGTCTGTTACTCAGCAGGTGGAGCAGGTCAGGGAAGGCATTATCCAGCAGTCGCAAATCAACTTGGACAAGCAGTCTGAGCAGGAGAATCTTTTCCCCAAGGCAGATCCGAAAGACTATGTTCTGCAACCGCTGAACCGTGAGCCTACGAAAGAAGAGCTTGAGCACAAAGCGGTAGCCATGTCGTACCAGGAGGCGACCCGTAATTTGCATGCACAGCAGGAAGAGGCACGCAAAAAGCGAATCGAGCAGGAAAAGCAGCGCATTGAAGAAGAGAAGCTGCGAAAATTGCAGGAAAACAAAGATCAGCAAGCTCAGGCGAATAACCCGTCAGTGCAGCCGGGTCATCCAGAAACCCATAATACCGGGAACTTATCCCCATCATCCAGTATGCAGCCGGAGCAGCCCGGTTTGCAGGTTACTGCCGAGCATAAGAAATTTCCCATTGATTAATGAGCACTAGCGACGATAACACCAACGAAACGTTCGTTTCCCACCTGCTCGAACTGCGTACGCGATTGTTATATGCTTTCGGGGGGCTATTACTGGTATTCATTTGTCTGATTCCATGGGCCAGCGATCTTTATGCGCTCCTGGCGGAACCGTTGATTGCCAAGTTGCCCAAGGGCGGACAAATGATTGCGATAGATGTCATTACGCCATTTTTTGTACCGATCAAGGTGGCGATGATGGTTGCATTTCTGATTTCGCTACCCTATTTACTCTATCAGGCCTGGCTTTTTGTCGCGCCCGGGATGCACGAGCATGAAAAACGCCTGATGTTGCCGCTTATTACGGCCAGCGTGATCTTGTTCTTTTTGGGTATGACGTTTGCTTATTTTCTTGTGTTTCCTGTTGTGTTCGGGTTTTTCAGCGGAGTGGCGCCACAGGGCGTTGCAATGATGACCGACATCGACAAGTACCTGAGTTTTGTAATGGGGATGTTCCTTGCTTTCGGTGTGACTTTTGAAGTGCCGGTAGCTGTGGTGGTGATGGTTAAAATGGAAATGGTAACCATAGCCAAGCTCAAGGAAATCCGGCCTTACATTGTGGTCGGCGCGTTTATTCTGGGCGCCCTTCTGACCCCGCCGGACGTCGTATCGCAGTTCATGCTCGCCATACCGCTGTGGTTATTGTATGAAGCGGGGATAGTGGTGGCGGGGATAATGAGCAAAGGGTCGGCTCAGGTTGAAGCGAACAATGGATAATCCGTCAAGCGTATGCACTCCCCGTGGAATCTACCGGGGTTCCCGCAGAATTGACCCCGGTCATTCCAGATTTTTCGGTATGGGTCTTTTTCCAACCTTGACCTGTACCACGACTTTTCGCTGATTACGCAGCAGCTTCAGCATCACTACCTTGCCGGGAGGCAAGCTGGCAATGGTTTCCAGCATGGAGCTGGAATCGGATTGCAGCTGTATGTTATCCACCATGGTCAGGATGTCACCAGAACGAACCCCACCTTTTTCAGCCGGTCCGCCGCGAACCACTTCTGAAATCAATATCCCCTGAATATTGTCCGGTTTCGCCAGCTCAGGCGTGAGTTCCTGTACTGCAACACCGATCCACCCACGTGTCACGGAACCATTCTGGATAATTTGTTCCATAATTTTTTTTGCAGTGCTGACCGGAATGGCAAAACCGATACCCAGGGAGCCTCCATTGGGTGAGTAGATTGCGCTGTTAATACCGATCAGGTTGCCGTTGATATCTACCAGCGCGCCTCCCGAATTCCCCGGGTTGATTGCTGCATCGGTCTGGATAAAGTTCTCGAAAGTATTCAGCCCCAGGTGGTTGCGTTTAACAGCACTGACTATGCCCATCGTAACCGTTTGACCTACCCCGAACGGGTTGCCGATAGCCAGCACGATATCGCCTACCTGCGCCTGATCAGGATGACCAAAAGTGATGGCAGGGATGATGCCGGGTAAATCAATTTTGATGACAGCAAGATCCGATTCCGGGTCGGAACCGATAATGCGGGCCCGGGTTTTGCGTCCGTCGGCCAAAGCCACTTCAATCTGGTCCGCCGCTTCCACGACATGGCTGTTTGTGAGAATGTAACCGTTCTGGCTGATGATGACGCCGGAACCCAGGTTAGAGCCATGTTGCTGTGAATTATCCAGCTCGTCGCCAAAAAAGAAACGGAACCGCGGGTCATCCATTAACGGGTGCGTGGATTTCTTGATTTCAGTGCTGGTGAATACATTTACCACCGTGGGCATGACTTTCTGTGCCGCCGCGCGGAAACCGGCAGCAGGCGGCTCTCCGGAGCGGGTGGGATGCGGCTGGACGCTTTCATGCAGGGTAATGACGCCGTTTGGTGCCTTTGCAGGCAGAAGCCCGGGTTTCAGGGTGCTGAGAACAAAAAATACCGCCAGGCCAATCGTAGTGGCTTGAGCGAACAAGATCCAGAGCTTACGCATCATGTAATGGCGGCATCCTTTCAGAATCTAGCCGACTGAGCGCATATCCTGAAATTGCATGGGGCATATGCCGGGGACAATTGCTCCTGCGAATATCCGCATGTGGAAGGGGATATGGCTGGGTCAGGCAATGAAAACATTTCAGCAGGTTAGACATCTGAAATGGCTAAATATTGCATGACAGAATTAAGCGATGGCTTAACGGCATGAAATGTAAATGAAAATATAAAGTCAGGGTGATTGTAGCACTGGTCCCGGTTGCAATAACAGAGGGATTTCAAGTTTTGGCGTGAGGATTTCAAGTAAAATCGGGTATCGAATGATCCAGAGATAACACCATGTTGCTAAATGATTTGCGCGATTATATCGCAAGACTTCTGGAACCAGACCGCTTTCGAGACTATTGCCCGAATGGTTTGCAAGTGGAGGGTAAAACAGAAGTCCGGCGCATTGCCAGCGGGGTGACGGCTTCGCAAAAACTGCTGGAAGCCGCGACTGCCTGGAAGGCGGACGCGATTCTCGTGCATCACGGTTTTTTCTGGCGCAATGAGAATGCCGCCATTACGGGAACAAAAAAACGGCGCATTGCCCACCTGCTGCAGCATGATGTCAGCCTGCTGGCGTACCATCTGCCCCTGGATGCCCATGCTGAACTGGGCAACAATGCGCAACTCGGGCAGTTGCTGGGTTTTATGGAACATGGACGCTTTGGCGAACAGGAGATTGCCTGGCACGGAGAGCTGGCGCAGCAGCAAACCCTGTCGCAACTGACTGGGAAAATCCATCGAACCCTGGAGCGTGTCCCGCTGGTGATTGCTGATGGCGATCCGCAGATACGCCGGATTGCATGGTGCACCGGCGCGGCGCAGGGCTATTTTGAAGAGGCGGTTGCGTTGGGAGTGGATGCTTTTCTGACGGGTGAAATATCCGAGCAAAATGTGCATCTGGCGCAGGAAACCGGGGTCGCATTTATCGCAGCGGGTCATCATGCCACGGAGCGTTATGGCGT
The DNA here is from genome assembly GCF_905221025.1 of Candidatus Nitrotoga fabula. Classification (GTDB taxonomy): domain Bacteria; phylum Pseudomonadota; class Gammaproteobacteria; order Burkholderiales; family Gallionellaceae; genus Nitrotoga; species Nitrotoga fabula. Next base: position 40,511 of record NZ_CAJNBL010000024.1, read on the forward strand.
GCATGCCCTGGGTAACCATCTTGCCGAGCATTGCGGAGTCGAGCACTGCTTTTTCGACCTGGCCAATCCGGTTTGAAGAACGGGCCAGGGTAGCAGATCAGTGTTCCAGGTTGGCCCGCAGCTTGTCGAGGGACACCACGGAAACCGCAGGGCCGCGCGTCGTTTCGTGCAGCGCACGGTTTGCGAGCTGCAAAGCGTCCCGCTGTTTTTCCAGCAGGTCCAGCATCATGCTGGCTGCTTCATCCAGCAGTGCATCCGCATGGGTAGAAAAACGCAGCAGAAAATCCATGTCGCGCGGGTAATAGGCAGACCATTGCCAGGCCAGAAAACTCTCATTGCTCTTGAAGCCGGATTCCTGAAAAGCCTGGCTCAGTATCTGAATGGCGGATAGCTGTTTCTGCTCTGCCGAAGGTGCCGTGCTCCACATCAGTCCATAGTAGATGCGCAGGGTATTGCCCAGGTATTGTTGCTCCATCATGGGGCGCAGATAGATTTTCTGGTCCTGTTCCGGTTGCAGGTGCAACCCAACCAGGCATTCCGGGGCATTCCGGTCCTCGGTGATCGCCACGCGCCAGCCTGGAACGGCTGCAGAGATACGCTCGCATAGTGAGCGCCAGAAATCGTTGTTCATCTCCTGGCGTATCCCATCCACCTGGTTGGCAACGCTCAGCGCCAGCGGCAAATTCTGTTTCTGCGCAAAAAAATCCAGTACCGCCTGTTCTTCATTCATGGAAACATTTTACTACATAGTATTATCATAACACCCGGAATGGAGTGTCTCCTGGATAATACTGCCATTATAATAATTAACTTCGACCGGCTTTGTTTTAAGTTTCATATGCTTGACGCCGTTCGTGGCGAGCAGATATTTCATAGGAGAACCCTCGTTTTCCTTGTATCCCGAGACGGCTGAAACAATACCTTGTTTTTTGCCTGTCTTTTCAGAACAAAAAAAGTATTTTTAATGATGACATGGGTTATACAGGATACAAGTCCGGGACAGGACACGTTCAGGATTCAAATGGCTGGTTAGAATTTTAAAAAATACTGGAAGGCTTGGGGAAAATATAACGCCCAAGACAAGATTGACGTCCAACGGGACGGACTGATAGGCAAGATAGAAAAATAGTTTAAACAGAAGCAGATTTACGGCCCATTGTTCACTATCCGCTGGACACTAGTGTAACCAAGCAAGGAAGAAGAAATGGCCGATAAAACCGGAGTGCCTCGTATCTCATTCGATGTTACCGCCGAAGTGCTGACAGGACTTCGGGAAGTCGTTTCACAGGTTTATATCGAGAGAGACTTTGATATCGAAAAGCTAGGAACAATGCTTGGAGAAGCTATTAACCCAAGGATGGCAGCCTTGCTTTTGGCAGCAATAACCAATTAAAAACCAGCAGCGTGCTTTAAGTCAAATCACAGGACTTTGCTTCTAGGATGATATAAAAATGGCTAAACAAGATCTTCCAGTCGGGCAACTCTTTACACATGTTTACTTGCAAGGAGTCCCTTTGTTGCAGGATAGCGAGAATTTTCGCAGAAGGTTAGGTGTGTATCTAGATCAGAACCATTCACAGCAGAAAAGTCAGCTGGTTTCCTACTTGCGTCAAGAAACTGGTTTGCAGGTTTCAAGGAGCGGGTTGGCGTATTATTTGGAGGATTTTTTGGTTGAAGTTGAGCTGAAATATCTGCTTGATCTAATTACCCTTACATGGCGTTGTTTTCAACAAGAGAAGAATATGAAAAGCTATGTTCAGAGAGGATCAGCGTTCAGGTGGCATCAGTTTGTTTCAAGATGCTTCAGAGAAGAAAAACTTGGCTATCAGTTGGATGCTGAATGCGGTGTCCATTACTTTGTTGATGAGGAATTTGAGCGTAACAGAGTTGCTACATTATCATTGCTCGGAACCGAAAGGTATTCAGGAGTGCGGCATTCTTTTGAGGCCGCATATACATATCTCGACAGTTCTCCGCCAGATACCAAGGCGTCTGTTCGCTCTTTGTTCGAAAGTGTCGAGATACTTACCAAGCTAATGGTTAATACAAGCAACCTTAATCAATATGCAGTTAAAAATATGCTTAAAGAAAAAGCTCTCGCACTTTTTACAATGGATGAGGTGGCTGCCAAAGTTGTCTCTGGGATGTTCGATTCGTTAGCTACTTGGGTTCACTCCATTCACTACTATCGCCATGGGCAAGGACAGGAAGAGCCAGTAGCACCACCTATTCAACTTGCTGTTTATATCATTAGCTCTGGTGCTGCATTTCTTCGGTGGCTTGTGGAGATTGATTTAAGCACGCAAGCACAACAAGACGTAGAGTAACCAGTCATCCAAATTATGCTCGATCCCGACTAACAATATTCATGGAATATTTGAATATATACAGTAAAGCATATAACCTGCATCAATAAAGACCTTTATGGGTGAAACCGAGAATTTTCAAAAGCATACTCCCATGATGCAGCAATACCTGCGCATCAAGGCGGAATACCCTGACATGCTGCTTTTTTACCGCATGGGCGATTTCTACGAGCTGTTTCATGATGATGCCGTGCGGGTTGCCGGATTGTTGGATATTACCCTGACGCAGCGCGGCTCCTCGAATGGCCAGCCGATCAAAATGGCCGGGGTGCCGCACCATGCCGCCGAGCAATATCTGGCGCGGCTGGTAAAGCTGGGGGAATTTGTTGCCATCTGCGAGCAGGTTGGCGATCCTGCCAGCAGCAAGGGGCCGGTGGAGCGCAAGGTGGTGCGGATTGTCACGCCCGGTACGCTTACCGATTCTGCATTGCTGGACGAAAAAAAAGACAGCCTGCTGCTGGCATTGCATGAGCGTGCCGGCAGGGTAGGCATGGCCTGGATGAATCTGGCTTCAGGCAAATTTTATGTCAGCGAGACCGATGCGCAAGCGCTTGCGGCGGAACTGGAGCGCTTGCCGGTTTCCGAAATCCTTGTGGAGGAAAATGCCACCCCCCCGGCATCGTGCAGGGCCGCGATCAAGACTCTGCCCGCCTGGAATTTTGATCTGGAAGCAGCGCGGCGTTTGCTGTGTCAGCAGTTTGCCACCCATGACCTGAGCGGGTTTGGCTGCGAGGGATATACGCTAGGCCTGGAAGCGGCTGGCGCGCTGCTCGGGTATGCAAGGCTTACCCAGGGTCAGGGAATCCGTCATGTGCATTCCATCCAGGTGTATGCTGTAGAGGATTGCGTGCGCATGGATGCCGCCACGCGGCGCAATCTGGAGATCACCCAGACCTTGCGCGGGGAGCACGCGCCCACGCTGCTTTCCCTGCTGGACACCTGTGCCACGAATATGGGCAGCCGTTTGTTGCACCACTGGCTGCATCATCCGTTGCGTGACCGCGGGGTTTTGCGTGCGCGGCTGGATGCCGTTGCCCGGTTGCTGGAAGCGGCCTGCCCGGAGGAGGGGAACGCTCTGGCGGGGCAGAGCTCCAGCGGCGGGGCGCTGCATCAGATGATACAGGGCAAGCTGAAATCCTGCGTGGATGTTGAGCGCATCACCGCGCGCATTGCTTTGCGCAGTGCCCGTCCACGCGACTTGTCCGGGCTGCGTGATACCTTGGTGCAGTTGCCGCAATTATATGAAGTCCTGATGCTTTCCCGTATTCCGCAGCGGATCGGCGATCTGGCCGCAGTCTTGTTGCCGGATGCAGAGCTGGCCGGGTTGCTGCAGCGCACGCTGCGCGCGGAACCATCCAGCATGCTGCGCGAAGGCGGTGTGATTGCAGAAGGCCTGGACGCGGAACTGGATGAGCTGCGCGGCATTCAGAACAACTGCGGCGAGTTCCTGCTGCAGCTGGAAGCGCGTGAGCGTGCGCGCAGTGGCATATCGACGCTGAAAGTCGAGTTCAACCGTGTGCACGGGTTTTATATCGAGGTTTCGCTCGCGCAATCCGGCAAGGTGCCGGAAGATTACCGCCGCCGCCAGACCCTGAAAAACGCCGAGCGCTATATTACGCCCGAGCTCAAGGCTTTCGAGGACAAGGCGCTGTCTGCCAATGATCGTGCGCTGGCGCGCGAGAAATTTCTCTATGAACAATTGCTGGATCAGCTTGCGCCGTATATTGCGCAGTTGCAGCGCATGGCCGCGGCGATCGCCGAGCTGGATGTGCTCGCCACTTTTGCCGGGCGGGCGGCAGCATTGAATTTCAGCGCTCCGTCGTTCAGCGAAGAGCCTGTGCTGTATATTCGTGGGGGACGTCACCCGGTGGTGGAGGCACAGGTCGGGGGCGGGAATTTCATCGCCAACAATACCCAGCTGAGTGCAACGCGCCGGATGCTGCTGATAACCGGCCCAAACATGGGAGGCAAGTCCACCTATATGCGTCAGGTTGCGCTGATTGCCCTGCTGGCGCATTGCGGCAGTTTCGTGCCGGCGGATGAGGCGGTGCTGGGAGAAATCGACCAGATATTCACCCGCATCGGCTCATCGGATGATCTGGCCAGCGGACGTTCCACCTTCATGGTCGAGATGACGGAAGCGGCGAACATTCTGCACAACGCTACAGAAAACAGCCTGGTTCTGGTGGATGAAATCGGGCGCGGTACGTCCACGTTTGATGGCCTTGCGCTGGCGCATGCCATTGCCCGCCACCTGCTGGAACAGAATTGTAGCTACACCCTGTTTGCCACCCACTACTTTGAGTTGACCCGGTTAGCCGACGAGTATGCGCAGCTTGCCAATGTGCATCTTGCAGCCATTGAGCACAAGCACAGCATTGTATTTTTGCACAGTGTCGGCGAAGGCGCGGCAAGCCAGAGTTATGGGCTGCAGGTGGCCGCCCTTGCGGGAATACCCGCGCGCGTGATTCAATGCGCGCGCAGGCAACTGCTGGCGTTGGAGCAGGACAGTGCGGCCCGGAACCCGCAGGGGGATTTGTTCAGCGCCGTGCCGGATTTTCCAGAACCCCCTGAACACCCTGTGCTGGCTTCGTTGCGCGATATTACCCCGGATGAGTTAAGCCCGAAACAGGCGCTGGAAAAACTTTACCAGTTAAAGCAGTTGGTCTAGGTTCTGGTTGTGCCGGAGTGGTGGAAAGGATGGGCCGGACACCCTTTTTTTCCATGCATTCCCTTTGTGCTTGCCGGGCAGGGTGCGTCCGGCTTCATTCTTTTGTGGCAATTGAGTTCTATGGAGGAAAGGCATGAATCATGTGGAACAACAGCTGGTTTCAATTCCCGCGGGCCTGGTCTGGTTGGAGGGCAATCTGAGTGTGCCTTCGGGTGCCCGCGGAGTCGTGCTGTTTGCGCATGGCAGCGGCAGCAGCAGGCACAGTCCGCGTAATCGCTACGTGGCTGAGCAGCTGCAGCGCGCAGGGTTGGCAACCCTGCTGATGGATCTGCTGTCCGTAGAGGAGGAGGCGGAGGATCGCACCAGCGGGCATTTGCGTTTTGATATTCCAATGCTGGCGCAGCGGCTGGGGCTGGTTACGGACTGGCTCAGGCAGAATCCATCTACCAGTGAAATGAAAATCGGATATTTCGGAGCAAGCACTGGCGCTGGTGCAGCGCTGCTGTCGGCTGCCGATCGCCCCGGGGAAATAGGTGCCATTGTTTCCCGTGGAGGCAGGCCAGATCTGGCGGGGAATGCGCTTCAGAGGGTCACGGTGCCAACATTGCTGATTGTTGGTGGGAGTGATGAACCGGTTATCCGGCTTAATCAGGTTGCAATGGAAAAAATGCATGCCGAAAAAAAACTGGAGGTGATTCCGGACGCAACCCATCTCTTTGAGGAGCCGGGTGCGCTGGAACAGGTTGCCAGGCTGGCGCAGGGATGGTTCAGGCGCTACCTGGTTCCTGTTGCAGAATAGTAGCGGCATCCTGAGCCGTGCATTTTGCCAGGCCCGGGTGGCCCTTTTGGCTATCCGGGCAGATTGTTCGGTCGGGCAGGGCGTATGCATGTGCATTCGGCTGGCTACCTGTATTTTAATGAGGTAACCCGGCGAACAAATGATCCCAGATCTTTTCGCGTGCCGAACCCGATGTCAGGTATGGCCTTGCATGGGCCATCTGTCCGTTGGAAAAGGAGGCATAAGCAGTCCATGGGCAGGGCGGGCTCCGGGAAAATTACGCGTCCCGTGGCCCTTGGCTGGGGCGGTTGCAGTTTGCGCGGAAGGTGTCATGTGCGGGTCATGCGGAGCCGGATTTCAATCCTTCAGTCAGGTGTGGTGCGATGACCTGCAGCATTTGCGCGAATATTTTTGGGTTCCCGGCGCAGATATGCCCACTTTGAAGATAGGTGTCGTTGCCCTGCAAATCGCCTACCAAACCGCCCGCTTCCGTAATCAGCAGACATCCCGCAGCGATGTCCCAGGGTTTAAGCCCGGTTTCGAAAAACCCGTCATAACGCCCGGCAGCCGTATAGGCGAGATCCAGGGCGGCTGCCCCCGGCCTGCGCAGACCGGCCGTTTTCTGCATCATATCGCGCAGAATGTTCATATAGGGTTCGAGATATTCGAATCTGGTATAAGGGAATCCGGTTCCGATCAGGCAGTCGGAAAGCTCGTGGCGCTTGCTTACCCGCAGGCGCCGGTCATTGATAAATGCCCCCCTGCCACGCGTGGCGGTGAACAGGTCGTTCTTGGTGGGATCGTATATCACTGCATGGGTCAACACGCCATTGTGCTGCAATGCAATGGATACGGCATATTGCTGAAAACCATGCAAGAAATTGGTGGTGCCATCCAGCGGGTCTATGATCCAGACAAATTCCGACTCGCCTCGGGTACCGCTCTCTTCTGCTAGAATTGCATGATTTGGGTAGGCATCCAGCAAGGTGGAGATAATCGTCTGTTCGGCTGCCCGATCCACTTCGCTGACGTAGTCGGAGTGGGATTTTTTTGTGACGGTGAGGTGGTCGAGGTTGTCGGCGGCACGGTGAATCAGGTTGCCGGCGCGACGTGCGGCTTTCACCGCAATGGTAAGCATGGGATGCATAACGAACCTTTTTATAGAGCAATCGGTTTTTCCGGTCGCGTATTTTAGTGTGAATTGAACTTTGGATAAACCAGAGATTTTAAATCATGTGCGGGTGGTGCTAAGTCATACCACGCACCCGGGCAATATTGGCGCGGCGGCGCGCGCGATGAAAACCATGGGGTTGCGGGATCTGTACCTGATTAATCCCAGGCATTTCCCGGACAGGCAGGCAGATGCAATGGCGGCTGGGGCGGTTGATGTGTTGCGTGATGCGGTAGTGTGCAGTTCTCTGGATGAGGCGTTGCAGGGCGTGACCCTGGTGGCGGGAATGTCGGCACGCGTTCGCGATATTTCGCAGGAAGTGTTTGCTCCGCGAGAAGCCATGCCTCTGCTGGTGCAACAGGCAATGCGGCAGCCTGTTGCACTTCTGTTTGGTACGGAAATGTCCGGTTTGACCAATCAGGAGTTGGCGCGGTGTCAGTTCATGGTGCGTATTCCTGCCAACCCGTCGTATACGTCGCTTAATCTGGCTGCAGCGGTACAGCTGATAGGCTATGAGCTGCGTCTGGCATCCGGGCAGGAAGAATGTGCGCTGCCTGAGGTTTGTCCCGCCTCTGCGGAGCAGGTGGAAAGATTCTTCCGGCACATGGAAGACACCCTTACCGAAATCGGGTTTCTGCGGGCGCAGCAGTCGACCAAACTGATGCAGAAGTTACGCAGGCTATATGCGCGTGCAAGGCTGGAACAGGAAGAAATCAACATTCTGCGTGGTATTTTGACCGTGACTACCGATTTCAATGCGCGGCATGGGGTGATTGAATCAAACGAAATGATATTGAAAAAGTAAAATCGGGCATTTAAATGTTTCAGACGATCAAGGAAGACATAGATAGTGTTTTTGCGCGTGATCCAGCGGCGCGCAGCGTATTTGAGGTAATAACCTGCTATCCGGGATTTCATGCGCGCCTGATGCACCGGGCGGCGCATTGGCTCTGGTTCGCCGGGCTGAAATGGCTGGCGCGTTTTGTTTCGCATCTTTGCCGTTTTCTGACAGGGATAGAGATTCATCCCGGGGCAACCATCGGACGGCGTTTTTTTATCGATCACGGCATGGGTGTGGTGATTGGTGAAACTGCTGAGATCGGGGATGATTGCACGTTGTACCACGGAGTGACTCTGGGGGGAACCTCGTGGAAGGAAGGGAAACGTCATCCCACACTCGGCAATGGTGTCGTGGTAGGAGCGGGCGCCAAGATTCTGGGCCCGATCACGATTGGGGATGGTGCCAAAATTGGCTCGAATGCAGTCGTGGTGAAGAATGTTCCGGCAGGAGCAACGGCTGCCGGAATTCCTGCGCGTATCCTGGATGGGGCTTCAAAAAGGCCGGGCTTTAATCCCTATGGCATTGGCAATGACCAGAATGACCCGCTGGCACAGGCAATCCACGGCCTTTTGGGGCATGGCATGGTGGTGGATAAGCGTATCGATCTGATTTTGGACAAGTTGGAACAGATGGGCGTGAATGTGGATGAAGAACGCGCCACGGCAGACAAGTTCGATCCTAATTACCTGAATAGAATTGTTGACTAAATCGGTTGGGTATTTTATTATTATAGTCAGGAATTTTCATAAATTTGTACGATGTAAATTCAGGGAGAAAGCATGCGACTTACCACTAAAGGACGTTTCGCGGTAATGGCGATGGCTGACCTGGCCTTGCATAGCGGCCTCGGCCCCGTGACATTGTCCAGTATTAGTGAGCGCCAGAAGATTTCGCAATCATATCTTGACCAGCTGTTCGGGAAATTGCGCAAGCGCAACATTGTGGTTGCCGTGCGTGGCCCTGGGGGCGGTTATTGTCTGGCGAGGCCAAGTGCGCAAATTTCGGTTGCCGATATCGTCGTGGCGGTGGATGAATCCGTGGATGCTACCCGGTGTGGCGGGAAAGCGAATTGCCATGATGAGAAGCAGTGTATTACACATGATTTATGGATGGGCCTGAATGAGGCTTTGTATGGCTATATGTCGGGTGTGAGCCTCCAGCAATTGGTTGATGGTGTTTCCAGGTCTAAATCCGAAGTCAAGAAGGTGATTGTCAGCCAGAATGTTACGAAGCCTGCTCTTGCTTCAGTGTAACCCGGCGGTACCTTATGCGCCGGGCGGGTGCTTGCGGTTTTCCGCTGTATGGGGTGAAGAACCGGCAGGACGGGGTCAGAATGATACGTGTGAAATAATCAATAATCGGTACATGGAAAACAGAAGGAAGCCTGGCCTGGGAGTTCTCCTGAGCGGGTTCCGGGCTTTCCTTGGCTACTATCAGGAGGTTGAATAATGGCGATTATGTTGACTGAAAATGCGGCAAAGCAGATTACAACCCAGCTTGCAAAGCGGGGGAAAGGGATGGCTCTTCGTATAGGAGTAAAGAAAGTGGGTTGTTCCGGTTATGCCTATACCTATGATATTGCGGATGAGGTACTTGCCGGGGATCATGTTTTTGAGGCTCATGGAGCAAAGGTTGTGCTGAATGATGCCACCCTGCCCTATATTGACGGTTCACGTCTGGATTTTGTGACCGAAGGCCTCAAGCAGGCGTTTAAAGTGGATAACCCGAATGCGGCAAACTTGTGCGGTTGCGGCGAGAGTTTCAACCTGGCAACCGATGTGGCAAAGCCACTGGCCCAAAATGCATAGGCACAGGCGCAGCCATCTGTTTGCCTGAACATATCTCCATGGATAAGCTTTTATTCGACTTTGATGATTTCCCGGAGGGAACACAATGAGTGCAACGCTGCAAAATCTCGTCAATCAACCATATAAGCATGGTTTCGTCACCAGCATCGAATCAGATGTTGCGCCGAAAGGATTGAATGCAGATACCATCCGGATGATTTCCGCGAAGAAAAAAGAGCCAGAATGGCTTCTCGAGTTCCGGCTGAAGTCTTATGAAGCCTGGCTGAAGATGGAAGAGCCTACATGGCCTAATGTTCATTATCCGAAGATTGATTTCCAGGAGATCAGTTACTATTCTGCCCCCAAGCAGAAGCCAAAACTGAAAAGTATGGATGAAGTCGATCCGGAATTGCTGCGTACTTTCGAAAAACTGGGTGTACCCTTGCATGAGCGTATGGCACTTGCCGGTGTAGCGGTTGATGTCATTTTCGACAGTGTGTCCGTTGCGACTACCTATAAGGATAAGCTGGCCGAGGTGGGAATCATTTTCTGTTCCATGTCTGAAGCGGTTCAGGATCATCCTGAATTGGTGCAGAAATACCTTGGTACCGTAATTCCTTCCACGGATAATTTTTATGCTGCGCTGAATTCTGCAGTTTTTACCGATGGTTCATTCTGCTATATCCCCAAAGGGGTGAAATGCCCGATGGATCTGTCGACTTATTTCCGTATAAATACTGAGGAATCAGGCCAGTTCGAGCGGACTTTGATCGTTGCTGAAGAAGGCGCTTCCGTTTCCTATCTGGAGGGGTGTACTGCCCCGGCTTTCAGCAGCAATCAGCTGCATGCCGCAGTAGTCGAGCTGGTTGCGCTCGATAATGCCGACATTAAATATTCGACGGTACAAAACTGGTATGCCGGAGATGAGAAAGGTGTAGGCGGCATTTACAATTTTGTGACCAAGCGTGGTCTGGCCAAGGGGGTCAATTCACGTATTTCATGGACACAGGTTGAAACTGGTTCGGCAATCACCTGGAAGTATCCTTCATGCGTGTTGCTTGGCGATAATTCAGTTGGAGAGTTCTATTCTGTGGCGGTTACCAATCATTATCAACAGGCTGATACCGGCACCAAAATGATACATATCGGAAAGAACACTCGCAGCACGATTGTGAGCAAAGGTATTTCAGCAGGCCATTCCAATAATAGTTACCGTGGCTTGGTCAAAGTGGCTCCAAGCGCTACCGGGGCACGCAATTATTCGCAGTGTGATTCGATGCTGGTCGGGCATCATTCCGGCGCTCATACCTTTCCCTATATTCAGGTGGCGAACAATTGTTCTCAGGTGGAACATGAAGCATCGACATCGAAAATCGGCGAGGATCAGCTCTTTTATTTTGCGCAGCGCGGCATTGATGCAGAGGCCGCGGTATCCATGATTATCAACGGGTTCTGTAAAGACGTATTTCAGCAATTACCAATGGAGTTTGCGGTCGAAGCAACCGCGCTGCTCAGTTTCAAACTAGAAGGGAGTGTTGGATGATTTATCCAGACAGCAAGATTGTGCTCGAAGTACGTGGGTTGTGCGCAAGCGTAAATGGTACCGAAATTCTGAAGGGGCTGGATTTGACGGTAAGGCGTGGCGAAGTACACGCCATTATGGGGCCAAATGGCTCCGGGAAGAGCACTTTTTCAAAAATTCTTGCGGGTCATTCAGCCTATGAAGTTACGGGCGGAACCGTGATGTTCGAAGGCCAGAACCTGTTTGATATGGAGCCGGAAGAGCGTGCGCGTGCGGGAGTATTTCTGGCTTTCCAGTACCCGATCGAGATTCCCGGTGTGATCAATAGTCAGTTTCTGCGCCTTACCTACAATACCGTACAGACTCACCGCGACAAGGAAGAACTTGATCCGCTTGAGTTCGATGACTATGTGCGCGAGAAGATGAAGTTGCTTGAGATGAGCCCTGATTTCCTGGAGCGTAGCGTGAATGAAGGTTTTTCTGGCGGCGAAAAAAAGCGCAACGAGATACTGCAAATGGCCATGCTGGATCCCCGGCTGGCTATACTTGACGAGACCGATTCGGGCCTTGATATCGATGCGCTCAGGATTGTCGCAAATGGCGTCAATCAGCTTGCCGGCAAGGATAATGCGATTGTAATGGTTACCCACTATCAGCGCCTGTTAAATTACATCGTACCTGATTATGTGCATGTGATGGAAGCAGGGCGCATCATCAAGACCGGCGACAAGGAACTGGCGCTGGAGCTCGAAGCGCGCGGATATGACTGGGTCGGGGCCGAGTGCAAGGCTGCATCGGAGGCGGCGGCATGAGTACCTCTGATACCGTGAATGCGGGATACCTTGAAAGCCTGCTGGCGGGCAGGCCTCATGTCCCTGCAAGCCCGCTGGCGTGGCTTAACACGCTGCGCTCGGAGGCGGTTGACCGTGTCGGCGTTTTGACGGTGCCCACCCAGCGTGATGAAGAATGGCGGTTTACGGATATTTCTCAGCTCAACAGGATGTCATTTCATCCGGTACGCACAACGGTTGACCTTCAGGCCGAGGAAGCCGGTCGCTTCCGGATTGAAGAAGCCGCTTCCCGTCTGGTGTTCGTTGATGGCGTGTATGCCCCGCATCTTTCCATAATAGATACAGACAATGGCGTGTCGGTAGTGAATCTGGAAGCGGGCCTTGCTGCGAATGCAGTGGCGCTGGAGTCCTGTCTCGGCCGTTATGCGGAATTTCGCAATGAGGTGTTTTCCGCACTCAATACCGCATTTCTGCAAGACGCTGCGCTGGTCGTCGTGCCACAGGATGTTTCAGTTTCCGCACCGGTACATCTTTTGTTCATTGCGACACAAAAGGATGTGGCAAGCTATCCGCGCTGCTTGTTGTTGGCAGGATCCGGCAGTGTGGTGACGGTAATCGAGGATTACGTTTCATTGCAGGAGGATGCCTATTTTACCAATGCTGTAACAGAAATCGTGCTGGCAGAGAATGCCCGCGTAAACCATATACGGGTACAGCGCGAAGGGATGAAGGCAGTTCACATTGCGAACGGTGCGGTATCGCTAGCACGTGCCAGCAACTACCAGTCGGTAAGTGTTGCATTTGGTGCCCGCATTTCGCGGTATAACCTGAATGTGCGGTTAGCAGAGGAGGCAGAGTGTGCAGTGGATGGACTGGCTCTGATTGCGGGGCGTCAACTGGCGGATACCCATACCTGCATTGACCATGCAAAGCCGCATGCCATGAGTCACCAGTTGCATAAGTGTATCGTTGGCGGTGGTGCGCATGCCGTATTCAACGGTAAGATCATGGTGCGCCAGGGCGCGCAGCGGACCGATTCCAGGCAGTCCAGCCGAAATCTTTTGCTGACCAATAAAGCTCATGTCGACACCAAGCCGCAACTTGAAATATTCGCTGATGATGTGAAATGCACGCATGGCGCGACCATTGGTCAGCTCGACAGCGAGGAGGTTTTCTATCTGCAAAGCCGCGGTTTATCCGAGACGGTAGCGCGTAATATGCTTACCTATGCGTTCGGGGCGGAAATTATCGAACGTATTCCCGTTCCATCACTGAAATCGCTACTGGAACAAACTGTACTTGACCAGACGACCGTCCAGCCATGAATGCAATTCAGACCGCACTAGAAACTCGTTCGTCTTCCTTGCTGGATGTCGAGAATATCCGCGCTGATTTTCCGATTCTCGGGATAACGGTAAACGACAAGCCGCTGGTTTATCTGGATAACGCCGCATCGAGCCAGATGCCTCGGCAGGTGATTGATCGACTGGTACATTACCAGACGAAGCAGCACGCCAATATTCATCGTGGAGTGCATTATCTGTCGGAGGTTGCCACTTCCGAGTTTGAAGTGGCGCGTCGCAAATTGCAGCATTTTATCAACGCCAGGGAAGAGCGAGAGGTGATTTTCACCAGTGGCACCACCGAGGCAATCAACCTGGTGATGCATGGCTATGGTCGTAAATATATTTGTGCTGGGGATGAGATTATTCTCACCACGCTTGAACACCATGCAAACATTGTGCCGTGGCAGATGCTGGCCGAAGAAAAAGGTGCAAGGATACGCGTCGTTCCGGTAAATGACGCCGGTGAATTGCTGGTGGACGAGTATGAAAAACTGTTTAACGAGCGTACCAAGTTTGTGGGTGTAACTCATGTGTCCAATGCGCTGGGTTCCATCAATCCGGTAAAGGAAATGATTGCGTTTGCCCATGCCCGTGGAGTGCCCGTACTGGTGGATGGCGCGCAGGCGGCTCCGCATACCGCAGTGGATGTGCAGGACCTGGACTGTGATTTTTACGCCTTTTCAGGGCACAAGCTGTGCGGTCCTACGGGTATTGGCATTCTGTATGGCCGTGCTTCGATACTGGAGGACATGCAGCCGTTCAAAGGCGGAGGCGACATGATCCTGTCGGTAACGTTCGAAAAAACTACCTACAACACCATTCCGCATAAATTCGAGGCAGGTACTCCTCCTATCGCGGCGGCAATCGGGCTTGGTGCGGCAGTGGATTATCTGTCAGGGATCGGAATGGACGCTATAGCTGCACACGAACATGCCTTGCTGAAGTATGCAACCGATCAGGTGCAATCCATGCCAGGGGTGCGAATCATTGGTACTGCCGGGCAGAAGGCTGCAGTATTGTCCTTTGCGGTGAACGGCGTGCACCCGCATGACATCGGAACGCTGCTCAATCAGGAAGGGATCGCCGTGCGTACCGGGCATCATTGCGCGCAACCGGTCATGCAGCGTTTTAAAGTGCCAGCCACCTCGCGTGCATCCTTTGCGTTCTATAACACTCTGGATGAGGTAGATGCGCTGGTTGCCGGCATTCGTAACGTACAGAAAATATTTACATAATGGCTGATTATAAATCTCTGTATCAAGAGGTGATCCTAGATCACAACAAGAAGCCGCGAAATTACGGCACGATTGAATGCCCCAGCCATCATGCGGTTGGACATAATCCCCTGTGTGGTGACCATATTACCGTGGATGTCGTTGTCGACGAGGGTCGTATCAGTAATATCGCGTTTCAGGGAGAATCCTGTGCGATATGCAAGGCATCCGCATCCATGATGACCACTTCCGTAAAAGGTAAGACGCGTGAGGAGGCGGAAACGCTGATTCAGGAATTTCTTGCTATGACGACCGGCAGGGTGCCCCATGAGGCCTGTCCACATATTGGCAGACTGGCAGTGTTTTCTGGGGTGAAAGATTTGCCAACCCGTGTCAAATGCGCAATTTTGCCGTGGCATACGCTTAATGGCGCGTTTAACGCAGTGGGAACGACTTCAACCGAGGCGGATGCCGATCCTATGCAGACCCCGATCGGGGATGCCTGAAATGCGTGCAATGTTTTGCTGCTGATGTGTCAGGGATTACATGAAGGGTTTTTAAACATATCGCCCCTATTTTGTTGAAAACAACCTGATTGCACAGAGCAATTATTTCTTATTATTGTCTGAATGGCTTGATGGAAAAACAGACGCGGCTCAAAATCCTAGAATCCTGTGCTGGCTTGCTTTTATGTTGAGGGAAGTTTCTTCATGGATATTGAGCAGGTATTTGGGTAGATGAAATATGGTTGAAATTTTCAAGCGGGGTGACATGAAGAAATTGTCGGCAATATTGTAATAAGAATGAAAGTATCGGGGATGCGGTCGGGAAAATCAGCCAATTACTTTTGGGATGATGCAGGAATGAAACATGCGGCTTGAATTTTTAGGGAATGAAAATGCCAAAAATTGCTGAAATAGAAGACACGCCTAATCCGAACGCGGTGAAATTTCTGCTCAGGGAGCCCATTACTTGGGGGATATCCCGTTCTTATGATAATGCAGAGGAAGCCAAGGAGGATCCCCTTGCAGCGGCGTTGTTTGCAATTGAACATGTAACCAATGTGTTTTATGTGGATAAGTGCGTAACAATAACGCAGGATGGCAAGGCGCACTGGCCACAACTGGCACGCCTGATTGCAGTGCCATTGCGTGAGGCACCGGCAGCGGAGGCGTCTTCGGAAGCACTGGTTGCGGCCGCGGCCGTGGTAATTGCCGGCCTGAGCCCGGAGGATCAGGAGCGCTTTGATAAGATCAATGCAATGCTGGATGAGAAGATTCGTCCCTACCTGCGAAGTGATGGTGGGGATCTCCATGTAGTCGGTTTCTCGGGTAATTTTTTAAGTGTGCATCTTCAGGGTGCATGCGGATCATGTCCGAGTTCTATATCCACCACGCTCATTAGTATCACGAATCTGTTACGAACCATTGAGCCGGAAATTGAAGTTCTGTCTGTTTAGGTTTCCATTGTTTTTTTCTGGTTTATCCTGGTACTGGCCCGAGGCCGGTAACCGGGTTAAATCTTTTACAGGATGAAGTTTGAATCTAAAGCAGAGGGTTGAATTTTGCTTATGAAAGAATGGCTTTTAATATTATGAATACCTTAACTGCAACGGAATTGGCCGCATGGCTTGAGGACCAGACACGGGAGAAACCGGTATTGCTGGATGTACGTGAACCATGGGAATTCCAGACTTGTCATATTGATGGTTCCTGCTCTATGCCAATGAATGTCGTTCCGGAAAAGCTTTCGGAGCTCAAACCTGAACAGCCTGTGGTTTGCATATGTCACCATGGCATGCGTAGCATGCAGGTTGCTGTTTTTTTAGAACAGAACGGATTCAGCCGGGTAAATAATCTGACCGGTGGTATACATGCCTGGGCCCAGCAGGTTGATGGAGCAATGCCAACCTATTGAATATGGACGAGCTGTTTTGGGGGAAAATTTTTAAATTGCTAACTAATGCAGGAATTGTGTCCAGAATGAATCAGAATGGGGATAGGAATGGGTGACTGGGTGACAGTAGCGCAGACTGGAGAACTCGCGCCGGGTGAATTCAGGGCTGTAGATCTGGATGGTACAAAGGCAGTGGTATTTAATCTTGAAGGACAATACTATGCCATTGAGGATGTATGCACGCATGATGGAGGGCAGCTGACCGGTGGCACAGTGGAAGGGGATGAGATCATATGTCCGCGTCATGGTGCACGTTTCTGCATAAGGACGGGTGAGGCACTGACTGCGCCGGCTTATGAGCCGACCGCATCTTTTCCCGTGCGCACTGAAAATGGCGAAATTCAGGTGAGGGACAATCGCTGGGACTAGTCTTGACCGTAATTCGTTCGGGTGATCTGAGCCTACAGTGTTATAGCGGCCCCGGGTTATGGAAGGCTGAATGAACAAGCTGATTGTGAGGAACGATGACAGGGTTTTATGGATCCTTACATTGACAGGAATATTATAGATGTCAGAACAGCAGTTTACCGAGCAGGATTGGCGCCGGCTTCTGGCAAGCCTGGGGGAGGATCCGGATAGGCCCGGCCTGGTCGAAACACCATCCCGCCTTGTGGGTGCATGGAAGCACTGGACTTCCGGGTACACACAGGATCCGGAAGAAATTCTAAAGGTATTTGAAGACGGGGCAGAAAAATACAATGAGCTTATCGTGATACGGGGTATACCGGTATACAGCCATTGTGAGCATCATCTGGCTCCTTTTTTTGGCAAGGCTACGATTGGTTATGTTCCGGATGGGAAAATAGTGGGTTTGTCCAAACTGACGCGTCTGGTTAATTGTTTTTCCAGGCGGTTACAGGTGCAGGAGCGCCTGACCATCCAGATTGCCGAGGCACTGATGGTGCATCTTCAGCCTAAGGCAGCCGGTGTGGTGATACGTTGCCGGCATATGTGCATGGAAAGCAGGGGCATCAGTGTCGGGGGAGAGGAAACGGTTACGTCTGCCATGCTTGGTGAGCTTCAGCCTAATCTGGCATTGCGGACTGAATTTTTGGCACTGGCGCGTGAATCATAAATTACACCCATAAATAATATGAATTTGCATGGACCGATTTATCTGGATTATGCCGCTACCACGCCAGTTGATCCGCGTGTTGCCGGGATAATGATTCCATATTTGACAGAGCAGTTTGGCAACCCGGCAAGCTCGCATGCCTATGGCCGTGCAGCGGAAGGCGCAGTTGAGCTTGCGCGTGAGCAGGTTGCTGCACTGGTAAATGCTGACCCCAGGGAAATCATCTGGACGTCAGGTGCAACCGAGTCCAACAATCTGGCCCTGAAAGGGGCAGCGTATTTTTATCAGAGCAAGGGAAAACATCTTGTTACAATGAAAATTGAGCACAAGGCTGTGCTTGATACGGTATTTGAACTGGAAAGGCATGGTTTTTCAGCTACTTATCTTGACCCTGAGCCGAATGGACTGCTTGATCTGGGAAAGTTCGAGGCAGCGTTGCGCCCGGATACCATTATCGTTTCGATAATGTATGTCAATAATGAAATCGGAGTGATCCAGGACATTGCCGCGATTGGGGAAATCTGCCGAGCACGCGGCATTCTGTTTCATGTAGATGCTGCACAGGCTACCGGGAAAATTGCAATTGATCTGCGTGGGCTTAATGTGGATTTGATGTCGTTTTCTGCACATAAAACGTATGGACCGAAAGGAATCGGGGCACTATATGTGCGGCGCAGGCCGCGAGTGCGTCTTGAAGCGCAGATGCACGGCGGCGGCCATGAGCGCGGTATGCGCTCTGGTACCCTGGCTACTCATCAGATTGCCGGAATGGGAGAAGCATTTCGCATTGCGAAAATGGAAATGGAGATTGAAAACGAGAGGGTACGCAGTTTGCGCGACCGCCTGTGGCAGGGCATGTCCGGTATGACAGATGTGTATCTGAACGGTGATCTGAAGCAACGCGTTCCCCATAATCTCAATGTCAGTTTTGGTCATGTTGATGGTGACTCCCTAATCCAGGAGTTAAGTGAAATCGCCGTATCCAGTGGTTCTGCCTGCACTTCCGCAAGTCTTGAGCCATCTTATGTGCTGCGCAGCCTTGGGTGCAGCGACGGACTGGCGCGCAGTGCGATCCGCTTTTCCGTGGGGCGGTTCACTACCCTGGAGGACGTGGATTTCACGATAGCGCTGCTGAAAAATAAAATCGGGACGCTGCGTGGGCAGTACAAATCTGTTGCCTAGTCATGCTGGCAAGTTCAGTATCCGGATGCAACCAGAAATAATACAGGTATTGCACGATGATATTTCCAAATAGGTGCTACAAGCTTTCGAATCGCTGGTTTTATTTGGCTGCGGCATTGGTCATTGCCGTGGTATTCGGTACGGCGCTTTACTTGCAGTATGTGTTGCATCAGGAGCCATGCCCTCTGTGCATGATTCAGCGCGTAATTTTTATTGCCATGCTTGTTCTGTTTGCAATGGCTGCGTTGCATAACCCTGGACGGGGTGGCGCGAAAGCATACGCAGGACTGTTGTCTTTCCTGGCGATAAGCGGTGTGGCTGCCGCTGGCCGGCATATCTGGTTGCAGCATTTACCTAAAGAGCAGGTGCCTGCCTGTGGACCGGGTCTGGACTATATGTTGGAAAGTTTTCCCATGGCTGAAGTATGGAAAGAGCTGATGCATGGTTCTGGAGAATGTGCCGAGAAGGGCTGGACCCTTCTCGGTCTGGGTATACCTGAGTGGTCCCTGCTGCTGTATGTGTTGCTGGGTGCATGGGCTGTGATGATTGCTTTCAGAAAATCTGCATAGCCAGTTCATGCTGGGCAAGCCGGCAGATGAGGACTGGAACTGTCAGGTATTTTGATTCGTATTGGAGATTCGTTTCAAACCTAAGTAACTTTTTAAAAAAAGGAAATCAGAAATGTCGAAGCAATGGACAGCCCCCCCTGCAATGCAGATTGATCCAAAAAAATCATATAAAGTTGTGATTGAAACTGGACGTGGAAAAATTGTGATTGAACTGTATCCGCAGCATGCTCCAGAAACGGTAAATAACTTTGTTTTTCTGGCTCGCGAGGATTTTTACAATGGCGTCCGTTTCCATCGTGTAATCCGTGATTTTATGATTCAGGGTGGTGATCCGACTGGTACCGGAAGAGGCGGGCCAGGTTACAGATTTGGTGACGAAACCATCGGTAATCCGCTCAAGCACGGTACCGGATATCTTTCCATGGCGAACGCAGGACCTGATAGTAATGGCAGTCAGTTTTTCATTACGCATAGCCCTCAGCCTCATCTGGATGGGAAGCATACGGTTTTTGGGAAAGTCATTGAAGGCATGGATGTGGTTCATGCTATCCAACAGGGCGATGAGATGACCCGTGTGGAGATCATTGAGGAGTAAACAGCGTGATGTCAGTGCCGGGGGGTAAAATCAGGTTGTTTGCAGTCAGCTTTTGGATTCCCGGTGCTGTCACGGATTTTTCAAGTTATTGAGGGAGAAAACATAAGCGCTATTTTCAGACGCATTAAGGCGCTGAATCAGGATTTAGGGTTGTTTTTCTTTTGGCTTTTTGCATGCCGGATAGCAAGCTCGTATATATCCATCAGGTCTTCTTCCGTGACATCCACTACACCATCAATTTGCGTAAGCGCCCATTCAATGTCTTCGCGTTTCAGTTGCAGATGATCTGTCTTCAGTATGGGTTCTGGAGTATGCCGCATCGGGTAATGCCGGCCTGGTAACAGGTTGTTGATCAATAGTGCAAGTAATAAGGCAATTCCGGTATTTGCCAGCACTGCCCCGGTAACCCATGCCCAGCCCAAAGAATTGAAATGTGTGTTAAATAATACCAGCATGAGTGCCGTGGCAGCGCCAGGCGGATGCAGGCAATGAAAGGAGTGCATCAGAATGATTGCAAGTCCTACCGCGCAACCTGCCGCAAGTACTGGGTCCTGGATGGACTGACCGCATAACCAGCCAGCCAACGCAGAAAAAGCATGCCCGCCGAATACTGGCCATGGCTGTGCCATCGGACTGTGCGGTACAACAAAGAGTAGCACTGTGGAAGCAGCGATTGAGCTAATCATGGCCAGGGGAAAGTTGAACTCCGGCAGGAATTGGATTGCGAATCCCAGCAGGAAAATGGCTATCCCGCTGATTACCGCACTACGTATTCTTTCGGTGAGCGGAATGGGGGCGGTGTGTACTCTGAAAGACAGGATAAACTCTTTAAAATTCATAGTGTCTGGTTTCTTTTGTCGTTAACGGTAATAGGATTGGTGGTATAGCGTGTTGCGTATTCCCGGTGCAAGATGGACTACTGGATTCAGTTGGAAAACAGGTTTACCAGTCCATCCAGTCCTGCAAAATTTAACGCATAACTGGCTTGTGCGAGTACAACCGGTTTTGCGTGATAGGCGATACTGACGCCTGCTTGTGCCATCATCTTAAGATCATTGGCCCCATCACCCATGGCAATGACCTGTTCCGGCCTGAGTCCTAATTCATCACGGATGCAAACCAGAGAGTCCGCCTTGCCTTGCGCATCCAGAATGGGTCCCAGGAGGTTGCCGGTAAGCTTGCCGTTGACAATTTCCAGTGTGTTTGCCCGAGCATAGTCGAGATCCAGGCGTTGTTTCAGGCGGTCGGTAAAAAAGACAAATCCACCTGATACCAGCATGATCTTGACACCATTTCGTTTTAATTTATCCAACATGGTTACGGCGCCGCGATTGAGTTGCAGGCGTTCGTCATAAACGCGCTGCAATGCGCTTTCTTCCAGACCGGCCAGTAAAGCTACACGGCGGCGCAGGCTTTCGCAGAAATCAATCTCTCCACGCATTGCAGCTTCCGTGATGGCCGCTACTTGCGGCTTGATGTGGAACATATCGGCGATCTCATCAATGCATTCAATAGAGATCAGGGTGGAATCCATATCCATCACAACCAGGCCGAAATCTGATAATTTCTGGTCAGGACGTACAAAGCCATAGTCGAGCTGGTGCTCGTAACAAAAGGCAGCAATATCGGCATGGGGCCGAGCATTCAATAACCTGTATGCATGTTCTGCCGACTGTTCAATGCCAGAGGCTTCAGTCAGCGCCATAAGATGGTTCAGATGGGCAGGGGCGATGCATTGTATGCCCTGAATAATGCAGTTCATGTGCCTATAATGTGTTACGGGTATGTTAATGATAAAAGGCAGCCGGTTATTTCCTCAAAGGGATCCGGAAATTTTTTGCGTTGAAAAAACGGGTTACGAGAGCTCATTAAAGGGATCCGGAAATTTTTTGCGTTGAAAAAACGGGTTACGAGAGCTCATTGAAAAAATTTTTGACCGCCATAACACGTTGGGTGATATCGCTGTATTTAAGTTCAATCTTCAGTTTGTCCCGACCGTTCAATTTGTACTGGCGCTTGGTTTGAATCAGCGTAATGATGCGTACTGGATCGATTGGAGGATTGGGAATGAACTGGATTTGGATCCCTTCGCTGGAAGCATCCAGTTTCATTATACCAAGCTTTTTGGCAGTGATGCGAAGCCTGTGGCAGTCCAGAAGTGTATGTGCAGGGGGAGGAAGAAGGCCGAATCGGTCAACCAATTCCTGTTGCATGTCGTCCAGTTCTTCCGGTTTGGTGCAGTTGGCCAGCCGTTTATAAAGAACCAGGCGCTGGTGGATGTCGCTACAGTAATCATGGGGTAAGAGGGCCGGGGTGTGCAGATTGATTTCCGTGGCTACCCCGAGAGGATGCGCCATATCCGGTTCATGGCCCAGTCTGAGGGAAGTAATCGCTGCGTTGAGCATATCCGTGTAAAGAGAGAAACCAATCTCGTGCATTTCTCCGCTTTGCGATTCCCCGAGCACTTCTCCCGCGCCCCGTATTTCAAGGTCGTGCATCGCAAGATAGAAACCACTGCCAAGTTGCTCCATTGCCTGGATTGCTTCCAGTCGTTTCTTTGCCTGCGGAGTGAGGCCTTCCAGGTTGTCCACCAGCAAATATGCATACGCCTGATGATGCGAACGCCCGATCCTTCCACGCAGCTGGTGCAGTTGTGCCAAGCCGAAGCGGTCTGCACGGTTAATGAGAATGGTATTGGCCGTAGGGACATCAATACCGGTTTCAATAATGGTTGTGCAAAGCAGTACATTGAAGCGTTGCTGGTAAAAATCACGCATCACAGATTCCAGGTCGCGTTCTGCCATCTGGCCGTGTGCGATTCGGATGCGTGCCTCGGGAAGTAGCGTTTCCAGTTTCTCCGCCATGTTGGCGATGGTTTCTACTTCGTTATGCAGGAAATAAATCTGGCCACCGCGCTTTAGTTCACGCAGCGCCGCTTCTCGAATAATGCCCTGGCTGAAATTGCTGACAAAGGTTTTGATTGACAGGCGGCGTTGTGGTGCAGTGGCAATAACTGAAAAATCACGCAATCCTTCCAGAGACATTGCCAGAGTGCGCGGGATCGGGGTGGCGGTAAGGGTGAGTACATCTACTTCGGCACGCAGAGACTTGAGGCGCTCCTTTTGCTGCACACCAAAACGATGTTCTTCGTCAATAATGATCAGTCCCAGATTTTGGAATCGTATTCCTTTCTGGATCAGTTTGTGTGTCCCGATCATGATGTCCACACGGCCATCTTCCATATCTTTTAGCAGTTGGGTCTGCTCCTTGGCAGAGCGGAAGCGTGACAGCTGGCCAATTTTGATGGGCCAGTCGGCAAAGCGGGTGCAGAAATTCTGATAGTGTTGTTCTGCGAGCAGGGTAGTGGGTACCAGAACGGCCACCTGCTTCCCATCCATCGCAGCAACAAAGGCTGCGCGCAGGGCAACTTCCGTTTTACCGAAACCTACATCTCCACAGATAAGCCGGTCCATGGGTTTGCCGCTTTGCAGGTCGGAAATCACTGCTGTAATGGCAGCGGCCTGATCGGGTGTTTCTTCAAAACCAAAGCCGGCGGAAAATGCTTCATAATCATGCTGCAGTAACTTGAATTGATGTCCTTTGCGCATGGCGCGCTGCGCGTACAGATTGAGCAGTTCGGCGGCAGTGTCTCGAACCTGCTGCATGGCTCGCCGCTTGGCTTTCTCCCAGGCACCGCTACCCAGTCTGTGTAATGGTGCAGATTCCGGAGCGCCTCCGCTGTACCGGCTGATTACGTGCAGTTGGGCTACCGGGACATATAGCTTGTCTCCGCCATCATATTCCAGCAGCAGAAATTCGTTTTCGCCTTCACCAAGGTTCAGGTTTACCAGCCCTTGATAACGGGCAATGCCGTGTTGTTCATGTACTACCGGGTCGCCCTGCTTGAGTTCGGAGAGGTCGCGCAGCATTCCTTCTATGCTGCTTTTTTTGGCCGGGCGTGCAGCCCGGTTGCGAGGTTGTGAGGCATACAATTCATTTTCGGTAATAATCGCCAGTTGTTCATCCGTCAGCATGAAGCCATTTTGTATTCCCCCCACGGAAAGCATGAAAGGGGCGCTACTATTCAGGAACTGGGCATAGTTCTCGCAGAGTGCAGGTGTCAGGCCGTATTCGCGCAGATATTCGGCCATGATTTCGCGCCGACCAAGGCTATCGGCCAGCAATAGTGCACGGCCACGGTGGTTTTGCAGAAAATCCTGAAGTGCATGGACTGGGATGTCTGCCCGGCGGTTAACCGCAATGTCGGGCAATTTTTGAGTGGCACACGGTACAAGGTGCTTTGATGTTCCTTCCTCAGAGGGCAGTTCTGAATTCTTGTAATTTTCGGTTTCTGCGTCGAGATCAGTCCGGGGGGAAGCGACGACGGCTTCAACCAGATCAATTCTGTTGAAATTCTTAGCGGCGATGAAAAAATCTTCCGCGCTCATGAATAGTTCCCGTGGTTCCAGCAAGGGGCGTTGCGGATCGCCGCGCAGCAGGTTGTAACGGGACTGGGCATCCTTTGCAAAAGTGGCAATGGCGGCACTTACGTTGTGATGCAGGCACAACGTGGCATGGGCAGGCAAATATTCCAGCAGGGTAGCGGTACGTTCGAAAAATAGTGGCAGGTAATATTCAATTCCGGCAGGAGGAGTGCCATTGCTTATTCCCTTGTAAATTCCAGATTTGGATGGATCCCCCTCAAAACGGTCGCGGAAATTACTACGGAAACGTGTCTGGCCGGTTTCGTCCAACGGAAATTCACGTGCCGGCAACAGGCGTATATCCTGAACTGGGTAGATGGTGCGCTGAGTATCGACATCAAAGGTGGCAATCGTATCAATTTCGTCGTCGAAAAGATCTATTCGGTACGGTGCGACGCTGCCCATCGGGAAAAGGTCAATCAGACTGCCTCGTACGCAGTATTCCCCGGGCATCAGAACCTGCTGGACATGGGTGTAGCCAGCCAGGGTCATTTGTTCGCGCAATTTGCCGGTATTCAGTTTCTCTCCGCGCTTGAGGAAGAAAGTATATGCTGCTAGGTATTCCACAGGCGGCAGTGGATAAAGTGCAGTGGTAATCGGGACGACGATTACGTCGCACGACTGGCTGCGGATATGATGCAGCGTAGCCAGTCGTTCGGAGATCAGATCCTGGTGTGGCGAAAAATGATCGTAGGGAAGAGTTTCCCAGTCCGGGAGCAGATGTACGCGCAGGTCAGGGGAAAAAAAAGGGATTTCCTCAACCAGCCGTTGAGCCTCCAGAGCACTGGCTGAAATGATTGCCAGCGGTGCATGCTGGCCGGCATACTGGGCCAGTGCCAGGGCATCGGATGAACCATGTAACTGGGTGAATCGTGGACGGGGGTTTGGGGAAACGAGCAGCATGAGAAATTTAGTACAACAGATTTCAAGGAGCCGCATTATATAAGGGAAGCCATGTCGTTGACATGAGTTGCGCGCTCTTTTGCGAATCGCCGGGAACCAAGATTTGTTTAATTGACCGGGATGGCTTGCTGTTTTCTGGTACTAATGAATCAACGCCATGGATACATCCTGCATGCAGTCCAGAAATAATATTGCAACCGACTCACTCCACGGTAACTGACTTAGCCAGATTACGGGGCTTATCGACATCGGTTCCCTTTTGTAGGGCGACGTAATAGGCCAGTAGCTGTAGTGCAATGGTATGCAGGATGGGACTCAGGTAACCGGCATGCTCGGGCATCTGTATCAGGTGCAAGCCATCTCCTGAATGAAAGCGCGTCCCGGCATCGGCGAATACGTAAAGTTCTCCCCCACGTGCGCGGACTTCCTGAAGGTTGGATTTGAGCTTGGCCAGCAATGTGTCGTTCGGGGCAACGGCGATCACCGGCATCTCTTTGTCCACTAGGGCCAGTGGCCCATGCTTCAGTTCTCCGGCAGGGTAGGCTTCGGCATGTATATAGGATATTTCCTTTAGTTTGAGAGCTCCTTCCAGCGCAATGGGGTAGTGCAGTCCGCGTCCGAGGAATAGCGCATGGCGTTTGTCGGAAAAGCGCTCGGCTATCCGTGCAATGTCAGGTGCGAGCTTGAGTACCGAATCGACTGCGGTGGGTAAATGGCGCAATGCATGCAGGTAATTGTACTCTTCTTTGGAGTCCAGCCCCCCGCGCTGTTTGGCGAGAATCAGCGTAAGTATAAATAATGCCGCTAATTGCGTGGTGAATGCCTTGGTGGATGCAACGCCAATTTCGGGGCCGGCATGGGTCAGAAAGTGCAGTCCGGAAAGTCTGGTCAGTGCGCTTTCCGGTACATTGCATATGGAAAGGGTATGGGTGTGGCCCAGATCCTTGGCGTGATTGAGCGCAGCAAGGGTATCGGCGGTTTCGCCTGATTGGGATATGGTCAGCACTAGAGATCCGGGATCAGGTACGCTCACGCGGTAGCGGTACTCACTGGCGATTTCCACGGTACAGGAAATGCCTGCTATTTCTTCGAGCCAGTAACGTGCAACCATGCCGGCATGGTGACTTGTGCCACAGGCAAGGATCAGGATTTTTTCGATTTGTGGGAAAATTCTGGCCGCATCGGCTCCAAAAATGCCAGGAACCAGCGCTTGGCTATTACAGACTCCTTCCAGTGTGTTTATTAGTGCTTGGGGTTGTTCGTGAATTTCTTTCTGCATGTAGTGGCGGTATTCTCCCAGTTCTGCTTTGCTGCTGTGGAGTTTGCAAATGTTTACCGCGCGCTCTACGGTATTTCCATTGGCATCAAATATTTGATATCCGCTCAGGCTCACTTCAGCCACATCACCATCTTGCAGATACAAGATGTTGTTGGTTATCGGTAGCAGGGCGGACAGATCCGATGCAATGTAATGGCCATCTGTTCCCAACCCTAATAGCAACGGACTACCTTTGCGTGCGCAAATGATCTGGTTCGAGTTGTCTGCAGCCATCACACCAATGGCGTAAGCTCCAGTTAATTGGCCAATGGCTGTCTGGGTGGCAGCCAGAAGGCTGTTTCCGCGTGAATAGTGGCTATGGATCAGATGGGCGATGACCTCGCTATCTGTATCTGAGGTGAACAGGAAACCTTGCGTGGTCAACTGCATGCGCAGTTCTTCGTAATTTTCGATGATGCCGTTATGCACTACGGCAATGAGATTGCCACTTAGATGTGGGTGCGCATTCCGTTCGCTGGGTTCTCCGTGTGTTGCCCAGCGTGTGTGGGCAATACCGATATATCCACAGGCAGTGGAGCTTTGCCTGGCTAAATCTGCAACGCGCCCGATGCTGCGGATGCGTTGCAGTTTGTTGTTGTCAATGGTAGCGAGGCCGGCAGAGTCGTAGCCCCGGTATTCCAAGCGCTGCAAACCTTGAAGAAGGACGGGAACGACATTGTTTTTGGCTATGGCTCCGATAATTCCGCACATGATTCAATCCGTGTTTGATTCCAGGTGTTTAATTGTATCAACAATGGAGCTTGTGGCTCGCCAGGAATCCGCAGATGTTGCGGACAGAAAAATCAATAAAATTCGCATGTGTTGCATTTGGTATGGAGGCCGGTCAATCTCTTCAATAATTATCAACTATATGGGTGCAGCAATAATCTTGGAAGGGTACATCAGGTTTCTGGGAAAGTTGTGCGAGGAATCAATACAGCATTTATCTGCTTACACAGAGTGTTTTTGTCCTGTATTTTATGTATCAAAAATTTATTCTAAATCTGCCTTGGCAGTTGCATGCGAAGGTCGTGCAGCTGGGTTTCCAGGTCTTGAATTCTGGCAAGCAGCGTAAGGGTGACAGCCAGGCCATGCGTGTCCAGTCCAAAATCATTCTGCAAACGGCAAGCGGTTTTTGCGATTGCCAGGCAGCTTGCATCGAAAGTCTGTTTTTCTGCATCTATTTCGATGGGCACAATGGCTTCGTAGTTAACCAGTTCGGTAAGCACTTCTTCTGATAGCCCAGATAATTTGGCCAGGTCTGTGAAAGATAGTTTTTGATATTGATCCATCCAGAGTACTTCAGTGTGCTCAATTTTCATGGTTATCTCCTCTTGAAATATTCTTTTAAACTGAAGGTTGAAGTTTCCGTTGCTTCTTGTGGAGTGTTTTATGATGCTCTATGTAATTTTCTTGAATTTTTCTTCAGCATTTGTTGCGCTGGGGACATCTGGATGATACTTGATGTCAGCTTGAGATCAGTTTTTCTGATTTCAGTTGTTGAGATATTCCTTCCAGTTCCATAACTGTGTTTAATATTGCATGGATATAGTGTCTGGTGGCAGAGTTGGATATCCAGAATGGGTTCTGGTGCCAGGGTGTCACTTCCATTCAGTCAATTTAGTGGATATATTCTATTCGTAGGGTGTGTCAGTATGTACGCCAGCGAATATAAGATCTTCGTATTTATGAACGAGTGAATTTTCAGTGTTGCATCATCTCATTGCAGTCAGGATGGAGGATGATTTGGTAAAAAAAGATAGACTGGCTTGTGTCCTTGGAGTTCAAAATTCAGCTGGCTGTAAGTTTTAGGGTTAATGTTGGCAGGAAGAACCCAGGCATGTTTCAGGTCAGGGTGATGATGTTCATGCCAGAATTAGTTGTCAACGGTCCCACTGGCCATGCGTTTTTGGTGTGGAGAGTGGCTTTCTAGCGTATTATTGATGATGAAGAGTAGGGATAGTATATCGGTTGCTGATCAGTTTTTTAAATTTCTTGAATAAGGCGATCGTTTCGAGGTTGTATTGAAGGCTGGTGTTACCATCGCTTGAGCTGCGTATCTGTCCGATAGGGAGAGAAATAATGAAGGCGCTTAAAATTAACAGGTGTTTGACAATGCTGATTTTTATTTTGTCGGCTGGAGCCTGGATAAGTGATACGGCTTTCGCACAGGCAGCCAGGCCGGGCGGAGGTCCGGGGGGCAGAGGAGGAGGGCCTGGCATGAGTGGTGGGCACGGTGGAGTCAGGCATGCTCCTCCTTCAGGCGGTCACCGTTATGGTGGTCAAGGATGGCGTGGCGGATCGAGAGTGGGGATTTACTTTGGTGCACCTATTGGGTATCACTACAGATATAATCCATACTATGGTTCCAGATTTTACGGATCCGGCTTCTACGGGATGCCCTATTATTATCCGCCCGTTGTTCCTACGTATCCCGTAGTGCAGCCTGCACCTGTGGTTTACATTGAACGGGGTGACAATCAGCAGGAAGTTGTGCAGGAAGCCCAGCCAGATTCTTATTCTCAGGAGGAACAGGGATCCTGGTGGTATTACTGTGTCGATGCCAAAGGATATTATCCATATGTTGCTCAATGTCCTGGCGGATGGCTGAGGGTTGCCCCCGAACCGGCGCCTGCTTCAGGCGATCAACCTGCGACAGGCAAGTCTGTTCCAGATAATCTAGAAAAGCCCTCTATGCCATGAATCTTAAAATAGTCCGGTTTTCAACCCTGTTAGGCCTGGTGCTGGCGCTGGGAGCATGTACGTCGATCCCGACTGGTCCGGATGTGCTTGTGTTGCCGGGTACGGGAAAAAATTTTGATCAATTTCGCATGGATGATATGGATTGCAGGCAATATGCCAGCACTCAGATTGGCGGTGGTTCGGCAGCTTCTTCTGCAGCGGATAGTGGCGTAAAAAGTGCAGTGGTTGGGACTGCAATCGGTGCAGCGGCAGGTGCATTGATGGGTGGGCATGAAGGTGCTGCCGCAGGGGCTGGCGCCGGTTTGATTTTTGGTTCCGTCGCTGGCTCCAGTGCGGGGGAATATTCGGGATACAGTCTTCAGCAGCGCTATGACCATGCCTATCAGCAGTGCATGTATGTGAAAGGGCATCGCGTCCCTGTTCCTGGAGGATTCGATTATTCCCGGCAGACAACTGTTAAAGGCACAAAAATATT
This sequence comes from Candidatus Nitrotoga fabula, assembly GCF_905221025.1. Classification (GTDB taxonomy): domain Bacteria; phylum Pseudomonadota; class Gammaproteobacteria; order Burkholderiales; family Gallionellaceae; genus Nitrotoga; species Nitrotoga fabula. Next base: position 70,258 of record NZ_CAJNBL010000024.1, read on the forward strand.
TTCTTCAACGGCCTCCAAACCTCCTCAACCTTCTGCTGCTGGTGCTACTATACCGCCGCCACCGCCAAGCGGTACACCGCCTCCCCCCCCACCTGATTATTACCATTTGTCTCCTTCTTCTGGCGGATTTTCAGCTCCTTGATTATTTGAGTGCACTTAGTATGTTAAGCATTCTTGGGTTTATTTAAGAATTTTTTTGCTGCGGTAATTTCATGGGCTTAACGGGATTGTTCCTTGGTTGAAAAATTATGAATTGATGGCAGGGACTGTAAATCCCATGGATTTGTTTTTTAGGATATATCTGATTTGAAAACCATTGATGGAAATATCATAGCCAATTATACCGGGATAATAGTTGGACTTTTTTTCGCAGGCATTATTTCAGCTCACGCTGGAAATGATGAGGATGTTTTTTCTAAGGCGCAGCAATATACCGTACAAATTAGGAAAGCCGTTTCTATTCCATTTGGGAGTGATAACAAGGGTGCCGGGTTCGGTGCCGGATTTGTCGTGGATAAAGAACGTGGCTGGATTATGACTAATGCCCATGTAGTTTCTCGTTCACCGGCACGGTTGGAAGTCGCTTTTTTTGACAGGGAGTTTGTACCTGCGCAAAAAGAATATGTGGATCCATTCCTTGATCTGGCGGTCATCAGTATTGGCAAGGAAGCACAAAATGTTACGGTTCCATTACCCGAACTGGAATGCACAAATTTGCCACCGGTTGGCTTAACCGTAGGAACTTTCGGTCATCCGAACGGATTAAAATTTACCGGAACGCGAGGCATTATTTCAGGGCATACATCCAGATATGATTCGGAAATGCTGCAAACCGATGCACCAATTAATCCAGGGAATTCAGGGGGGCCTTTGATCAGTCTTTCTTCCGGGCGTATTGTTGGTATCAACACATCAAGCATGAGCGATGCGCAGAACAGTAATTTCGCCGTACCTATGAAATATGCTTGCCGTGTGCTGGAATTGTTGCGTGAAGGAAAGGATCCTTCTCCCCCTGATCTGCCTCTGGTTTTTTTTAAGACATCCAATGAACGGGGAAAGCTTAAAGTTGCCCGTAGTTTGTTTGACCCTGTGGAGTTTGATTTTCGGGCTGGTGATGAAATCCTTGGCGTGCCAGGGATAGCAGAATCCGTTCAAAATGAAACTCAGCTGATCCATGCCCTTCGTGGAAGGCTAGGTGAAGTTTCTGTCCGAATTCGGCGCGAAGGGCAGGATATGGTAATAAATGGAAAGCTGGAGGCTGCAAAGAAAGTAAACGACAAAGCATGCGTTATGTTTTCCGGGGCGCTTTTTTGTGAAACCCCACCCCATATGGGAAAAGATGATTTTAATCCGGGCAAGATTGCGGTTTATTATGTTGAAGAAGGTTCGCTGGGGAATTTTAAAGAAATTGAAAAAATGGATGTACTCAATTCCATCAATGGACAGAAGGTTGATACTCTGGATGCGTTATATGCAGCCCTTAGAATTGCCCAAGATGAGAAAAAACCGGCTAGCTTTGTTTTCAGGGCGTCCGGTGGAAAAGGCAAGCCCTCTTATTTTATTTATACTGAGCGCACACTTCCGGTTGAAAATTTGACATGGGTAAGAAATTCACAAAGTGGGAACTAATCCACTAAAAACTATGATCAATCCGGCATGGAATGACATATGCTGAAATGAATGCGGTGTAATTTGTACCGGTTAGTTTCGGGTGTTCTGGTTGACATCTACTCGCCCACTCGCTAAATTTCATACCTTGGAAATAAGTCAACTAAAGGGAAAATATCATGGCTGTTCTGGTCGGAAAACCTGCTCCTGATTTTACTGCGGCTGCAGTAATGGGCAACAATGAAATAAACGAAACCTTTAATTTGAAAAAACAGCTGGGTGGGAAGTATGGCGTGGTATTTTTCTATCCGCTGGATTTTACATTTGTCTGCCCTTCCGAGCTGATCGCCTTTGATCATCGGCTGGATGAGTTCAGCAAACGGCAAACCGAGGTAATTGGTATTTCCATTGATTCCCAGTTTACTCATCTGGCCTGGAAGAATACGCCGGTTGACAAAGGGGGGATTGGCCCGGTGCGTTACCCTCTGGTTGCTGACGTTAAACATGATATCTGCCGTGCCTATGATGTGGAACATCAGGATGGCGTGGCTTTTCGAGGCTCATTTTTGATTGACCGTAATGGTATAGTACGCCATCAGGTTGTGAATGATCTGCCTCTTGGTCGCGATATTGATGAAATGTTGCGCATGGTGGACGCATTGCAGTTCTTTGAGCAAAATGGCGAGGTATGCCCAGCTGGCTGGAAGAAAGGAAAGGCTGGAATGGATGCATCTTCAGAAGGTGTGGCGAAATATCTGGCCGAGCATGCTGGAGATTTGTAATCGTTGTACACCGTCATATCGGTTGTCCTAAAAGGCTCCCCCGGGAGCCTTTTTTATTGATCTTCAAGTTTCCTGATGACTGCTACAATCCGCGCTCTTTGTAAAGTTTCTGCAGGCTTCTTATGTTAATTTGGTTAGTTATTCTTTATTTGATGGTTTCCATTGGGGTTGGTTTGTACGCGGCTACCCGAGTACGAAATGTCAAGGATTATGTAATGGCCGGGCGGCATTTGCCGTTATATATTGTTACCGCTACAGTATTTGCTACTTGGTTTGGCGCTGAGACGGTGCTGGGGATATCAGCAAGGTTTGTTCAGGAAGGATTGGGAGGGATAGTTGAAGATCCTTTCGGGGCCAGCATGTGTCTTATTCTGGTGGGATTGTTCTTCGCTTCCAGACTGTATCGGATGAATCTCATTACCGTCGGCGACTATTTCCGTCTACGCTACAACCGTACGGTAGAAGTGCTGACCAGCTTGGCTATCATTACTTCCTATCTGGGCTGGGTTGCCGCACAAATTACAGCACTGGGTCTGGTTTTTTCCTTCATCACTCAGGGGGCAATTTCACCTGGAGAAGGCATGGTGGTTGGGGCAGTCATTGTGTTGGTATACACCATGTTTGGCGGTATGTGGTCGGTGGCCATGACAGATGCTCTTCAGATGACGATCATCGTTTTTGGGATGCTGTACCTGGCTTGGTTATTGTCTGGCATGGCGGGTGGGGTTGTTATGGTAATAGATCATGCAGTCCAGGCGAATAAATTCGATTTCTGGCCGCGCATGGAGACCAGGGATATACTGGCGTTTGTTGGAGCGGCGGTAACCATGATGCTTGGTTCCATTCCCCAACAGGATGTATTTCAGCGTGTAATGTCCGCAAAAAGTGAGAAAACGGCCGTACGTGGCGCGTTACTTGGTGGCATTCTGTATTTTATGTTTGCTTTTGTTCCGCTGTTCCTAGCTTATTCCGCTACGCTGATTGATCCGGGTATGGTAGCCAGGTTGATTGATAAAGATTCTCAGCTGATTCTGCCTACATTGATCATGGAGCACACGCCGGTGTTTGCCCAAGTGATGTTTTTTGGAGCCCTGCTTTCTGCAATTATGAGTACCGCCAGCGGGACGTTGCTGGCACCTTCCGTAACGTTTGCCGAAAATATCCTGAAAGGCCTTATAGGCCACCAGAGTGATCGGCACTTCTTGTGGACTATGCGCACGGTTGTTGCGTGCTTTGCCCTGATAGTTACCTTGTTTGCCCTTAAGTCCTCTTCGAGCATTTATACTATGGTTGGGAATGCATATAAGGTGACCTTGGTTGTTGCTTTTGTCCCGCTGGTGAGCGGGTTGTACTGGAAACGCGCGAACACGCAGGGTGCGTTATTTGCAATTTCCGGCGGGTTGTCTTGCTGGCTGTTGCTTGAAATTTTTAATCCTGAAGGGCTCTGGCCACCGCAGTTGGCAGGTCTATTGATGAGTATATCCGGCATGGTGATTGGTTCATTGCTGCCTGATCTGAAAAGTCGCCGCCGTATCTCATGTTGATTGCAGAATGCAGCTGTCATGTTGTTGTCACAAATCTGACATATCATGCATATTATGTTTTATGTGATCAACGGGAAGAATCATGACCGCGAAAATTCTGGTAGTGGAAGATGAACCGGCAATACAGGAACTCTTGATGTTCAATATAGCGCAATGCGGGCATCTTGCGCTCAAGGTTGATGATGCTGAAAGTGCTTGGCTGCATATCAGTCATTCCCTTCCAGATTTGATTCTGCTCGACTGGATGCTGCCCGGTATGAGTGGGGTGGAATTGGCGCGCCGTCTTCGCGCGGATCAGCGCACCCGTCACATTCCCATTATTATGTTGACTGCTCGCACTGAAGAACGTGACAAAATTCTGGGTCTGGAATCCGGGGCGGATGATTATATAACCAAGCCTTTTTCGCCGCGTGAACTGATGGCTCGCATTCGTGCAGTGCTTCGGAGACGGGTGCCACAGATAAGCGATGAAACGATATCTGCAGGCGGGTTAGAGTTATCCCCAGTGATGCATCGTATCAGTGCGAATGGAACAATGGTAGATTTGGGGCCGACTGAATTTCGATTGCTGCATTTCTTTATGGTTCATCCAGAGAGGGTTTATAGCCGTTCGCAGTTGCTTGACAATGTTTGGGGGGACCACGTGTTTGTAGAAGAGCGTACCGTCGATGTGCATATCCGTCGTTTGCGTCAAGCGCTTGAGCCATTCGGTCTGGATAATTTGATTCAAACCGTGCGAGGAAGCGGTTACCGTTTCTCATGCAATTAGGCAATATGGAACGGTTATTTCATGCATCCAAGCGTGGCGTGGTTTGAATTTATATAAGGCTCTACCATGTCTGATTATTGGTGGCGTGCATCTGTTGTTCCTTTGGTTTTTTTGTTATTTTCTCTCCTATTCTGGGCGATCTTTGGGGCACTAACTGCTGCTCTGTTTTATGTTGTATTTTTGCTGCTATACATGTTTCTGCATGTGCGTCAGCTTGTGGCACTTGATTATTGGCTGGCGGACCCCGATAAGCGTATTGTTCCTGATGGTTTTGGGCTGTGGGAGGAGGCATTTATTCGGATAAACCGGATGATGCGCCAGCACCGGGAAGAGCATGCACAACGTGTAGCGGCGCTACAGCATATGGAACAGGCCATTTCGGCATTGCCGGAAGGGGTAGTCATACTTGATGAGACTTACCACATTGAATGGTGTAATCCTTTGGCTGAGCAACATTTTGGCGTGGATTGCAAGCGCGATATTGGTCAGCAGATTACCTACCTGGCACGCCAGCCTGAGTTTGTACAGTATCTTGCCCTGCATGATTTCAATGAACCCATGGTGTTACGTGGCACTCGGCAAAATGGGCTATCTTTGTCGATTAAGCTGATTCATTATGGCAATAGCAAGCTATTATTGATCAGCAGCGATATTACTCATCTGGAGCGTATAGAAACGATGCGTCGTGATTTTGTCGCCAATGTATCGCACGAATTACGCACACCGTTAACGGTAGTTACAGGTTTTGTCGAGACTTTGAATGATATGCCCAATCTCGAGAATGGGATGGCGCGGCGTGCGCTGTACTTAATGAGCGAACAGGCCCGGCATATGGAGCGACTTGTGGATGATCTACTCGCTTTGTCCAGGCTGGAAGATGTGCGGAATGCGTTGCAGGAAGAAATTCTGGATATGTCAGTATTTTTGCACACATTATACCAGGAGGGGCAGACTTTAAGCGCAGAGAAACATGTTTTGCGCTTGGAGTTGCTGAGTAGCTCTAATCTGCTTGGAAGCAGGGATGAACTTCATAGTGCATTTGTTAACCTGATATCCAATGCAATTCGTTATACTCCTCAAGGAGGGCATATTTTGATTAGTTGGTATGCGCAGGGAGATCAGTTGGTATTTAGTGTGCAGGACAGTGGTATAGGAATTGCACAGAAGCATATTCCGCGCCTCACAGAGCGTTTTTATCGGGTGGATCGTAGCCGCTCAAGAGAAACTGGGGGTACAGGCTTGGGGTTGGCTATCGTTAAACATATTGCCAGCCGACATCAGGCGCAACTGGAAATTGTCAGTGAGGAAGGCAGGGGTAGCACTTTCCGGATAGTGTTTCCGCATAGCAGATGTTATTCCGAAATCAAGGAAGATGGAGGGGTTGTGAATTGAAACAGTTATCCGTCCCTAAATTCAGCACTAAATTAAGCAGGGATATCAATCCGATTTCTCATAATTGATACCAGTACCACTATGACGTAGCCATTCCTTGTCAGTTCATTCTGGGAAGTAACACAAAGATTTGATTTGTCTAAACTTCGATATTTGGGCAGTTGTAAAGAACATGTGTGCAATTCATTGCCTGGAAATTTATACAAGTACGGTTAAAAGTTAATATTGCAGCATAGAAGGATGGTTTTCTATGAGATAACGAAATGCTATGATTGCAATGGATAAATTTTGGTTTATAAAAAATAATAATGTTTCATGGGTCAGCTAATCTGCACCAGAATATGAACAGGAGAAGAATTAATGGCTTTTGTGAACGAATTTGTAGCAGATGAAGATATTAAGAAATATGGTTTGGAGGAAATCAATCGTTGCTATGGAAAATCGGAGGTACGGCTTGATTGGACTGTTGACCGGGAACGCGATATTTATCTTCGATGGATTGTGACGGGGGCGGATGAGTTTCGGAATCAGCATGATTTCACTTTTTACTGGAAAGGAACATTGATATTTGTGCGCCTCAAAATTACCAATGGAAGAATGATGGGTAAAAGAGGTTGGATGACATGGGGGCTGGTAATGATGAATCTGCCAGAAGAATTAGAAGAAAAAAGGCCTGAAATTCTTGCAGATTTAAAGGAGGCTCTTGCAGCATACAAAGATTACGGGGTCTATTCGCGTCTGGATGAACTCAGCGCAGCTTTTGAATTTTAGAAATGATGGGCTGGCAGCCCGGCTGCGATACTGACGTCCCATTAAAAAATGGGTATCAATTTTAACCGGGTTCAGTAGATTAAACGCTATCTTGGGATGGTGCATTCATATCGAGCAGGCACTCTGGTTTTATTGTGCTGCCATTTATTAGCACTATCTTATGGCGCGATCGCGCTCCCTGTTTTAATTCAACATTCCGAATCGGAACGCTAAATTTATTGGCGATAAATCGTAGCAGAGCTTCATTGGCGCGTCCTTCAATGGGTGGCGTTGCCAAACGAATTTTCAGAGCTTTCCCATGCAGGCCAATCACTTCATTGCGTTTGGCGCCTGGCTGTATGTATAGCGATAGGAAAATAACTCCTTCTTTGTGTTGGTGCCACATTGTCAGAATAGACTCCTGGCCATTTTTTCCAGCCAGTGCATTGGTACGATGAGGATAAGCTGACATAGGATAAATAATAAAAATAGGGAGAGATCAATATTCCCGAATACAGGGATACGCCGTTGCAGGGGGAGAAGAAAAGGTTTGGTTATTGAAGCGGCCACCCCTGCCATTGACGAATGGGGATTGAACCATGATAACAGCGCTTGGATTAATAATGCAGCCATTAGCAGGTAAATGCTGATATTTATCAATTTAATCAATGTCAATATCAGCAAGCCAGCTACCGGGAAACCGATAGGTGAAATGGACAGCCAAAGGGTAATGCTCAGGTAAATCATTTCCATTGTATAAGCTAGTAACAGAGATGCTGTATCTAATCCCAGGGCGGAGGGAATAAAGCGGCGAGTTCGTAGTACCAGAAAATTGGTTAACGATATAATGAATGCACCGAATGGATTGCGCATTGGAGCACGCAGCCATTGTAAGTGAAAGCGCAACAGTAATATCACTGTGAATGGCTGTAACAGGGTGTCTAGCAACAATTGAAGTGCGTCATTCAGCATTGTGAATTCCCCAGTTCGTCGCCTATTTCTTTGGAACGTCTGGCAGCAGCATTTACAGCCTCAATGATATGTTTTTTGACCGAATGGTTTTCCATGGTGCGTATAGCTTGTTCGGTCGTGCCATTTTTGGAAGTGACACGTTCCCGAAGTATACGCACGTCATCGCTGCTTACATCGGCAAGTTTGGATGCGCCGATAAAGGTATGGAGAGCTAAATGCCGTGCTGTTTCGTGGTCGAAGCCAAGTTCTACGGCTGCCTGCTGCAGTGCTTCAATAAAATAAAATACATAGGCTGGGCCGCTACCAGAAATCGCAGTAAGGCCGTCCATCATCGTTTCATTTTCTAGCCAAATAGTGCTCCCAACTGCAGCAAGTATTTTTTGCGCTGTGTAACGGAGTTCCGTGTTTACCTGGGGTAATGCGTATAAACCGGTTATTCCAGTTTGTATCATTGCAGGTGTATTGGGCATGGCGCGTACAATATTTTGTGTATCCAGCCAGAGTGCCAAATCAGTGGCCCGGATACCCGCTGCAATAGAGATGAGCAATTGTCCGGATAATAATGGTGCCAGGTTGGCAGCAACTTCATGGAGTTGCTGCGGTTTGACCGCCAAGATAATCACATTGCTTCCTGCGATTCCTTCTTTCAGTCCGGTTACGACGCGCACGCCAAATTCATGCTGTAATTTCGCATGGCTGCTGATATTGATTTCGACAACGCATATTTGTGTGGCATTGAAGCCCTGTTTAAGCATTCCGCCAATCAGTGCAGACGCCATGTTGCCGCCACCGACAAAACAAACCATCATTGATTTTCTCCGTAAATTCTTTCACCAAAGATTGCTCTGCCGATGCGCACGATGGTTGCACCTTCAAGTATTGCCGCGCAAAGATCATGTGACATTCCCATTGATAAAGTATCTAAAGATAGTCCTAGTTTGTTGATCTGGCGCATTAGCTGATGTAGTTTAAAAAATGGGATGCGTTGGGTTTCAGGTTCTTCTGCTGGCGCCGGGATGGTCATCAGTCCGCGCAATTTTAGTTGTGGCAAACGCGCTACAGCCAGTGCCAATTCCGTTACTTCTTCAGGGGCGATGCCGCTTTTGCTGTCTTCTCCACTTACATTAACCTGTATGCATATATTGAGCGGTGGCAAATTTGAGGGCCGCTGTTTAGACAGGCGTTCAGCGATTTTCAAACGGTCAAGACTGTGCACCCATGTAAAGTGTGCAGATACAGCGCGTGTTTTATTGCTCTGTACTGGCCCGATGAAATGCCATTGCAGTGGCAGATCGCGCGTCAGTTCAATTTTATTGATGGCTTCCTGAATATAGCTTTCTCCGAAAGCAAGTTGTCCGGCTTGGTGCGCCTCACGTACCGCATCAGCAGAAAATCCCTTACTTACGGCCACTAATTCGATATTTTCTTTTTGTCGATGAGCCATACGCGCTGCTTGAGCTATGGCATCATGGACTGCCTGCAAATTTGAAATAATTCTGGTCATAATGAATTAGGTGGCTGAGTGTTTTGCTTAGTGTCTTTTTCCTGCACTTTGTGTTGTAAATTTACCGAGATTATATATAAACATTTCAGCATGACTTGTTTTTGATGTTCAATGCAATATATTTATTCGTTTTTGTGCGAATCGGATGGTTGTGCTGTGGGGGGGTTACTGGTTGATGCTAGGCAGGTTGCCGAGGTTTTACATGTGTCGGGTGGTAGCTAAGATGGGATTGCTGGATGCGATGATAGGCAGTGGATCAGGATGTCGGGAGATAAGTGGCAGGTTTTTTACAGGCCGGCAAGTTAAATTTTTATGTGAGGCACGATCAATTTCCATCAAACGCGATATCACCTTCCCCTAAGAAGTTTTCCATGTTGATATTTTTGAAATTAAAAAGATTGCTGTCCATAAGGTGGGATGGCTTAATATTTTGCATGGCTGTAAAGATGGACTGTGTGCGACCGGGGTACTGACGTTCCCAGGAAGCTAACATTTCCTTGATATTCTGGCGTTGTAAGTTTTCCTGTGAGCCGCACAAATTGCATGGAATGATTGGGAATTTCATGGCGCGGGCAAAATATGCAATATCTTTTTCTGCACAATACGCCAGTGGGCGAATTACAATATGCTCACCTTTATCAGTAACTAGTTTGGGTGGCATAGCCTTGAGTTTTCCGCCGAAGAAAATGTTTAGGAACAAGGTTTCTATCATATCGTCCCGATGGTGCCCCAGTGCAATTTTGTTTGCCCCCAGTTCACCGGCTATGCGATAGATGATGCCGCGACGCAAGCGGGAGCAGAGTGAACAGGTAGTTTTCCCTGTGGAAATTTTTTCTTTAACAATGGAATAAGTATCCTGGGTTTCAATCCGGTACTCGATGCCTATTGATTTGAAATAATTCGGTAATACGTGCTCGGGGAAACCCGGTTGTTTTTGATCGAGATTCATTGCGATAAGACGAAAGTCGATTGGTGCGCGTTTTTGCAGCGTACGCAGAATTTCCAGCAGAGTGTATGAGTCTTTGCCACCCGACATGCACACCATGATGGTGTCGCCTTCTTCAATCATGTTGAAGTCCCCCACAGCACGGCCAACTTGCTGTTCCAGCCGTCCGCGAAGGCGGTTGAAGTTTCCGGAATGATGTTCAAATTGGATAGGTTTTATAATGTCATTCATATTGTTTTTCAAAGGTGGACACTGCGCCCGCCATCTACCGAAATAATTTGTCCGGTAATATAGGGAGCATCATTTAATAAAAATGATACCGTACGTGCGATGTCTTCGGGTTCGCCCTCCCGTTTAAGCAGGGTTTGTCCGATGATTTGTCTCCGCAGTGTCTCATTGCCCCATTCTGCGTTTTCAGGCCACACAATGACGCCGGGAGAAATCGCATTGACGCGGACCTGCGGTGCCAGCTCCTGTGCCAGAGCCCGTGTGAGTGCTGCCAAGCCGCCTTTTGCGATGTTGTATAGCAAATGCCCGTGCATGGGACGTTCGGCATGGATATCCACTATGTTCACTATGGCGCCATGATTGCGCCGTAACTCTTTTGCTGCCGCCTGTGCGAGCAGTAATGGAGCTTTGAGGTTGGTCCCGATCAGGTCGTTCCAGTTCTGATCATTCACTTCGTCCAATGACGTCGCGAAAAAACTGGAGGCATTGTTAACTAACCCATCCAGGCGCCCAAAGTGATCGATGGTTTTTTCCACTAAGCTGAAGATGGCTTGCGGATCCAATAGGTCGGCTTGGATATGCAATGAAGAATCAGGGCGCAGAGCCCTCAGACTGGAATGCAAAGTTGCTGCATCCAGTGAGGAGGAGCGGTAATGCAGAGCGATGCTTGCCCCTGCTGCATGCAGTCTGCGGCATATTGCAGCCCCAACGCGTTTTGCTCCTCCTGTGACTAATACTACTTTACCTTGCACCGAACTCTCCACTAAACTTGCAGCCTGCAATTTAACACATCCCAATTTTTCAATCATGCTTTCACTGCCAGTCCCCTCCCCGGAGTCTCAAGCGCACAGCGACGAATTGCGTGATCTGATTCATCAGGAAATCGCGTTGCAGGGCGGATGGATTCAGTTTGCGCGTTTTATGGAACTGGCCTTGTATGCACCTGGGCTGGGCTATTACAGTACCGGGACGTGTAAGTTGGGTGAGGCCGGAGATTTTGTCACCGCGCCAGAAATTTCATCATTGTTTGGTTGTACCCTTGCACTGCAACTAATTGAAATCATGCCACAGACTGCGCTGCATATCATTGAACTTGGTGCAGGCAGTGGCAAGTTGGCTGCTGATGTATTGAGCGAGCTGGAAAGGAGGGGGCGCCTGCCAGTGCGTTACGATATATTGGAAGTCAGCCCTGATTTGCGTGACCGGCAGCAGAAACTGCTGAAAAGGCGCGTGCCTCATTTAATTGACCGCATACACTGGTTGGATGCGCTGCCAGAAAGCATTTCCGGGGTGCTAATTGCCAATGAAGTGCTGGATGCGCTGCCGGTTCATCTTGTGAGCTGGACAGATGCAAATATTCTTGAGCGCGGTGTGGCGAGCATGGGGAAAAATTTTGTTTGGGAGGAACGTCTGCTGGAGAACTCAAGATTAAAAGAACTTGCTCAGCAGATTAATGCCCCCGATGGGATGATCAGTGAAATATCGCTTGCTGTCCGAGGTTTGGTTACCAGTCTGAGCGAGCGTCTGGAACAGGGATTGCTGCTGTTCATTGATTATGGGTTTGGCTCCCGCGAATATTATCATCCGCAGCGTACCCAAGGCACTCTTGTGTGCCATTATCGTCATCGTGTACATGATGACCCGTTCTTCATGCCAGGCCTGCAGGACATAACATCGCATGTGGATTTTACCGCGGTTGCAGAAACGGCAATGGACTCAGGGCTATGCTTGTACGGATATACTACTCAAGCCTGTTTTTTGATCAATGCCGGGATTGTCAACCTGTTGTCTGAAACCAATCCTGAAAATACTCGGGACTATCTGTCGCTTTCTGCCCAGCTGCAAAAACTGACCAGTCCTGCCGAAATGGGAGAGCTGTTTAAAGTAATCGCTGTGGGTAAAGGGGTGAATGTGCCCTTGTGTGGGTTTGCTACCGGGGATAAGTCACGTTATTTATAGGAGTTACATACTTTCAATAAATCAAAAACCGTGTTGCAGACTAATTGACATGTCATGTTCCTAACTTTAAGAGGTTTTTGGTAATGGATAAATTGAATAGGTTCTTGAAGGTTAGAGTTTGCCGTAAGCAATGGCGATAAAGGGGATGGCAGATTCTGTTGCGTGTTGGATGCCTGAACGAATTGTTTTCAAATCAGGAAAGACAGTACTTATTTTGGGGTTGTGGATTTTCTGGTACGGGTCATCTTTTGGGGCGTAACACTTTTTTTCCTGGTCGTGGTCTTCTTTAGAGGTGATCCTTTGGCAATCCTGGCTTCCAGCAGAGCCAATCCTTCTTCCAAGGTAATTTCTTCAGGGGATAAATCTTTAGGAATAGTTGCATTAATTTTCCCATGTTTTACGTAAGGACCATAACGGCCAAGGCATATTTCCAACGGTTTGTGATCTACAGGATGTTCCCCAAGTTCTTTTAATACTGTATTGGATGCTTTTGCTTGGGACAATAATTCAACTGCGCGATCCAATTGTATGGTGAATACGCTGTCTTCTTTGGGTATGGATTTGAATTTTCCATTATGTCCGATATAAGGTCCGAAGCGCCCAATGTTCACGATTACCTTTTTGCCGCTCTCAGGATGGAATCCGAGTTCTCTGGGGAGTTGCAGTAATTGGTTGGCGGTAGCCAGATCTGCATTTTCCACGGGCAAATCCTTCGGCCAGGAAACCCTTTTGGGTTTTATTTTGGTTTCGGTTTTCACTTCGCCAAGTTGAACATAGTAGCCGTATGGGCCGCGTAACAAGAGCACCACTAAACCGCTGGCCTGGTCAAATCCAAGTTCTTTGCGTGATTCTTCGGCGTTGTCCTCAGTCAGGTTCCGTGTGTAATCGCACTCTGGATAGGCTGTGCAGCCAATGAAATTTCCTCGTTTCCCTAACCGGGTAGCTAAAGGTTTGCCACATTTTGGGCAGATTTCCTCTATTAATTCTTGGGTTACATCTTTGCGTTCGATGTTCTTTTTGTCATGTACAAGAGCAGAAAAGGGATGCCAGAAATCGTTTAGTACCGGGATCCAGTCACGTTTTCCGTCGGAAATTTCATCCAGTTCGTTTTCCATTTGCGCCGTAAATCCGTAATCCACGTAGCGAGTAAAATGCTCTGTGAGGAAACGTATGACCACCCGTCCAACGTCAGTGGGTTTGAAGCGCTTTTTTTCAAGTACCGCATATTCACGAGCTTGCAATGTGGAAATGATGCTGGCATATGTAGATGGGCGCCCTATACCATGCTCTTCAAGGGTTTTTACCAGGCTGGCTTCGGAAAAACGTGGTGGCGGCTGAGTAAAATGTTGTTCTCCGTATAATTTGTCTAGGGGAATGGTTTCTCCCTCGGCCAGCGGGGGTAATTTTTTGTTCTCGTCATCCTCTGTGTCATCGGTGCTTTCTTGATAAACCGCGATAAAGCCTGGGAATAGTAGCGTTTGACCGGTGGCACGAAACAGGGTGTCTTCTTCTCCCAAGCAAATATCAAGGCTGACGGTATCGAAGCGAGCGGGAGCTAGTTGACATGCAAGCGTTCGCTTCCAGATCATTTCGTATAGCCTTGCCTGATCAATGGTCAGAAATTCCTTGATGTCATCTGGAGTGCGTACAATTGAAGTTGGGCGTATTGCTTCATGTGCTTCTTGCGCGTTTTTGGTTTTGCTTTTATAGGTCAAAGCAGTTTTGGGCAAATATTCCTGGGCAAATTGTCCAGCGATATAATCGCGGATTTCCTTTATGGCTTCCTGTGCCAGCGTGACTGAGTCGGTACGCATGTAAGTGATTAGCCCAATGGTTTGACCACCGATGTCAATTCCCTCATAAAGCTGTTGGGCAATACGCATAGTGCGGTCGGTTGGTATTCCCAACTTGCGGGCAGATTCCTGCTGCATTGTGGATGTAGTAAATGGAGCGGCGGCATGACGCAGTTTTGTCTTTTTCTCGACTCGCGCAACCCGCGGCGGATGTTTGGCTGCACTAATATAGTCAAAGATTTTACGGTATTCTGTTTCATTTTCAATATCCAGTTGTCCAAGTTTTTTTCCTTGATACTGGAATAGTCTGGCAGTAAATGGCTGGTCATTTTTATGGCTGTCTAGATGCACTGTCCAGTATTCCTGCGAACGGAATGCTTCAATTTCTAATTCTCGTTCTACAATAAGACGTAATGCAGGACTTTGAACGCGCCCGGCAGAAAGTCCTGGGCGGATTTTCCGCCAAAGCAGAGGAGAAAGGTTGAAGCCAACCAGGTAATCTAGTGCACGGCGCGCTTGCTGTGCATTGACTAGGGGAATCGAAATTTCACGTGGATGTTCGATTGCTTCAAGTACAGCTGATCGGGTGATTTCATAAAAAGCAACCCGTTGCACGGTTTTATGTTTTAGGGTGCGTTTTTCTTTAAGTATTTCAGCTACGTGCCAGGCAATGGCTTCGCCTTCACGGTCAGGATCCGGTGCCAGATAGATGTGATCTGCTTTAGCGGCAGCTTTGGCGATGGCCTCGATATGTTTGCTGTTGCGTGCAATAACTTCATATTGCATTGCGAAGCCATGTTCTGGGTCGATTGCTCCCGCTTTAGGTATCAGATCCCGTACATGACCATAGGTTGCCAGTATTTCAAAATCTTGCCCCAGATATTTTTTCAGCGTTGTGGCTTTGGCCGGAGACTCAACGATTAGAAGGTTGCTCGCCATGGTTTTTTAAGATGTTTAATGTAAGCGGATGGAATCGGCTGGAGACAGGAGGTCTTCGATTATTAGAGGATCTAGATCCTGACGTTGATTCCATAACACCATGAGAACGATGAGTTTGATTTTGTCGAGAGGTAGGTTTTCACGGTTCAGGGCAAATGCACGATCCAGAATCATTTCACGCTCTACAGGGGTAATGATTTTGCTTTGTTCCCAGAATGTAAGGAAACAGCGTACATCATAGCTAATACGCTTCATTTCGATGGCCGCGTAAAAACGTCCGTTGCTTCCGTTAATGGCGGATGGATAATCTGCTTTGTTTAATTGTTCCAGACCAGACAGCCAGGTGAGAGCAAGATGAATATCTTCATTGTCAAATCCGGCAGCAGAAAGTTTGCGGGATAGCTTGTCAGAATTGGGGTAGGTACCGGAATGGAAATAGCTTTCGAATAAAAACATTAAAATATCAAACATAATACGCCGATAAGATCCATTGTTGATTGAAATTAAAAGAAAAGTCTGCCGTCCTGTTACGATTTACTATCGGTTTTTTCAGTCTGGTCATTTAGTAAAGCAGGTTAATTCTACTGTTATGGTTTAGTAGCGAGTAAATTTTTAAGATTGGTGAAAAACCGGATCAGGGCGGTGCCAAGGGTTATCTGCCATGAATCGTTGCGTGTGTACCATTTCCTAGGATAGATTACCTTATTATTTTTTGAGTTTTTGAAATATTTAGCGTAAACGTTGGTACAGTCCGCCTGGTAAAGTTGCAACGCTCCCATCCATTTCAAGTTGTAACAGAATGGCGGATAGTGCTTCAATCGTCAAGCCGCTGCGCTGGCTTAAGCTGTCTAAGTCTACTGGATCAAACCCTAGATGCGTTAATAACTGCAAATGGTTTTTTTCGGGTGTCGTTGATTCGAGGATGACTTTAGTGGAACCTTCCCTCAGTTCATCAAGGATATCCTGCGCACATTCGACCAGCTTAGCGCCTTGCTTGATCAAATGATGACAACCTTTGGCTTGGGGTGAGTGGATTGACCCGGGAAGAGCGAATACCTCACGACCTTGTTCTAATGCCATACGCGCGGTAATCAGTGAACCACTTTGCATGGAGGCTTCGATTACCAGGCACCCCAGACTCAAGCCACTGATAATGCGGTTGCGGCGTGGAAAATTTGCTGCAATTGGTGGCGTACCAAGTGGATACTCGGATATCAATGCCCCATCGGCACCCAATCGGTGAGCCAGCTCCCGGTTGGCTGCCGGGTAAACTTTGTCCAGTCCGGTT
The DNA here is from genome assembly GCF_905221025.1 of Candidatus Nitrotoga fabula. Classification (GTDB taxonomy): domain Bacteria; phylum Pseudomonadota; class Gammaproteobacteria; order Burkholderiales; family Gallionellaceae; genus Nitrotoga; species Nitrotoga fabula. Next base: position 86,732 of record NZ_CAJNBL010000024.1, read on the forward strand.
CCAATTATTCCTATACTGGAACCGTTCTCTTGAAGGCCTCCAATATGTGCAGCGGCGTCTATGCCGTGTGCCATGCCGCTGACGATGCACAGGCCGGTGCTGCTTGCAGCCCGCGCAAAAATCTCCGCGTTATACAGCCCGGATGGAGTGGCGTTGCGACTCCCGACTATGGCGAGTGCCGCGCTATTGAGCAACTCGGTTCGCCCCTTTACATACAATAGCGTGGGGGGGTCAGAGATATTGAGTAATGCTTGTGGATAATTTTGATCAGCCAAGGTGACAATGTGATTCTGTGGGTCGTCAAGCCATCTGATAATGGGGGAAATAACTTTTTCGTCGATACCTTGCGCGATCACTGCCGCAATTGCCGGGCGAACTATTTTCTGAAGATCCTGTGCCGGTGCCGAGAAGATGCGAGCTGGGTTGCCATAGATTTTTAACAGGCGGCGCAAACCTTCGTTTCCTAAGCCCTGAATCTGGTGCAGAGTCAGCCATGAAGCGAGTTCAGTATTCATATTTACTTCAGTAATGAAGAGTCCATTACGTTGGCGTGTGCAACATATGTGTTGTCAGGGGTTTTGTGCCGCCGTTCCAGTTTGAATCACAGAGATATATTGCATTAATCAAAGTACAGCGCAGCGCTTCAAGGTATATCATAAAAGTTTCATGGGATATGAGGTTTGGTTTCATATTTCCATTATCTCTGAGTATGAAGTGTGTCTGAAAGATTATTTTCAAATTTGTGAACAATGGCAGGAATAATTTGGATTGTTGTTTTGTATTTTCGGTGTCTGCAATGGTCGAGTTTCAAAATTATTTCCCAGTTTTCATGTAAATCGTGGCATTCCGCGAGTGTTAAATTTTTCAGGCTTTATGAAGTTTGGAGAAGTTTCCCGGGTAGTTGATTTTCATTGATATCCCTAAGCATTGCGATGTTTTTCTGGATGGTTCATTGGCAAATTCGCGCCGGGAATCCTGGATGAACTGTGTAATTTATATTTTATCGAATCCGCTCATAACAGGGAAAAGTCGTTCATGATAATATTGGTTTTTAATGGCCGTATCTTTACTTTAGTTATGATCGAGGTTGCCTGTTGCAGGCTTTCCCCAAGTTTTAAAAATTAACATATACATATATTTGCATGGTAAGACTTTGCGATTTGAAAGAGTCGAACTTTTGACTGTTTGATTAGCCGAATCAAAAGCTAGTGGTTGTCAGTGAATGCGTTAATAGCAGAGGCGATACCTCCTGGTTTGTCAGGAGAAAATTGTGCACCGCATGGCCATTTTCAATTCTGGCAGGAAACCTGATATGAGCGGAATTCCGGTATATGTGGATGGGGTTTATTCTGGCTAGAGATATAACGTTATTATTGGGAAAATTGCCCAATTGCATAAAAATGGGATCTGGTTTATAGAATGCAAGCAGAAAAACATGACGTTTTGGAATCCGTTTGTTATTGTTTCCTAGAATACCTTTAACTTGGCAAGCGATTATGGCAATTTTACAAATATTGCAATATCCAGATGAACGGCTGCATAACGTTGCAGCGTCAGTAGATCATATAACCGATGATATTCGGAAACTAGTCTCGGATATGGCCGAAACAATGTACGCTGCGCCAGGAATAGGACTGGCAGCTACCCAGGTGGATGTACATCGGCAAATCATCGTGATTGATATTTCCGAGACCCGGGACCAACTAATGGTATTTGTTAACCCGGAGATTGTCACTTGTAGTGGTGAATGCATGTACGAGGAGGGGTGCTTGTCCGTTCCCGGAATTTATGAAAAGGTTCGTCGTGCTGAACATGTTTCTGTGCGTGCCCGGAACTTGCAGGGTGATGTTTTTACGCTGGAAGCGGATGGATTGTTGGCGATCTGTATCCAGCATGAGATGGATCACCTGAAAGGCAAAGTTTTTGTCGAATATCTTTCTCCGCTCAAACAGTCCCGGCTAAGGGCTAAGCTCAAGAAGCATCGCAGGGAAACGATGTAACGAGATAATTACACTAATTTGGCAAATGCAAGTGGGGCATTCCGTATTGGTTCTTTCTTACTATTCATTGCAGAGAGCGAAACGCAATGATTCGAATTTTAAGGTATTCATATAATTGACTCTCCTCTAAAAATTATTTTTGCAGGTACTCCTGACTTTGCCGTCGCCGCATTATCAGAATTGCTGCATCGGCAATTTTCTGTAGTTGCAGTTTTGACCCAGCCCGACAGGCCTGCTGGCCGAGGTTTGCGACTCACCCCCAGTCCCGTGAAGAAGTTTGCGTTGGAGTGGGGGGTTCCTGTTTTACAACCTCCTTCTTTAAAATCTGCAGAAGCCCAGCAAGAGATTGCTGGCTATGGCGCTGATGTAATAGTGGTTGCTGCTTATGGGCTGATTTTGCCGCAGGTATTGTTAAGGTTGCCTCGATATGGATGCCTAAATATTCATGCTTCGCTGTTACCCCGCTGGCGCGGTGCAGCGCCGATTCAACGCGCACTCATTGCAGGTGATGATCTAACTGGAATTACTATCATGCAAATGGATGAGGGGCTGGATACCGGAGATATGTTATTGCAAAAATCTTGTGTGATCACCACGCTGGATACTGCCCAGACATTGGGTGACAAATTGGCGAAATTGGGAGCGGATGCCATTGTTGAAACGCTACGCTTGCTGCCCCAAGGTGAACTGATGGCTGTGCCACAGAATGATGCCGAAGCAACGTATGCCGTCAAAATAACGAAAGCAGAAGCTTTAATCAACTGGTCGGAAAATTCAATGCAAATCATGCGGGCGGTGCGTGCCTATAATCCGTTCCCTGTTGCATATTCTTTTTTTAATTCGGTACCGGTCAAGATCTGGCAGGCCAGTATATGTCAGGGGCCTGAAGGTGAGGCCGGAACAGTGCTTGAAATAGATCAAAATGGCATTGTTGTGGCGTGTGGTCAAGGGGCAGTACGCCTTGAGGTATTGCAGCGGCAGAATGCAAAAGCATTGCCGGCTGAGCAATTCATGCGAGGATTCCCCGTGTATCCGGGTGATTGTTTCACTTCCCACATTTAATATGCATACCATACAACAGAGCGCCAGTCAGGTTGTTCGCCAGGTTTTGGCAGGCAAGAATCTGAACCAGGCATTAAGTGTCCTTTTGAGCCCTTCTGCAGGGAAAAATGGCCTTCGGATTACTTCCCAGCAACGTGGAGCGCTTCAGGACATGAGTTATGGTACGTTGCGTTTTTATGGCCAGCTGGTACGCGTGCTTGATCAGTTGCTGCATAAACCAGTTCAGGATGCGCAGGTACGTTGCCTGTTATTAGTGGCGTTATATCAGTTGCTGCATACTAAAGCTTCACCCCATGCAGTGGTGGATCATGCCGTGCGTGCAGTACGGAAATGCAATGCTGCAGCTGGTGGATTGACCAATGCAGTTTTACGTAATTTTTTGCGTAATCGTGATGCATTACTCACACAGGCGAGTATCAGTGAAGAAGGACGTTATGCTTACCCGCAATGGTGGATAGATACAGTTCGTAATCAATATGGAGTTCATGCTGGAGAAATTTTGCTGGCCGGGAACCGGCATCCACCCATGACATTAAGAGTGAATTCCCGCCGGAATAGCCCGGAAGATTATCGAGCAATCCTTGCAAGGCATGATATCGAATCCAGCCTGATCAAACCCGGTGCGGTGTTATTGGCAGAACCTGTTCCGGTAATGAAATTGCCCGGGTTTTTTGAGGGACTGGTGTCGGTGCAGGATGCAGGTGCCCAATATGCGGCACATTTATTGGATGTAAAAGATGGCATGCGAGTACTGGACGCATGTGCTGCACCAGGGGGAAAGAGTACTCATATTTTAGAGCTTGCTCAAGTTGATTTGCTGGCTCTGGATAAAAATGCTGGGCGTTTGGAATTGATAGGTGAAAATCTTCAGCGTTTAAAATTGCATGCGAAGCTACAGTGCGGAGATGCATCTCAGCCGGATGGCTGGTGGGACGGCAAACCTTTTCAGCGTATTCTGGCGGATGTGCCATGCTCCGCATCGGGAGTGGTGCGTCGGCACCCTGATATAAAATGGCTGCGCCGCTCGGAAGATATCAAGGGATTCGCGCAGCAGCAATTGTCTATTCTCTGTACATTATGGAGCATGCTGGACGATGGGGGCATGCTACTATATGCAACTTGTTCAGTTTTTTCTATTGAAAATCAATGTGTTATTAATGAATTTTTGATGCGGAACGCCGATGGCAGGCAGTTGCCCATACCAGCAGTTCACTTAAATAATGGCCAGCTATTTCCCGACGACCATCATGATGGTTTTTTTTATGCGTTACTGCAAAAAAATGCTTGAATTGGCGCGATTTCATGCAATTCTGTTGTTGCTATTGCTGAACATATCAGCTGTTAGTGCGGAGGGTATCAGAGTCCTCAAAACCGAGGCGCGAATTGTCGATGGGCGTTACCAGTTTTCTGCGGACTTTGATATTAGTTTGAATTTCGTTGTAGATCAGGCATTAACGCTTGGCGTTCCGCTCTATTTTATTAGCGAATTCACTCTGATCCGTCCTCGTTGGTACTGGCTGGATGAAGTTATTGCTGAGAACGAGCAAACCACTAAGTTGTCCTATAACAAATTAACGCGGCAGTACCGCATCACACGTGGGTCTCTGTTTCAAAATTTCTCCAGCCTTGGAGATGCGCTGCGTGTGATCAGCCATCAGTCTTCTGCGCCCATGATCTTGCCTAAAATGGGGGATTACATCGTTGCAGCGCGAATGCGTTTGGATATTACGCAGCTACCCAAGCCGCTGCAAGTAAATGCCATGGCTACCCAAGATTGGAATCTTGATTCCAACTGGTATCGTTGGATAGTACACCCGATTGGTATTTCAGCAGAGCGAGAAAGAGGATAGAGGGTGAAATATCTGATTTTAATCAGTATATTTCTTGGTGGCTTTTTGTTGTATCTGCTGTCAAGTGCCAGTGCAAATACTGAACTGTTTTCCCGGAATTATTATTTGCCGCTAGCTTTAGCTGGCATTCTTGCGTTGTTTCTGAGTGTGCTGGTTGCCTACCAGCTTTGGCAGTTGCGTGTAAAGCTTAAGGCAAAAGTTTTTGGCGCAAAACTGACTTTGCGTTTGGCGCTGTTTTTTATCTTGATTGCAATTTTGCCTGGAGTGCTGGTGTATGCTGTGTCAGTCCAGTTTCTTGATAAGAGCATTGAATCTTGGTTTGATCTGAGGGTGGAAAAAGCTCTTGAGGGAGGGTTGAATCTGGGACGCAGTGCGCTGGAAATCGGTTTGTTGGAATTGAGCAAGGAAGGGCAGGCTGCTGCCTTGCTTCTTGTGAAGCAGCCCCAGGACCAATATTCAGAAACGCTGAATCAGCTTGTAGGTAATGGCAAAGCCCAGGATGCTGCGTTGGTGAGCGATGGGGGTAAGATTCTTGTTTTTGCCAGCAGCCGCAGTAAGTTGCATCCGGATGTGCCGAACCCAGAGATAATATGGGAGACGAAACAGAATGGGCTGCATAGTATTATTGATACGCTTCCAGATAATAGCTTGATTTTTCGTGTTTTTGTTATGGTGGGGTCACTGAAGAACTCATCCGGTCCTAGTTTTCTGCAACTGTCGCAACCCGTGCCCAAGCAACTGGCTGCGGATGCAGAAATGGTGCGAGCTGTATATCGTGACTATCAGGAGCTTTCGCTTTCCCGTTTGGGATTAAAGCGCTTGTATGGAGTTACCCTGACCCTGTCCTTGCTGATTGTCTTGCTGAGCGCGGTATCTGCTGCGTTTTTTATCAGTGTTCGTTTGAGTGCGCCGTTGGCTGCATTGGCTGAAGGGACTAGGGCTGTAGCCCAGGGAGATTTTTCACGTCAGCATCCAATTAAAAGTAGCGATGAGCTGGGAGTGTTGACAGGGATGTTCAACCAGATGACCAAGCAGCTTGCAGATGCAAAAGCTACCAGCGAGCAGCAACAACGTCAGGCAGAGGACGCAAAAGCGTATCTGGAAAGCATGCTTGCACATCTATCATCAGGGGTTCTAGTTGTAGATGAAGAATTCAGGTTGCGTTCCGTCAATAGTAGTGCGGCGCACATACTTGGGGCATCATTCCTGGATATGCAAGGTGTATCCTTGGTGGAAATCGCAGTGAGGCATCCATTGTTAAAACCATTCTCCAAGGCGGTCATGCAGGCATTCAGTGAAGTGACAAGTGGCGAATGGCAGCGTCAGATTGAACGGATCAGCAAGAATGGAGACCAGATATTGTTGATGCGAGGAACCCGGCTGTCGACGGCAACAGGGAATGGTTATGTAGTAGTATTTGATGATATTACCTATTTGCTGCAGGCGGAACGCCAGGCTGCTTGGGGCGAAGTGGCGCGACGTCTGGCACATGAAATTAAAAATCCGTTGACTCCGATTCAGTTGTCTGCAGAGCGCCTCCAGCATAAATTGAGTGCTCATTTGACCGGAAGCAATGCGCAGCTGTTGCTGCGAGCCACGCAAACGATCGTGAGCCAGGTTGCAGCAATGAAAAATATGGTGTCAGAATTTGCTGACTATGCTCGGGCACCTGCTCCCAAGCTTGTAGTGCTGGATATGCATCAACTTTTACGGGAAGTGCTTGGTTTATATGAAGCGAACAGCATTCCAATTACATTGTGCATGAATGCCACGCGGGCTCGGGTGAGAGGGGATGCGACCCGTCTGCGCCAAGTGATTCATAATTTACTACAGAATTCCTGTGATGCGCTGCAGAATGTGGCACTAAAAGAAATTATCTTGAGCACTTTGGATGAAGGCGGAATATTAAGATTGTGTGTGCAAGACAATGGAAGTGGTTTTCCTGAACATTTGCTAGCGCGTGCCTTTGAACCGTATAGGACGACTAAGCCGAAGGGTACCGGCCTAGGGCTGGCGATTGTGAAGAAAATTGTGGAGGAGCATGGTGGTAACATTGTGATTGAGAATGTATCAACAGGTGGGACGAGAGTTAGTATTTCTTTGCCTTTGTTAGAAGAGGTCGTTTGAGAATGGCAGCTAAAGAAATTTTGGTGGTAGACGATGAAGTAGGGATACGTGAGCTGCTTTCTGAAATCTTGTTTGACGAGGGTTACCGGGTGCACTTGGCTGAAAATGCTATTCAGGCTCGGGATTTTCGTAATCGGCAGGTTCCGGATTTGGTGCTGCTGGATATCTGGATGCCGGATACGGATGGCGTTAGCTTGTTAAAAGAGTGGGTAAGACAGAACCTGTTGACCATGCCGGTGATTATGATGTCCGGGCATGGCACAATCGAAACCGCTCTGGAAGCAACGCGAATTGGTGCGGTGGATTTTCTTGAGAAACCAATCGCCTTGCAGAAATTGCTTGATGCTGTTGCCAAGGCAATTAGGGGGGGGGAAATGCCAAATAATTGTCAAATACCTGCATCAGGGGGCAGAATGGTCAAGTTAGGTAAGACAAATGTGTGGGAAGTTGTGGAGAAATTTCCGTTACCGCTTGATTTGCCATTACGCGAAGCGCGGGATCATTTTGACAGTTTGTATTTCAATTACCATATGCATAAAGAGAACGGAAATATTACCCGCGTAGCCCAAAATGCGGGTTTGGAGCGTACGCATTTGTATCGAAAGCTGAAACAGCTTGATGTAAAGTTCGTCAAGAAGGGTTTGGATGAAAGTTGAACAGGTAAGTTAGTTTGGTTCAGGGTGAAGTGTATATTAACGAAGAGGAGAGCAGAAAGCTTTCATTTAGGGAAGCCCTTATATGGACGCC
>NZ_CAJNBL010000025.1 GCF_905221025.1 Candidatus Nitrotoga fabula
TTCATCATCCAACCACTTGTAAAATTTTACTGATACACTCGGCCTGTTTCATTCAGAAGCGATTGTGCTATTGCTGTTCTGGTCTGCCCCGAGGAATTTTGCACATTTTTCGGCGACGGCCATGAATGCCCTGGTAGAGGGGGAATCCGGATGGGCGAGCACTGCGGGGATTCCCTTGTCCGCACAGGCGGCGATTTCCCCGTCCATCGGAATTGCACCGATAAACGGCACGCCCAGCTCAGCCGCAACACTCTCTGCCCCCCCTTTCTTGAACACTTCGATCTCGCCGCTGCAATGCGGACAGACCAGGCCGCTCATATTTTCCACAATTCCGATGATGGGTGCGTTTCTTTCCTTCACAAAGGAGATCATTTTCCTTGCATCCAGCAGCGCTACGTCCTGCGGGGTGCTTACCACAACCACTCCATCCAGATTGGGCAGGAAATCCATGATCGTAATCAGTTCATTCCCGGTTCCAGGCGGCAGATCCACTACCAGGAAGTCAAGTTCTCCCCAGGTCATGTTACCCAGCAGTTCGATCATGAATTCATATTTGACCGCATCTCTCCAGACGATCGGTTCATTTCTGTCCTCAATCAGCAAGCCCAGGGAGGCCACCTTTAACCCTCCAGGCATGATGTGCGGAGAGATGCCGTCCTTGTCGCCGCGCAATCGTACGTTTTCTATGCCGCACATTTTGGGAATATTGGGGCCATGCAGATCCGAGTCCGCCAGGCCAACCTTATATCCCAGTTTTTCCAGGGCAAAGGCAAGGTTGACCGTAGTGGTGCTTTTACCTACGCCCCCTTTGTTGCTCCCAACCAGGATCTTATATTTAATCATGGACATCCGCTTGTTGATCAGCCATTTCTTATGAGCGGCACGATCCAGTTTACAGGTGTCATTTTCATCGCACGTCTGGCAGCCATGGAAATATCCGCAGTCCTTCGCCGGAGCAGAGATGGTCCGGGTATCTCTCATATTCTTTATTTCAATCGTTTTCGTCATGTAAACATTCTCGTGATATTAATGGTTATCCGTGCAGCACAGAGGTAGGCCGCATTCTTCTCTGCATGCCGTTCAGACATGCGAACAGCCGTTTCCCGCAAGCATCCGTACTCTCCTGTTCAAAGACAGGATTTCTGCCAAATGGCCGGCTTGATCCAGCACTATCCGGCAATAATCATGGCTGGATTACATCCCGACCCAGGGAAACTTGATTCCGCCAGCTTCACCCGTTTCCTGTGTCTGTTCTGGCGGGTCAATGGGGATGGATTGCCTTACGACGCTGGAATTCATTACGATTCCAGGTTTCGCCGGAACCACTGGCATATGGGGTTCGGCTTTCGTTTTTTCAATGATGGTATCCGAGAGTGTGGGAATAAACCGGCTAAAAAACTGGCGCCTTCCCATCCCTTTGTCATTGCTCATGAATATCTCCTGTATTTGGCGATCAACCAGAAAAGTAGATTTTATTCAAAACAGCGGGGTGTACAAAAGTGCGGATAGCAAGACATACAATGGCATGCGACCGGGAATGACACGGATCGTGTAAAACGGTTAATGGAGCGGCAAAGGCTCATCCATTTCATCGCTGGAATTCTGAGGACATTCAACCGGTCCCTCATAGTCAGATTTCGACAGTTCTTTGATTCTGCTGTCAACTTCTATTCCATGATATTTCAGTTCCGAGCCCATGAATTTGGATAACAGTAGACCCAAGCTTCGGTAGTATGCTTCATTCGCTCTCGCAGCAAGGTTTTCCCCGAACACACCGGTCCATTTCCCGATATGCTGTTCCAGGAATCGTCTCTCTGCAGATAGACAGATGTCGATCTGTTCTTCCATATTCTGATCCAAAGCATAGGCGATCTTCAGTTCCAGGAAACTCATGAATTCCAGTTCGACAAATACCTGGTCAAATGCATAGTTGGCGTCATCGTTCATTACAAATCCAAACGCCTTGTAAAACCCACTGATGTCGCCCAGAATATTCGGCTGGTTAAAGCTGTTTTTTCCGTACGTCGTTTCGGTCGATGGGCAAAACATGCGGGTCAGGAACAATTCAGTATAATCCGGTTGCAGGGCGGTCACATCGGCCGATTCAATCTGGCTGGCAAATGCCATAAATTCTTCCTGCATGTCATACGGAAGAACGTTTAATGAAGCGTCCAGATCAGAGGCAAGTTCATGTAATTCTGCCAGTTTTTCTTTATCCGGATAAATAAAGGCCATGGATAAAAACCGGTACACATCCGCCCTTGCAAGAGCCAATTCTGTTTCGGATTTCGTGTCTAACATTCTTTCCCCTTAAACGAAAAGCGGGGCGGCGTTTCACCGCCGCCCCCCTAATTGCACATCAGTTACTCTTATTCAATCTCAAGCGGCACCCAGCCTCCGTTTGAGTAGTTCTTGCGTGGTCCGCGGTTACCACCTGCTCCGTCGTTCTTGTTGAAACCATCCCATGCAGCAATCGCCATCATGGTCTTGGAACCAGGTTTCAGTACCGCATCCTGAACGTCACCAGTATTCAACGGACGCTTGATCACAACAGACCAGTAGCCAAATCTTCTTACACCATGGCCAACTGAATTGTTTTGCGCCTGTCTGGTCAGGGTTCCGAAACCAACCGCATTCAGCTCTTCAACCGCTGTCAGTCTTTCTGGATCAACACGGCTGATGTTTCTCAGCTTGAGCGCAGTCAGATATTGCCTTTGTCCTTCGTTATAACGTCTGATCGGTGTATCGATGGTTTGACCAATTGCTGGGATCACTTCCGGATACATGTCGTAGTTATAGTTAGGATAGGCATCTCTTACGTCCTGATAGCCAAATTCAAGATCTCTTTCCCAAGCGGCCTTCCAGTACACGATATTAACAGGATTCTCGTCATCACCCATCATGAAGGATGGTTCCGCTCCGTCTTTGACCGGGAACATGATGGCGATCGCATCGGAGAACTTGTCTTCCATGGTTTCCGTTTCAGACTTGGTGGCATCATACCAGGTCAACAGGAAAGCAATTTCCTTGTCGTTGTGGACGGACTTGACCTTCACCACCGGAACGGTAGGAACCACCAGGCCAGGCATGACCAAGTTTTGCGGTGCCATCTGAATTTCGGTGGCAGGCGCATCGCTCCATACCGTCGCTGGGGCTTGCTCCCAGCTCTGGTTGTACTGGTTGTAGGAAGTTTCTCTTACGGGATCTTCCTCGTGCCAGGTACGGTTCACCGCATCCATCGGGATTTCTCCCTTGATTTTCTTGGATTTGACCACGCCTTCAACATAGGTCTCCCCTCCGTCCAGCTGAACGGGTGGCAATCTTTTGAAGGAACCATGGTATTCATGACCACCCCAGTGACCAGGGTTATCTGCAGAAATAATGGGAATCGACAGATCCTTGGCTGGGCCTCCGCTCGCAAATGCAGGAGTTACAACAGGAAGCATCAACAATGATGCGGATATTAACAGTTTTTTCATCTTCCGCCCCTTAGGAGTTATTGGTAAGAAATGCGCCGGTCTTCAAGTTCTTGACCTGCCTGATGTAAACAGGTTCTGTCAATGGAACCCGAATAATCTCTTTCCCTTGTGGATCGTAACCAACCGTTTCATTACCTTCCAGCTTGAACGTGTCGCAAATCCGTTCGGTAGCACCAAAGAGCAGCAATGCAGCCAGCAGTTCCTTATCCTTACCCGCATTCCGGTATTGCTTGATGGAATTTTCAACGCCTGGCCCGAATACCTGGGATAGGAAGTCTGGGTTCACATGTACTGGTGGAATGTACATGTTGTTTGGCTCGGTACCGAATTGCGGATAGATCGGCAATGCGAGCTTCCGTACGTGTACCAGGAAGTCAAACGGGTTGTTTTCCCGGACTTGTTTTTTCGTCAGCTTGTCGTAATCCGTAGTTCTGAAACCGAACAGGCGGATCTTACCGATACACTGGGTTGTGCACTGGGTCATCAGGCCGGCTTCCACTTTCGGATAGCAGGAGATGCACTTTTCGCTGATACGTACGGTGTCGTTGTAGAACGATTTTTTGTACGGACAAGCGGCAACACACTCGCGGTAGCCTCTGCATCTGGACTGGTCAATCAGAACAATTCCGTCTTCCTGTCTCTTGTAAATCGCCTTTCTCGGGCAGGCAGCCAGGCAGCCAGGGAATGTGCAGTGGTTGCAAATCCGCGGGAAGAAGAAGCCCCAGTTCTTGTGGGTTGGGCCTTTGATGTAGTCGCCTTCGCCATCCAGGATCTTCAGACACTCATCTTCGCCAAGGTTCGGGTGAGCATAGTCCATTTCATCTGGCAGGTATCCCTTGAGCCGCTGGTTCATACCCAGGTCTTCAAAGATTGTGGTGCCTTTGTATACGTTGCCTTCCCATGGCTGAGCATTTTCGCCCAGAAGAGCCAGAACTTTCACGTCCCATGCCAGCGGGTAGAATCCATAAGGCTTCGATTCCACGTTGTTCCAGAATATGGTTTCCTGACCTTTACCAGCTGTCCAGGTGGTTTTGCAGGCCATGGTACAAGACTGACAGGCGATACATTTGTTCAGGTCGAACAACATGCAGACTTGTCGCGCCGGCCTGTTTTCCTCGTAGGGATAATCCATTTCCCTGCCCAGTTGCCAATTTCTAACTCTTGCCATTATCGATCTCCATTTACAAAATTATTTCACAGTTTCCAGATCGCCGCCTTTATGCAAGGCGGCGGCCATACACCAGATGATTATCTACGAATGAACGCGCCTTGGAGGTATGTCCTCATTTGCTTGTTCTCGTATGTTGGCCTGTAGCCCTTGGCTGCAATGTGCCATACGCCACCGTTCACGCCACCCTTTTCTGCCAGTTCGATCTTGACGTAGGATTCTTTTGGAGCACCGTTGGCGCAGTGAACGTCGTTCTGCATACCAATGATGATTTCCTGTCCGAATACCTTCTTGTTGGCAACGGTGTCGGTCGTGTTGGTCGGGTTGATCCAAGCTCTGGTGCAGCTCTGGTGGTTACCGGATCTGAACATCGCCTGATAGTTGGTTCTTGGGCTCTTGGCCAGTCCGTCAGCCCGGGTCCTCGCACCTTCCATACTGCCGTAGGTTGCAGCGTACGCGTTGTAGTATATCCGCATGGAACCTTGGGACATCCCTGGGAAGTATCTGCAGCGAACCATGAATCTGGCCAGAGCATACTCCGGTGTTCCTTCCTTCCAACCCTTGTAAGGACGGTCGCCAGGATCTGCATCCACCCAGATGTAATCGCCTTCGTCAATACCGAATCTCTTGGCATCGAGCGGGTTCACGTCCACGAATCCTTCACCGACAGACGGCTGTCTCTTGTCGTGACGGTAGATATCTCCGAATGGACCCCACCACAGTGTCATCAGGTCTGTGTCGATCGGTGTGGTGTGCGCACCGTGTCTGTATTTTGGCGAGTTGAAGCAGAATTCGTATCCATGCGGACGGAGCGGATGGGTAGTCGCCATCAGTTCCTTGGTCGTCAGGATTACGTTTCTTCCCTGTCTGTTCTCGGCAATCTTCAGGCTGTTGCCCATTCTTTCCAGGCCGCGCATTTCCGGAGTTTCCATCAATGCGAACGCACGGCAGTGCCCAACAATTACGTTTGGCTCATAGTGGCTGGAGTCAATCGGAGTACGGTATACCGTGATGTTTTCACCACCATCGATCAGACGTGGATCATCCATGTAGAATTCCAGACGACCGCTCTTGGTGTACCAGGGCAGGCCGCCGCCTTCTGCAGTCTGCTCCCATCCGCTGATACGTGGATAGGTTCTGGACATGAAGATGCTTGGGATACCACGCTTGGCTTTTTCGCGAATCTCGGCGAATACCATTCCCCGGGTAGCAGATCCAGCATTCAGAACACGCTGTCCGTATACTTCGGAGTCCCTGTCGGATGGGTTACCGGCAGGATTGGTGCCCACAAACTTGAAGAAGTCGGCAAATCTTTGGTCACCGGTCATGGCTGTAAAGGCCCTGAAGATTCCAGCGGGCACTTCTGCATCTCCAACGGTGTCCTGGACTCTCCTCATCGGGGTGATCGGAGATACGGTCAGGAATGGGTTGGAGCAGGAGCAGGCCATGTCGGTATGCTTGTTTTCCAGCCAGGAGTCCACGCCCCAGACGATGTCAGAGTACTCGCAGGATGCGGTCCAGTTCCAGTCGCTGTAGAAAATCGCTTCCCATCTTGGCAGAGTGTTGACGACCATGTCATAGTGACCTTTGGCGTTTCCAAGGGAGGAGTTGGAGTTTGCCTGCCACAGTACTTTGGTAGGTGCCGGCATGTGACCAGGGTCGGTCAGCAGACGGGTACCGTTTCTCAGAGGGCGGTCGCCGTAGTTGTAGTAGTGAGCAGACTCGTCATCGGTATAGTGAGCCAGCTTGGTCACCATCTTTCTGCCATCCAGCTCGGGATTGAACGGATCTTCCATCAGGAACTGACCGAAACCGCCAAACACGGACTGTCTGTAGTTACCCACATAGTTACCGTAGGAGCATCCACCAACGTGACCCACGTTGTCAGTCAGTGCTGCCAGCAGCATGAAACCGCGGTCTTTCAGGGTGGAGTTGAAGTAGTGGTTGGTTCCAGCGCCGGTGCTGATGATGCCCTGGCCTCTGTGTTTGTGGAACAGGTTGGAAAGATCTACGATGGCTTCGACCGGAACGCCCGTCATGATGGAGGTGTTCTCAGGCGTGAATTCTTCCAGATATTCTTTTTGCAGCTGGAACACTGGTACCACCTTGATTTTCTTGCCGTCCACCAGGGTAACCTCGTAGTCACCTGTCAGAGCCGATTTGACGCCTTTCGCTGCATAGCGCGCGCCACACTCGTCCCGTGTCAGAGGAACTGCTTTGTTGGTATTCAGATCCCATACTACGTTGTCGCCCCAGAATTTGCGCACGTCTTCTGCAACGAAGGCTGTGGCCTGGAAGGCTACTGGTTGCGTTGGCTTTTCGCCAGGCTTCATCACCTTGAGGTGGTGGGTAAGTTCAGCCAGCTCGTAATTCGGGATGATGTCCGATGCTTTCAGGTTTTTCCAGTTGTCTGTCCTGACCAGAAGAGGCATGTCGGTGTTGGCTCTCAGGTAATCCTCGTCATAGTAGTTGTGCTTGATGAGGTAGTGGCATACGCCGAGGCCAAGCGCAGGGTCGGTACCAGGACGCAGGATGATTACGTCATCTGCCTTGTTGGCGGTTGCGTGGTAGTCGATGGAGATGTCAACAATATGTGCGCCTTTCAGTCTGGATTCACTCACCCAGTGAAGGTCTGGCATCTTGGTACAGACGAAGTTGTTACCCCAGAATACGATCAGCTTGGCATGCTCGTAGGCCATGAACTCGTAATCCAGCATTTGGTGACCGGATACCATTGGGCATCCTGGTGCCAAGTCGGTGTGCCATGAATAGCTGTCCAGCACTTTCGCGCCGCTTGCTTCGTCCGGACCCACGTTTCTTACGTAAGCGTCCAGAAGCGCCAATCCTTGTGCAAATCTCTTCAGCATGTAGATTCTTATTACGCCAAGAGCGGCCATACCGGAACGGAATTTCATGGTCTTGACGCCACAGCCGTGCATGGATGCGATCATTTCAGGGTCATAACCCTGTCTGGTCAGCAGAGCAGCACCCTTGTCGCCAGAGTAAGTACGTGCAATGTTTTCCAGTGCGCCTGCTGCCAGTGCGTAGGCTTCGGTCCATGGCAGTTTGACGAATGGCTCTTTTCCGCGCTGCAGGTATTTCGGGTCAGGGAAGCCGTTTGCACCGGTACGCGGATAGCCCGCTTCGCACCATGCCTTGAAGCCCAGTCTGACCATTGCGCCCTTCGGACGTCTGTCAGAGTAAGCCTTTCTGTTCATTACCATGCCCTTGTTACAGATCCGTGGTTCCCATCTGTGGCTGGAACGGTTTCCGTCCATGTCTTCGGCATCCCCGTAGCCGTAGGATGGCGATATGCGGATCACCACGTCATTCTTTACGTGGGCCTTCAGAAGACAGTTGTGCGTATCGTTTGGCGCACACAGGAATATGAATTCGCTGTCCACATGGAACATGTCCCGATAGACCTTTTCCCAGTCTCTGTTCGGGTACGACTTTAGAGGGTTGTCAACTACATACGGCTTCAGAAATGGTGAAGCTGCAAAGGCGTTGTTGGCCATTACAGCGAGTCCAGCGGTGGCGGACAGCTTTAGAAAGCTGCGCCTGCCAATGTTATTCTTGATTTCCATCATTTAGTCACCCCTATGTTAATTAAAAAAAATTTTTCCCGGCTGTCCACTTGCCCCAGACCAGGTAATTTCATTCACCACTTAGTTAATACAAAAACAACAATTTTATGCCGTAAAAAAAATGATTTTTTTGTATAAACCGCGTCAGTCACACCCTGAAGATACGGATTTTTATAAAGGCAAAAATCGGGTAGTGAATGATCGCGAATCTACGCGGATAAATTAATTATGATTTGACATAGATCAAACTTCTGTTATTTTTTTGACAGCACTCTCCTGCAATGATGCTCTCAATCTTCCACAGTCCGCTACCAGCCCGTACCCAGATCCGTCTGCATTCTTCATGCCAGTCAGCCAGATAACCGTGCACAACCACACAAAAAATCATATCCATACATGCATGAATCCACTTCAATACAGATTCAGTAAACCAGTCGATCACCCTTTCCCGCCATTCTGATCCAGTCATAAACGACATACCACCATCAGTTTATCCTTGCTCCCTATCCATGCAAGCGCATCA
>NZ_CAJNBL010000026.1 GCF_905221025.1 Candidatus Nitrotoga fabula
GAACAGCCGGGTGGGAAGGTTCATAACGATCTCCGAAATTAAAATTGAAATTAAAAAATGCAACTATTTCGCCTTTACCTCATCCACCTCGATGAGGTAAAGGCAGCAACATAAACAGGTCAGCCGTATTAAAATGAGAGTTCCATGCCGGTGCGCCGCAAACAAATGCCCCCTGACGCAGGAAATACTTTATTAATGGTGGGATGCTGACATCCGTCAAATGCTTCGAAGAACCCAGTCGGTTCAATGAGCCCAACGGCAGCGGAAAATGTGGAAATACCCGATACTCAGGAGGTGCGGCATATTGCTGGCGTATCTTGCAATATACGCTGGCGGCATAATGTCCTCCATCCCCCATGCTGAGATTGACACACCCAATCAGATATTGATGGCTATGGCCAGTCATATAATGATTCAAGCCATTCCATAATTCAGTAATGGTTGCCCGATCCCGATAGCGATAATGGGAGCAGAAAAGGCTTACCTCCGCCATACGTGTGCGTATCAAAGCCAGCCGGGACAAATCAAAATCTGTCTCTGTGAAATAGCTGCCCCGGGCTTGTGCCTGTTCGGGCGGTAAAATACGACAGGTGCTGACCATCTTGTTATCGTTATTATTGCGGACCAACAAATGCTCGCAATAGTAGTCAAACTGATCATAGTCCAATATGTCGTGCGCACCATGCCAGCTTGCGCCCATTTCTTCGCAGAATACCTGGTACCGCAAGCGCTGCACCTCTTCCAGTTCTGTTCCGGTTCTGGCCAGGCTGACGGTAAATTTGAGCTGGGTTTGCTGGGATTTCTGTGCTTGCAGGTTCAAATTCAGCATGATAACTCTCTCCCGGTAGCGCTACAGTGGTCTCATCCAGTCACGAAGCGTGACAGGTAACAGTCGTTCATAAAAGCGGTTTAGCATGTCGCGGTCTATGTCTTCCCGGGTATGCCCCAAGCTGGTGACCATATCGAATGCAACCATCTGATATCTGATCCGATGGGATGGCTTCTTCACTTCAGCATTAATAGCCGCTGATAAAGCCTGTAAACTAGTTGATGATACAGATTGCCGGTTCAAGTCCAACATGATCCTCTCCTGTAAAAACACGCTGCCAGAATAACGGCAGAATGTTTCAGGAAAATTACCAGAAAATTAATTATTTATTAAATTTGACCATCAGTTGTATCGGGAAATGTGGAAAACAGATTCTCTTGAAGATTACCTGGGGCTAGCCTTGAATTTTTGCCAAGAGGCACAAAGCACAGACTATCCATTACCCACTACTTACCTACTACAGCAAAAAGGTTATCGCCAAGAATTTATTTCGAGCAAAACAAAAAACGGCAACGATAAACGTTGCCGCTAAAATTTTTACATGCGGCTATTTTTCGCAATGCCCTTGACCGCATATTTTCGACATTGCCTTAAATATCCCAGTACAACATCCAGCATTGAATATATTTCAAAATTGTCTGAACAGAAAGTTAATGGAAACCTTGATTCAGAAAAAATTAATTAATAATCTGAGTGTTATATGTCATCCCCCACATAACTTAATATCGGGTGACTGTCAGGTAAACTTAAACCATGCTGCATGCCACTGCATATCAATTAACTGAGTATATTTTCATTCTAAATTGTTATATTTAATATGCCCATTGCGTACGGAGAGTAATCACATCCACATCGCCTGGCTGACCGCCATTTAATGCTTTCACAGGAGAACCTACAATATCAAAGTTTCTGCTGTAATCTGCCATCAGCCGCACGTTTTGATTCAAATACCAGTTTAAAGCCAATGTCGCTCTTTTCTGACTGCCCCCATGAATATTCCGGTCACTCAAATCGTTCTGGTCATACCGAAATGCCAGTTCCCAAGCACCCCAACCAGATTTTCCCAGCTGAAATCTGGTTCCAGGTTTCAGACGCTTAAATTCTCCATCCGAACCTTTATAAGTACGGGACTCACCTGTCAAGGTCCATCCTGCCTGTACATAAAAAGCGTCAAAATCCAGTGAAGGCAGGCCATAATCACGCTTGATAGTTGTTTTTACATATTCACCTTGTAATGAGAAGGGACCATGCATAGCCGCCAGTTCCAATCCAAACATGTTGGCATTATGGATATCTGAAATATTGCCTGTATCGGTTAATTTCAGGTTGGACATGTGGGTGGTTTCATAACCGAAACTTGGACTGTTGTCGTTTAGTTCCCCTTTTCCATTTGTTGAACGGTAACCGGCAAACCCGCCAAGATGAATCACATCATCCTTGGTATTGATTGGCGCAATAGTCCAGCGTGTGGTAGCGCCAAAGCCTTCGTCAGCTTTACCGGAACCTTTATTACTATTGCTCCTGTTGGATTTCATCGAATCGCCATAAAACCCTAATTGCCCGGACCAGTCTTTATCTGATGTCTTGAAGTGCAAGCCGATAGCACGGTCAAACAGGGGACCCGTCAAGGAATTGACGAGCGAGCGCTCAGTAAACATAATGTCATTGGAACTCTCCTGCAATTCCATGCTGATACTCTGCTTCTGGTGACCAACCGTAATTTCACCAAATTTCCAGCCAGTGTAATTCAGAAATAGATCTTTCATTCCTACTTCATTATCGGCAAAGTCAGCTTCTGTCTGAAAATTGAAGTCATTCCACAGCTTGCCTCTAAAATCAATACGTGCACGGCGAATTTCCGTGCCATCGTGAGCTTCTAAAGGTTCGCCGCTTTTCTGAAATTTATCATTGTCATGCCAGGTAGCATCTGCATGCAGGCGACCGCCAATATTAAACTTAAACTGGCCATCTTCCGATTCAAAACCGACTCCATTTTGACCCAATTTGACCTTTGCATTATCAGCGTCAGCTGCAGAAGCCTGTTTTACAATAGAAGACTGTACCCTTGCATTATCAGACCCTGCTGCAGAAGATTTTTGTGCTGTAACTGGTTGAAATACCCCCATTTTTACTCGATTCTGGCCTGGCTCTGAGAATATCTGCTTAGTGTTCTGATCAACATAAATCTCGAGATTTTGTGTATTTTCTGTAGCGAAAGCATGGGCAGGTAACGTACACAACAATGGAACGGCCACCGCAATTAGCTTCTTCGTGAAAACATCGGCATTCGGTAGGTTTTTTTTCATGGTATTTTTCATCGGCTCTAAGCTAAATAATTAAACATCGTAAATGAAGCTTGCCTTCGGTGAGATTTGAGCGAATCCGCTGAACTAACGGAGACCGAACTAACGACACCGCGGCAAGCCCCTGCTTTTACTCATTCATTATGAGCATGCCCAGGATTATCCATGCCGAGTATTACAGGAATATTAAAATGATCAGGATTATGGAAATTAATTTGATTGGACACAGTCTCCCTTTATCGTTGGATAGACATGCCCTATAGAGTTAGCAAATAAAAAAAGGGAATGATTCCTGTTTCAATCAGGAAAGATCGGGCTTTCTCCAGGTTCATGGTATGAACGTGTTCTTGTAGATATACCCGTGCATCTTGCTTCAAATCTGAAGCTTATTTGATATAAATAATCAACTACCGTATTTTGGGCTTTTCGACATACGCACTTAAGCAATTAGCCCAAAGATGGTAGGGTTAATTTTCAATCTAAATTTCTGATCAATGCATTGAAAACATGCTCCCGGATAAAGAACCGCAAGCTGCATCAATTTGAGATGGAAAAAACTTATTTATCCGCCATTAATTTTAAATCCGGTAATTTTGATGATGTCATCGGTGTGATAGTCATCCACCTCGGGCATATTGTCATCACGGGAATGCTGGAGCGAAACATAGGCTGTAGTCCCATCCGCAGAGAATATGAAACCCGTTAGTTCCGCTGTTGGGTCTTTTACAGAAAGCATCTTGACGCATCCGTCTGACTTAATATCGCGATCCGTTCCATCTGGCAGGCAGGCAAATATATCGCCATTTTTATGGTCTTCAATCACGTACAAATTGCCCGTCTTTGGTTGAAATTCAAGGTTGTCAAAGGAGTTGAAATCGTCATCTCCCTCTATAAATCTGCTTACATCAACAATGCGATTATTTATTTTTGTATCTAGTGGATTATCGTCCACAGCGCACATTACTTCAGCAAAGTTAAATGCAATTTCGTTGCCAGTGTTAGCCCAGCAAAAACGGATTGCATTGGGATTGAGAGAATCAACGTAGGTCAAATCCTGATGCAAATCTTCTGGACGATAATAGCCAGTCGCACCATTTGCATGCGCTTCGGCTCTCGCGTTAGCTGGATTAACAATTGGCATCCAGGCTGCATTGCCAATTTCACATCCCTGGCCATATTGTTGCTTGTCGCTCGCGCATGAAACCTGCAGCGCATAAACGGTTCCCGAAGCTAACGGGGAACTGCCCAAGTCGCTGACTGGCAGATTTCCAACACGGGCTTTTTGTGGCACAAATTTAAATATGGTTCCGCCATCTTCATCTGCCCCTTCACTTTCAACGGCACCTGGCTGGGCAGTGCCCGGACGCAGTTCTTCTCCAGCGATTACCACACCGGATGGCAGAACTGCCAATCCTTCCCAAGCCATGGTCGGCAGTGCAGTGCGTTTGGCGATGTGAACTGGATCAGTCGTAACCCCTGCCGCTCGGTTCGTGACCGATTGATTAAGGACATTCAAGGGATCCATGATTTCATATGCTCCCCCGTCGATTCTTTCTTCCACAGCAAGAATGGTATTCCATGGGGTCGTACGGATACCGCCACAGCCATCCATGCCACGCAAGATTGTCGAAACTTCTCCGGATACCAGGTTAATACGCTGTATGGACGGATTGAGTTTTCCTCCGCTTAGTTCCTGCCTATTTCCTTGCACGCAGGCAATCAAATGCGTGGGATTTTCTAACGGAAAGAAGGCCATCATGTCCGTCCTTTCTGCGGCATTACGGGTCAAGTATTGCACCTGCAGACCGTCCGCTGCCAGAACCTGGTCCATGGCTTGCTGTGCTGGACTACGATAGGCTTCGTCCTTCGATAATTCCGGTGCGGACTGATTTAGTGGCTGACCAAAGCCGAACAATATTTCAGACTGCATTTTCAGCATTTGCTCTACCGTTGCACCAAAATCCTTCTCTTTGGCCAAATTATCAGGATTATCTGCAGCTACTGCAATCAATATAGAGTTAGCAAAAAACACTGAAGTCAGGGCAATTGCAAATGTGGAAAACGAAGGTATATGACTCATGGTGAAATTCTAATATTCCTTAAACTGACCATTAAAAAATGTGAATGCAATTTATTTAAATTGCTACCACTGATCCATTTTAATCACAGTTTGTTACAGAAATATTAAACTCATACCCTGGAACGAATAATCAGGTGAATCCTAAGAAAATTCCGGATTTAAACTTCAAGATCTATTTTTCCTTAACAGGTACTTAATTCTTGAAATCGACGTTTGCCTTTAACAAAAACTTAACATTCAGCTACCGATTAATGTTGGAAAATATGAAATCATGTTTATGCATAATGGTTTCGTTGCATTTTTTGTGTTAACGAAAAATCAATCAATAGAAATACCTACAATATGAAAAATAGCAAGCAAGAATTTAAACAGGACCTATATGCATGACGCGAATTTACCAGATGAAAATTTAAATAAGGGATCTAAAATTCACCCTGACGTCCTGAAACTTGGTCTCGCAAGTTTCTTGACTGATTTAGGTTCCGAGATGATTTTTTCTGTATTTGCAGTTTACTTCACAATGATTGCGGGTGCCTCTGCTACTTTGCTGTGGGCAATTGAGGGATTTGCAGACTTGTTGGCTTCCTCGTTGAATTATTTTGCTGGCTGGTTATCCGACAGGAGTGGGAAACGAAAAGTTTTCGCCATTGCCGGACATGGAATTTCTGCCTTAGCTAAGATTATTCTGCTGTTTACCAGTTCAATTATAGGTCTCAGCATTTTTCGCATTATCGAACGTCTTGGTAAAAGCTTCCGTGGGCCACCACGAGACGCGTGGCTTTCTTCTGTAGCCAATATGGGCACAAGAGGCTATTCGTTCGGCGTTCACAAAGCAATGGATAAAACCGGTGCCATACTCGGACCATTGATAGCGTACAGCCTATTTTCATGGCTGGGCGAAAAGGAATCAACATATGAGATTCTTTTCATGATTGCTCTTGTACCTGCTTTTCTTGGTGTTGTAATTCTTAGCCTGGTAAAGGACAAACCCGGTGTCCCAATACCCCAAGAAAAAATAACTCAAACATGGAGTTTTATCAGCCTGGAATTTAAACGTTATCTCATTGTCGCTTCGATATTTTCTTTCGCCTACTTCAGCTTTAGTTTTTTATTATTACGTGCCTATAACATAGGTTTCTCAATCAAGGATATTGTATTGCTTTATGTCCTATTTAATATTTCCTGTGTCATCGCATCGCCACTGATCGGCAAATTGGGCGATCGATTGGGTCGTGCGTATATGATATTACTTGGCTACCTGATATATCTATTTATTTGCCTTGGATTTGCCTTCGCAACTACGCAATGGCAAATAATAGTTCTGTTTGTATTTTTTGGTATTTTTTATGGAATTGACGAAGCGCAAAGCAAGGCATTTGTTGTCGATCTTGAGCTGGATAGACGTGGCACAGCGATTGGACTGTTCAATTTCATAACTGGGATTATCCGTCTTCCTGCATCCATAATCGCAGGTGCATTGTGGTTAATACACCCGGATAATTCATTTCTTTTTGGTGCATTTCTGGCCTTTTTTGCATTATTAGCATTTTTATACCTTAGACCGGATCATAAGAAAATTGAAGTAAAATGACTATAATGCCCTTATTGACCTGTGTGATTAAATATGTCCTGAATAAGCATCAATTAAGCGTTCTGAATTTTTCTAAAATGCGGATTTTCCGGAGACTCCCTACCCTTTCGGGAGAATCACACCCATGATGACAGTAACGCTTTCCTGACCAAGCAAAAATTTCCCAGCGCAAACAACATGAACCAGTGCGCAGCATTCTTTTCCATGCCACTACAGCGCACCCTGATACAGCCAAACTGACGCTTCAACATCCTGATGCGGATACTCACGCATTGTGTGAAATTGCCTTATCACAATGATTAAATCCATAAGTCCAGACATCAGACAGCTGATTAAATTTGCTCATTAAAAGCACGCGCTCGTTCAACTTCTCCAGACATCAATTCGACAAATTTTGACATGCCAGATTCCTTAACGGGGATACCAACGACGATACGCGGCAAACTGCTCTAATGACCCACTCAATGTGCGCCTTCATGCCGAAGTACCATTGGTTGCCTATATTGATCTGTATCATCTCCGGATCACGTTTTCCCTTCCGGTTCCTGCTAAAAAGCGGAGCTGCAATTAGCATCGCATCAACGGTGGCACTCTGCCTAATTGGCTTTTGCGGCGTGAACTTTCAATATTCAAAATAATGTCCCACTATGCAGATCAGCATAGTGGGACATCACGCATACTTAACGCTCTGCTCTAAGAAACGACCAGTTAAGACTGTCACATATAATTTACCACGCCCACTAACCCGCCTGGCTCATTCCTGGAACAATCCAGAATCTCAGGGCGCTGATAAAACTCGATCATCCCCGTCTGGATTTCGTACATGCCGCCCACAATCGCAATCTGGTAATTTTCCAGCATCTCCCGCAGGACTGCGCTCCGATGTTTGATGTTGGCAATCGTCTGAAATACATTGGCCCTTGCAACATTTTCTACAAATTCTGAATTCTTGGAATTGCGATTGGTGGCGGGCTCACGAACCCGCGCCACGGCAGGTTTGAGTTTGCCAATCAAGCCGGTAAGATTGCCCAATGTAATGTTATCGCATGCCCCCTTGATCGCGCCGCAGCGGCTATGGCCCAGCACAACGATTATTTTTGCTCCGCTGATTTTGCAGGCAAATTCCATGCTGCCCAAAATATCGTCATTTACGATATTCCCTGCTATCCGGATACTGAAAAGGTCACCCAGGCCCTGGTCAAAGATCAATTCCGCAGACGTCCTGGAGTCTACGCAACTTAACACCACGGCAAACGGATATTGTTCTTCCGAGGTTTCATTCAGCTGTTGTAGCAGATTGCGGTTGACTTTAAGGTTATTCGCAAAGCGAATATTTCCTTCCTTTAAAATCTGAAATGCCATTTCCGGGGTAAGAGAAGCTTGGGTTTCCTTGGTATGCGCTTTCATTTGGTTTCCTCTGATTCATTTTTTCAATCCACACATCCGGTCAGTTATGGGCAATTTGTGCAGAAACAAAAGACCGCAAACTGCGGTCTTCTGAACAGGGCATATCGATTTATTTTTTAATCTTGAACCCCGTGATCCTGATAACGTCATCGGTGTGATAATCATCCACCTTGGTCATGTTTCCATCATTCGAATGCTGGATTGAAACATATGCAGTAGTACCATCCCCTGTGAAAATAAAACCTGTTGGTTCCGCACTGGAATCTTTCACGGAAAGCATCTTCACGCACCCGTCAGTCTTGATGTCACGATCCTTACCATCTGGCAGGCAGGCAAAAATATCGCCATTTTCATGATCCTCAATCACATACAGATTGCCGGTTTTTGGCTGGAATTCAAGATTATCAAAGGAATTGAAATCTGCATCTCCCTCAACAAACCGGTTTACATCGATCTGGCGGGCTGGCTTTGCTTCATCTTCTGCAGGATTGTCATCCACCCCACAAATCACCTCACCAAAATTAAACGCTCCTTCATTGCCAGTATTGGCCCAACAGAACCGGACAGACTCCGGATTGATGGGGTCTGCATAGGATAAATCCTGATGCAGATCTTCCGGGCGATAATAGCCGGTCGCGCCATTTGCATTCGCTTCCGCCCTGGCCTGGCCTGGATCAATGATCGGTATCCAGTCTGCATTGCCAATTTCACATCCCTGGCCGAACTGCTGCTTATTGTTCACGCATGAAACCTGCAAGGCATAAACCGTACCCGCAGTAAGTGGAGAACTGGCCAGGTCGTTGATTGGCTGGTTTCCTATGCGCACCGTCTGCGGAACAAACTTGAAAATTGCACCGCCATCCGCATCATTGCCCGTACCTGTAGGAGTACCCGGGCGCAATTCATCGCCAGCAATTACCACCCCGGACGAAAGAATTTCCAGCCCTTCCCAAGCCATGGTAGGAAGTGCAGTGCGCTTGGCAATATGCGCTGGGTCGGTCGTTGTTCCTGCACCACGATCCAGGACCGTTTGATTTACAACATTCAGCGGGTCAATGATTTCGTACGCTCCGCCCTGATCGTCTTCTTCGGTAGCCAGAATGGTATTCCAGGGAGTAGTGCGAATACCGTCGCAACTATCCAGGCCACGCAAGATCGTTTTCACTTCTCCTGATGTGAGATGGATGCTCTGGATGGATGGGTTGAATTTTCCTCCGCCCAAATCCTGACGTCCCCCCTCGACGCAGGTAATCAAGTGCGTAGGATTGTCCAACGGGTAAAACGCCATCATGTCTGTTTTATCTGCGGCATTGCGTGTCAGGTACGTTGCATTAAGACCATCGGCAACCAAAACCTGGTCGATTGCCTGCTGAGCTGGAGAACGGTAGGCCCCTGTTGTTTCCGGCGCAGACTGGATGAGCGGCTGATTAAAGCCGAAAAGCGTTTCAGATTGTGCATTCAGCAATTGTTCTACCGTGACACCAAAATCCTTCTTTTTACCTGGATTTTCCCCTGCTTCTGCAACCAGAAATGATGTAGTAAAGAAAGCAGATGCAAGGGCAAGAGCAAGTGCGGTTCGTGAAGGCGTATAGTTCATTTGAATGACTCCTGGCAAAATATTTAATAAATCGGTTAGCTGTCCAACCTCAACATCCATGAAACTTTCTGAAGTCAAACTGCAGGGCCAGTGTAATCAGCGAATATGACAGCAAAATTAATAAAATATGACAGTACGATTAATTTTGAAGGTTTTAGAAAAAATGCGAAATTTCATTTATAATGAAATAGGGAACTTGCCTCATTGCAACAAGCAGTAGCATTCTATGAAATGCAGAAGGAGACAAAACCTGGACAGGTTTCCCTTGTTCGTTGATGTCCATCGATATCCATTGATTTGATTCTCCGGATATCCCGGATCCAGGAATATAATCGTATTATTGATAAATGGAGTGCATATGTTAACTGCAAAAAATACATCGGTATTAGCACCATACGGATCCATGAAACTCATCAGCCTGGCAACAAAGGTAGGAAATGGAAAAGTTCATTTGCCTTTATTGGCGCCATATGGTTCCGTGAAATTTATTCCACTGGCTACCAAGCAAGCCAAGGTTCCATCACCTATTAAATAGGCATTGGAAATGCCATTCTGCATGAATTGGGCCAGTTGAACATTCCAGAACTCAACTGGCCTGTGCTGAGTCGCCCCGGGTTGAACGGAGGCTCCATTTCTTGCGAGGATGAACCAATGAAAAAACCAAATCGATATCCCCGGATGGCAGGCTGAATGCAGGTGCACGATTCCGGACTCCGGTAAGGTCTGAGGTCAGCTGAATTAGGAAAGAGTTGCAATTACCCGATACACGGCAGAAAACCTTCCCTACCGGAAAATCGTCAGCCCGAATACAGGCATCGAAGCGCAAACCGCCATGCCCATACTATACTATTGGCCTAATTTCTAATCTTATACCCGGTCTTGAATACCCACCAGACAAACGTCAGGCAGAGCACAAGAAAACCAGAGGTCATACCGAGGCTCAAGGCAACATCCACTTCGGCCATACCATAAAAACTCCAGCGAAAGCCACTGATCAGATACACTACTGGGTTGAACAAGGTAATCTCCTGCCACAAAGGAGGCAGCATATGAATCGAATAGAATGCGCCCCCCAGAAAAGTCAACGGAGTAGCGATCAACATCGGCACGACTTGCAGCTTCTGGAAGCTATCGGCCCACAGGCCGATAATGAAGCCAAACAGACTGAAAGTCACTGCTGTGAGCAGCAAAAAAGCAATCATCCATCCAGGATGAACGATCTCATAGGGCACGAAAATACGGGCGGTACCCATAATGAGCAGACCTAGCATCACAGACTTGGTCGCTGCAGCCCCCACATAACCGATCAGCACTTCAATCCACGAAACCGGCGCCGAGAGCAGTTCGTAAATTGTCCCAGCCCACTTGGGCATGTAAATGCCGAACGAGGCGTTCGAAATGCTTTCATTCAGCAAATTGAGCATGATCAGGCCGGGAATGATGAAAGCGCCGTAACTGATGTTGTCAATTTGTCCCATACGCGAACCGATGGCCTTGCCAAAAACGATAAAATATAGCGAAGTGGTCAATACCGGCGCGATGATACTTTGCGACAGCGTGCGAAATGTGCGCGCCATTTCAAAACGGTAAATGGCGCGAATGCCATAAAGATTCATGCCGCTTCCCCCCTGGATTGTTGAATCAAACTGACGAAAATGTCCTCCAGCGAACTTTCACTTGAGCGAAGATCCTTGAAGTCAATGCCGTGTTCTCCCAGCGTGCGCAACAGCTCTGGAATACCCGTCTCATCTTCCTGAGTATTGTAACGATAATCCACAGTATGCCCGCCTTCGGCAAGTATTAACGACCAGCTTTCCAGACCGGCAGGAAGGCTGTTGATGGGATGTCGCAAGGTCAGTGTAAGCTGTTTTTTGCCAAGCTTGCGCATCAGCACTTCCTTGTCTTCCACCACAATCAGCTCTCCCTTGTTAATAACACCGATGCGGTCTGCCATGTCTTCGGCTTCTTCAATGTAATGCGTAGTCAGAATGATGGTGGTACCCTGTGCTCGAAGTTCGCGCACCATACGCCACATGTCATGCCGCAATTCAACATCCACGCCGGCACTCGGCTCATCAAGAAACAGGATCAATGGTTCATGCGCAAGAGCCTTGGCGATCAGCACCCGGCGTTTCATTCCGCCCGATAGCGTCATGACTTTTGCGTCCCGTTTGTCCCATAGCGTTAAATCGCGCAGCACTTTTTCCAGATAAGGTGCATTGGGCGCCTTACCAAACAGGCCCCGGCTAAAATTGACAGTAGCCCAGACTGTCTCGAACGCGTCGGTATGCAGTTCCTGGGGTACCAGGCCAATGGCAGCCCGCGCAGCACGAAAATCTTTTACGATATCCTGCCCGTCGACAGTGATGGTTCCGGAACTGGCATTGACAATACCGCAAATGATGCTGATAAGAGTCGTCTTGCCTGCACCATTTGGCCCGAGCAGGGCAAATATCTCGCCACGCGCTATCTCCAGATGAATATTTTTTAACGCAAGAAAACCACCCGCATAGGTTTTGTTGACACCATGCGCAAAAATGATGGGGCTATTCTGATCCACAACCATAGTTACATCAGAAGGATCAGAAAATGACTGGGCATGATTGCAAATATCCGCTGAGCTTTCATATCATGATTTTTTACAAACAATAACGACTCAACCCTATTTTACAGGTACACCCTGTCATGCACTGGAAAGGTCACCGGATTGTCCCCCGCCTGAAATATGAACAATCCAACAAAAAAACTGAGAACGGCCATAAAAATACTCGCGAAAAATGCAGTCCAAAAGCCGGATACCTTGAATCCTGGGACAATGGATGATACCAGCAAGATCATCAGCGCATTAATCACCAGCAGAAAAAAACCGAAAGTAATCAACGTAAGTGGAATGGTCAGCACAATCACGATGGGTCTGACAATAGCATTGGCGAAACCCAGCAACAACGCCGATACCAATATGGATTGCTTGCTGGAAAAAGAAATCCCGTGAAAC
Source organism: Candidatus Nitrotoga fabula (assembly GCF_905221025.1). GTDB lineage: Bacteria > Pseudomonadota > Gammaproteobacteria > Burkholderiales > Gallionellaceae > Nitrotoga > Nitrotoga fabula. The sequence continues at coordinate 12,803 of NZ_CAJNBL010000026.1, forward strand.
AGGAAACTCGCAACCCATAAGGAAAGTGCAGTGATGCTCCAGTGAACTAGGAATTCCATTAGGTTGTTCATCATAATCCGGGTGTCCACCCCACTGCATTATTTTTTAACATTACCATGTTAATCCGCCGCCATAATTTTCCAGTATAAATTCATATTGATATATTTAATTTCAACATGATATTTTCAGTTTGCTGAAAATGAATACTCAAAGCGGTAATGATTGAACGCCATTTCACGCAGCTGCTGGGGAGTGCTTCTTGCACCTTAAACAGTGGGGAGACATTGTGGCCCGTGATGCTAAAAATACTTCTTTTATTCCGGTCACCGTGCAAACTCGATGCACCGTCCCTTGAACTGTTATCTTGCGACAGCACTATCTAGGCAAAAGGTAAATCTGCAGTTCCCGGGCCTATCGTGGCAATTTCATGTACTGCTTTTACAAATTCTGGTTGTTCGTGCAAATGCACCATAGAGTCTGGGTGAGGGCGGCCGCGCATCTGAAGGAGTCGTGCTTTACTGGCTGCCGGCATTTCCCACTTTAACCGGGCTAGCAACTCGTCCGCCAGAGCCGGTTGATTGCACACCAGAACCATATCGCAACCAGCATCCAGCGCCGCCTCCGCGCGTTGCACGATATCCCCGGCTACGGTGGCCCCCTCCATACTAAGGTCATCACTGAAAATGCACCCCTCGAAACCCAATTCGCGGCGCAGGATATCTTTTAACCATATTTTTGAAAAACCCGCTGGATGTTGATCCACTTTGGGATAAATCACATGTGCAGGCATTACCGCAGTCAAACCGAAATTCACCAGTTGACGAAATGGAATCAGGTCACACAACTCAATCTCGGTATAGCTGCGCTCATCTACCGGAACTTCCAGGTGTGAATCAGCATGTACATAGCCATGCCCGGGGAAATGCTTGCCTACGGTAGGCATCCCCCCCTGTTTAAGTCCCAGCAGCAGGCTATGCGCCAGTTCTGAAATAGCCTGGGGCTCCGAATGAAAGGCTCGGTCGCCAATGACGCTGCTGCAACCAAAATCTATGTCCAGTACCGGGGTAAAGCTAAAATCCACGCCACATGCACGCAATTCCGCAGCCAATACATAACCCACCTGTCTCGCCAGATTCCTGGCACGAGACGGATGATCATCCCATATCCTTCCCAGCTCTCGCATCGCAGGTATACGCGTGAAACCTTCGGTAAAGCGTTGCACACGCCCTCCCTCATGATCCACAGAAATTAAAAGGGAGGGTGTACGCAAGCCATGGATGCTGGCTGTAAGTTCGGCAAGCTGTCCCGGAGATTCATAGTTCCGCGCAAACAAAATCACCCCACCAACCAGCTCATTCCGCAAACGCACTTCCTCTTCCGCAGTAAGTGCGAGTCCAGCAATATCCAGCATGCATGGGCCAAGTCCCATCCAACTTCTCCTAAAGATTATTTTTCGCTTTTCAGAATGGTTTCCCTCAGGAATGAGGTCACCAATACACACGCCACATCATAACTATTTCAACTGGATACACTTTATATTCCCTAGGATTGTTTCTGGAACAAAACAGCAAGATGGAAAGTTTGCACCATTGCCGCAAATATTTCACAAAAAATCCTATTGCATCATTTCATCTTGTATCAATTTTTTTCCAGAACCACAAACGCAACCGCTATACCATGATCATCGCTAATACTCAGATGATGTTTTGTAACCCCCAGCTGCATAAGATGGGTGGCCAGTTCTTGATCAAATTCAAAAGCTGGTTTACCTGCACCATCATGTGTCACGCTAATTTTCTGCAAGGTCACCGGATAACGCAAGCCAGTGCCAGCCGCCTTCGCCAAAGCTTCCTTAGCAGCAAAACGCTTCATAAGAAATCGCACAGGATGGAGATGAGCACAATATTCTACCCACTCTTCCTGGCTCAAAACCCGTTTTGCAAAACGCTCACCATATTTACGGTGCACCGCATCAATGCGTGTATAGGCTACAATGTCCGTACCAATGCCCAAAATCAAAATACTCAAGCTCCATGGTTTATGTATGAGTACCTGCAAGCAATGATTTCATTTTTTTCACGGCCTGCTCCAAACCAATGAACAATGCCTCGGCGATAATGGCGTGACCGATATTGAGTTCACTAATATTCGGAATCGCTACGATCGACTGTACATTATGATAATTTAAACCATGCCCTGCATTCACCTGCAACCCCAGAGCATGTGCATAAGCCACCGTGCGCTGAATCCGCTCCAATTCCTGTGCCTGATGCAGCACGCTAGGGGCATCTGCATACCTTCCCGTATGAATTTCTACGACCGGAGCTCCTGCAGCCTTGGCCGCATCCATTTGTTTCTCTTCTGCATCCACAAATAATGAAACCCGTATTCCAGATGCAGCACAACATTCGCATGCATGTTTTACACTATCAAAATGTCCTGCCACATCCAGTCCGCCCTCGGTAGTCAATTCTTCACGCCGCTCTGGCACAAAACATACATCATGCGGCCTGATCCGCAGGGCAATGGCCAGCATTTCTTCGGTTATGGCGCTTTCAAGATTCATGCGGGTTTGCAGCATATCGCGCAGTATTTCCACATCCTTATCCTGAATATGACGACGATCTTCGCGTAAATGCAGAGTGATAATGTCTGCGCCAGCAGCCTCTCCAATTAATGCTGCCTGAATTACATTGGGATAACGTGTTCCCCGCACCTGACGCAACGTAGCAACATGGTCTATGTTCAGTCCAAGCTTGATCATATTCTTTGTAAATCCTTTATCAATTCACGCGTATGCAAAACCTTACCCGCAAGATAATAATTCAATAACATTCGCATAAGCTGTTTGCTTTGTTGCGCACTGACTGCATCGCAGTAATTATCCGCAGCCATGTCCTGCAAGGATTTGCCCAGCATAAACAAACCCTCTGGCTCATCCAGTCTGGCCAGACTATGTGATGCAACAGGTACTGCACCAAGCTCAATCACATAACGATAACCTGCTGCAGGGTTGATTGGCTCTCCACTATCTGCTTCCTGTACCAATTGCAGTGCGTACCCTAACTCCTGCAACAATTTTTTTTCAAAACTTCGCAACGTTGCGGCATGGTCATCTTCATGAACCAATCGATGCAGGGTGTCCCGATAATGGTCAAACAACTGCTCATGAGGATCATCACGCACCATCAAATTGAGCAACAACTCATTTACATACAAACCGCACAACAATGCTTTTCCCTGCAATTGGGGCTGCCCTCCCTGCCATTCGGCACGATGCAAGGTTCGTAATTCATGTTTGCCAAACCAGCTTAGCACAAGTGGCTGAAAACTCATCAATAATCCACGTAGCGGTGACCTTGCACGACGTGCACCACGTGCAATCAGCGCCACGCGCCCATGCTGCCGGCTAAACACCTCCAGAATCAAGCTGGTTTCACGATAGGGATAACTATGTAAAACAAAAGCCAGTTCATCTTCCTGTCTATGTTTATGCAGCTGCAATTTACTCTTCCTGGTCGTCCCCTGTCATGACAGAACAAAAAACATGCAGAACCTAACTACTTGATTTATCTTATACATTAAACGAAATGTCAGGATTTCAATGATAAACCCAGTACCAGCGCGCTAAAAATGAAATTTACAGATACACTTATTCATATCCCAAGCTCTTTAAAACTCGGGCATTATCGGCCCATCCACTCCGTACTTTAATCCACACTTCAAGATAAACTTTCCCGTCAAAAAGTTCTTCCATGTCCAGGCGTGCTTGTGTTGCGATTTCTTTCAATTTTTCACCATTCTTGCCAATCAGCATCGCCTTATGTGCATCTTTATCCACTAATATTGCAGCATGAATGCGGCGCAGCTTCCCTTCCATTTTGAACTGTTCAATGACTACACTTACAGAATATGGAAGCTCTTCGCCGGTAAAGCGAAAAATTTTTTCACGCACCAATTCTGCTGCAAGAAAACGTTCATTACGATCGGTGATTTCATCCTCTGGATAAATTTTCTCGCCCTCATGCAGGCATGGGCGTATCGCATCTAACAGGACATCAAGTTGCCTGTTTTGTTTTGCACTTACCGGAACGATGGCGGTAAATTCTCGTTCCTTGGCCATCACCTGTATGAAGGGCAACAATTCCGTTTTATTTTCAACGTGATCTATTTTATTGATCACAAGAAACACGGGTATATTTTGGGGTAACAGGTTTAATACCTGCCGATCCCGCTCATCGAAATGTCCAGCCTCAATTACGAATAACACCGCATTCACGCTACGCAAGCTATTCGTCACTGCCCGATTCAAGCTACGATTCAGAGTATTTAGATACTTGGTCTGGAAACCTGGGGTATCCACGAATACAAACTGCGCATGATCCTCGGTCAATATTCCAGTAATACGATGACGGGTAGTTTGAGCCTTGCGGGAGGTGATACTTATTTTCTGACCGATCAGATGATTGAGTAGAGTGGATTTACCTACGTTCGGACGACCAACAATGGCAATGAAGCCACTTCGAAACTGGCTTACGTTCATGGTAAACCCTCAATTTTGCGGTAAGCAGCTTCTGCCGCTACCTGCTCAGCAGTACGGCGGCTACTGCCTTCACCGCTGGTAAACAACTTCAATTGCTCGATTTGGCACTCGACCTGAAACAATTGTGCATGAGCCTCTCCTTGAGTGGCGACCAAAATATACCTTGGCAATGCCAAACGTTTTCCTTGCAGATATTCCTGTAACAGGGTTTTGTAATCTTTACCCAAAGTCTGCGCATCTGCACTAGCAATAAAAGGCACATACAGCTTGAGGATAACCTGTTCTGCAGCAGCAAAACCGGCATCCAGGAAAACTGCACCGAACAGTGCCTCCATCGTATCGGCAAGAATGGACGGCCGACGAAATCCGGCACTTTTACGTTCCCCCTCGCCCAGTAGTAATAATTCACCCAAACGCAACTGCTGGGCTAATTTGGACAAAGTTTGCTGATTTACCAGATTTGAACGTAACCGGGACAAATCCCCCTCTGCCAAACCGGGATAAATTTCATATAAATGCTTGGCAACGACACAATTCAGTACGCTGTCACCCAGAAACTCCAAACGCTCATTGTGTGCTGAGCTGTAGCTGCGATGCGTCAGTGCACGCTGCAATAGTTGCGACTGTGCAAATACATGGCCAATCTGATCGCACAACACATCTCGGTTCATCAATTATTTTCTGAATATCTTTTGAACTGCATTCAATTGGCAGGCAAACGCCAAAATTACTGGCCAGCGGGTATTTTACTTGATACTTGATACGCAATGATAGTCAACAGTCGTTACCCGATTTCTTGGAAACGACTTCAACAACAATTTTTTTATTGTTCGCCTTGGAAAAGACTCTGAAAGAACTTATCAAATTGAAGACAAGGCTGATTCCAGACACATTCCACCTTGACATGAATGAACAATTTGCACTGGCACACATGAGCGAGTGCCGGAATTATCATATTGAGCTTCTAAGTAACTCTAGCCGTATTAATCCAGCGTAAAACCATACCATTCTGTACTTATTACCTTAAATATTAGCATCACCTATATCTATAGTATTTACTACCGATTTAATCAATGGATAAGCCAATGCGTTTCAAATCGCCAAAATTCATCCAGATCATAAACGCCTTGCCAACGATCATGTTATCTGGAACAAATCCCCAGTAACGACTATCCCGACTATTATCACGATTATCACCCAGCATGAAATAGTGACCTGCGGGAACCTTGCAACTTACTTCCTCTTCACTGTAAGTACAATTTTCGCGGTGTGGAAATTCCGCCACCGCACCGAGATGTATATTCGGCGCATCCGGGTTGACAAGTATTGCATGACCTTGAACGGTTAACATTTCCCTGAAGCGCTCCGTATGCACAAAATTTAACGCTGTTTCTACATAATTATAGTCCCCCTCCGGCCTCTGTTCCTGCACCACATCATTCACAAACAATTTCTTGTTGCGGTAACGGATATGATCCCCGGGCAGCCCGACCACCCTTTTTATATAATCAAGCGATGGGTTTTCAGGGTAATGGAATACCATAACATCACCCCGGCTGGGGGAATTGACCTGGATCAGTTTCTTGCCTATGATCGGCAGGCGAATTCCATATGCAAATTTATTTACCAGAATAAAATCCCCAACCTGCAATGTGGGTATCATCGAACCGGACGGTATCTTGAACGGCTCAACCAAAAATGAGCGCAAGAGGAATACCACCAGAATTACTGGAAAAAAACTCTTGGAATACTCCACCCACCAGGGTTCTTTTGCAGACTCATTACGCCTTCTCTGCAACAGAATGCGATCCAGTAACCATAAGCCACCAGTAATCAGCAGCAAAACAAACATAATTAAAGCAAAGTCCATCCTGATTCCCGTCGTTACGTTATTTTTCGCTAACCTGCAAAATGGCCAAAAATGCTTCCTGCGGGATTTCCACGTTACCTACCTGCTTCATTCGTTTCTTGCCTGCTTTCTGCTTTTCCAGCAACTTGCGCTTACGTGAAATATCACCGCCATAACATTTGGCCAATACATTTTTTCGCAGGGCCTTGATATTCTCTCGCGAAATGATGTTCGAGCCGATGGCAGCCTGAATAGCTACATCAAACATCTGCCGCGGAATTAATTCGCGCATTTTTGCTGCCAATTCTCGACCGCGATACTGGCTGTTGCCACGATGCAAAATAACAGCCAGCGCATCTACCTTCTCGCCATTGATTAACATATCCACCTTGACCACATCTGCCGGCCTGTATTCCTTAAATTCATAATCCATCGACGCATAGCCACGCGAAATCGATTTCAGTCTGTCAAAAAAATCAAGTACGATTTCGGCCATAGGTATTTCATACACCAGCTTTACCTGTTTACCGTGATAGCTCATATCCAGCTGAACCCCACGCTTCTGCGTACACAGAGTAATCACCGCGCCAACATATTCTTGCGGCATATATAAATTAACCGTCACAATAGGCTCACGAATTTCCTCAATCCTGGATGGGTCGGGCATCCTGGATGGATTATCCACCTCAATTACCGTCCCATCTCGCTGAACCACCTCATAAATAACGGTTGGCGCAGTTGTGATCAGATCCATATTAAATTCTCGTTCCAATCGCTCCTGCACAATTTCCATATGCAGCAAACCCAGGAATCCGCAGCGAAAACCGAAACCTAAAGCCTGCGAAACTTCAGGTTCATACTGCAACGAAGCGTCATTCAGCCTGAGTTTTTCCAGAGAATCACGCAAAGCCTCATACTGATTGGATTCTACAGGAAACAGTCCTGCAAACACCTGGGGCTGCACTTCTTTAAACCCAGGCAGAGCCTCCGCGGCAGGCCTGCTTGCAAGAGTGATGGTGTCACCAACCTTGGCTGCCTTCAGTTCCTTGATGCCTGCAATAACAAAACCAACCTCTCCGGCAACCAGAACTTCACGCGACTGCGATTTAGGTGTAAATACACCGATATGTTCCGTCAGGTACTGTGCCCCGGTAGCCATCAGCAATATTTTGTCTTTGGGTTTCAAAGAACCGTTGAAAATCCGTACCAGCATGACCACCCCAACATAATTATCGAACCAGGCATCGATAATCAAGGCACACAACGGCGCTTCCGGGTCTCCCTCAGGCGCAGGTACCTTGGCAATTAGAGCTTCCAACACATCCCGCACACCCTCGCCTGTTTTGGCCGAGCATCGTGTCGCATCATGGGCATCAATACCAATTACCTCTTCTATTTCCGCAATAGCGCTTTCTGGATTTGCAGATGGCAAGTCAATCTTGTTCAGAACAGGCACGACTTCCACGCCCAAATCAAGGGCGGTATAACAGTTCGCTACCGTCTGCGCCTCCACCCCCTGTGATGCATCTACTACAAGCAATGCACCCTCACAGGCAGACAGAGAGCGTGAGACTTCATACGAGAAATCCACATGACCAGGGGTATCAATCAGATTGAGGTTGTATGTCTGACCATCATTAGCCTTATATTGCAGAGCTGCGGTCTGAGCTTTAATGGTAATACCGCGCTCACGCTCCAAATCCATGGAATCAAGCACCTGTTCTTCCATCTCCCGGTCAGAAAGCCCTCCACACAACTGAATAATCCGATCTGCCAAAGTAGACTTGCCATGATCAATGTGAGCGATAATGGAGAAATTACGAATATGTTGCATTCTGTTTTGAATTCCAAGATTGTCTAATTTAATTTACCAGCTCATAACCTATTAAAAATAAAAATATTTTTAATAGGTTTATAAAAATTCAATAAGTTAATCAGAGTTTGACATCAAAACAGAACTGGATTGAAAAAATTGAATCAATAATTTAAAGAGCTAGAATAAAGTACACCTAAATTACAATTATACCTTGAAGATATAAAATCCTGCGGCATATACCCTGTATAACGCCAAAATTTCCCGGGGCAGTATTGCAGAAAACAGAAAATAGAAAATTCAAAAATATGAATACCTAAATTAACAGGCTTATTGAATTAACAGGCTTATTGAACAAATAACAAATACATGAAAAATTAATAAGATACAGGAAAACCCTCTATAGTTTGCAATAAATCTGGACTTCTGGTCCCATTTATACAGGACACACAATACTGGTACTGATTACTTTTTTTCCCACCCGCTACTACAGCAATTATCCCGGAGCAATTTAAGTTCAATTAAAACACTGCCATGCAATTTATCTTAGCGCATAAGCTTGTCCGGCGCTTGCCTTGTTCATAAATTTTGTAAACAATGGTCATGTACTTACATGGAGAAAATCATAAATGCTAGACCAAGCTGTTGCCGATTTTACAATTCCTGCTACTGGCGGACAAACTTTTAATCTCTTTTCCGCACGCGGAAAACTCCTGGTAATTTTCTTCTACCCCAAAGATAATACTCCAGGCTGTAACACTGAAAATCAACAATTCCGTGACCTGTACACAGCATTCAGGCAGGCTGATTGCGAAGTGGTCGGTATTTCACGGGACAGCATTCAATCACATGAAAACTTTAAGGCCAAATTCAATCTGCCTTTTCTTCTTCTGGCTGACACAGAAGAAACAGTATGCAAGCAATTTGGCGTAATCAAGCTGAAAACCCTGTATGGCAAGCAGGTACGAAGCATTGAACGCAGTACTTTCGTGATTGACCAGGAGGGAATTCTCCGTGGCGAATGGCGCGGCGTAAAAGCCGATGGTCATGCCCAGGATGTACTGCAATTTATACAATCTTTACCCCGACCGATTTAAGGAGCATCATGCCTTCCCGTGATACACCGCCTGCAACTCATGCGACCAAATTATTCGTGCTGGATACCAATGTACTGATGCATGACCCAACCAGTCTTTTCCGTTTCGAAGAACACGACATTTACCTGCCGATTTTTGTTCTGGAAGAACTGGACAACAATAAAAAGGGAATGACAGAAGTTGCACGAAATGCCCGGCAAGCCAGCCGGTACATTGATTCACTGGTAAGCGACAGTAGTTATAACATTGATGCCGGTGTACCGTTACAATCCCTCGGCAACAGGGATGCTACTGGTCGCCTGTTTCTGCAAACCCGGTTCATCACCAACGAGCTCCCGACCAATATGGCAATCGGGAAAGCCGACAACGCAATCCTTGGCGTGGTAATGTTCCTCCATAATCAGTATCCCAGCCGTTCCGTAATTCTGGTCAGCAAGGATATTAACATGCGCATCAAAGCGCGTGCACTGGGGCTGGATGCACAAGACTATTTTAATGACAAGGTGCTGGAAGACACCGACCTGCTATATTCTGGAACTTTGGCTTTACCGGAGGACTTTTGGGAAAAGCACGGTTCAAACATTCAGTCCAGAGCACAAGGCGAGCACACTTATTATACAATCCAGGGACCATTATGCCGGGATATGCTATTGAATCAGTTTGTTTATCAGGATTCAAACAATCAAGCTTTCTATGCTGTGGTTACAGAGCAAAATGGTGACATCGCCACGCTTCGCACCGTAACGAATTATACTCACAGTAAAAATACCGTATGGGGCATTACTGCACGCAATCGTGAACAGAGCTTCGTACTGAATTTGCTCATGAATCCTGAGATCGATTTTGTCACGCTCCTTGGGCAGGCTGGCACTGGAAAAACTCTGTTGACCCTGGCCGCAGGATTAGTGCAAATGCTGGAACACAAGTTATATTCTGAAATCATTATGACTCGCGTTACTGTCCCTGTTGGTGAAGACATCGGTTTTTTGCCCGGTACTGAGGAAGAAAAAATGTCACCATGGATGGGCGCCCTGGACGACAATCTGGATGTTCTTAACACGCCAAGCGACGAAAGTGGAGAATGGGGTCGCGCTGCCACACGCGATCTGATCCGTTCACGAATCAAAATTAAATCCCTCAACTTCATGCGCGGACGCACTTTCCTGAATAAATTCCTGATAATAGACGAAGCTCAAAATCTCACCCCCAAGCAAATGAAAACCCTAATTACACGAGCTGGCCCTGGCACTAAGGTAGTATGCATGGGTAACATCGCACAAATTGATACACCCTATCTTACCGAAGGCAGCTCCGGACTGACTTATGTTGTGGATCGTTTTAAGGGCTGGAAACATAGCGGACATGTCACTTTACAAAGGGGTGAACGATCACGCCTGGCCGACCATGCAGCTGAAGTACTGTGAATAATTGTTATTACTACTGCCCGGCTTTACCTGATATTCACGTGCCGCCTGCATATTGATCAAATTAGCTAAGCATAAATGAATATCATGAATAGAAAAATCCAGAAACCAGACTCTGAATGGCAGGAGGAATTAAGCCCGGAGCAATATAATATTTGCCGGCAATGCGGTACGGAACCCCCTTTTACCGGGGAATACTGGGATTGCCACGACACCGGGTCATATCGCTGTATATGCTGCGGCAACCAGCTTTTTGATTCTGCTTCAAAATTCGAATCCGGCAGCGGCTGGCCAAGTTTTTGGGAGCCACATCAACCGGAGAGCATCACGATGCGCAAAGATTTCAGCCATGGCATGGAGCGTGTCGAAGTGCTTTGCAGCCAATGTGATGCACACCTCGGTCACGTATTCGAAGATGGTCCGGAACCAACCGGATTACGCTACTGCATCAATTCCGCTGCTCTGACACTAGACCGGGGCTGAGTTACCCTGCATAATTTAAACCCATGAAACTGCTATTTGATCTATTCCCGGTTATATTATTCTTTGTTTCCTTTAAACTATTTAATGTTTATGTAGCCACTGCGGCAGCAATTGTTGCTACTATTGCTCAAATTATCTGGGTAAAATGGCGACATGGCAAAGTAGATGCCATGCTGTGGGTTAGCTTTGCCATCATTGCGGTATTTGGAGGTGCCACACTCATACTTCACGATGAGACATTCATTAAATTCAAACCCACCATTCTGTACTGGGTATTCGCCACCATATTGCTAGGCTCCAGCCTTTTCTTAAAAAAGAACCTGATACGTACCCTGCTGCATGAAAAAATTTCGCTTCCATCCAAGGTGTGGGGACAGCTCAATCTGAGCTGGAGCTTGTTTTTTGTCTTACTCGGCATTATAAATTTATACGTTGCATTCAATTTTTCTATTGATGTATGGGTAAATTTCAAACTTTTTGGTGCTACCGGAATAATGCTGGTATTCGTCCTGCTTCAATCCCTTGTACTGTCAAAATACATGCACGAAAAAAAGGAAATCAACTAAATGATATATGCAATTATTGCAGAGGATGTGCCAGACAGCCTGACAAAACGTCTGGCAGCACGCCCTGCACACATAGCTCGATTACAAGCACTGCAGGAAGAAGGGCGCCTTATTCTTGCCGGCCCCTTCCCGGCCGTAGATGCAATTGATCCGGGTGCGGCAGGATTTACCGGGAGTCTGATAGTGGCAGAATTCGCAACATTGGAAGATGCCGAATCCTGGGCACAGACAGACCCGTATATTACTGCCGGTGTGTACGCACAAACCATAGTTAAACCATTCAAGAAGGTATTTCCCGTATGACCTCGTTTTCCAACAACTCAGGCAACCGCATCGAAAAGATAAAGGCTCTCCTTGCCCCCCTTCAGCCGACACATATGGATATTACCGATGACAGTCACAAACATGCAGGGCATGTCGGAGCACGTAGTGGCGGTGGACATTATCACCTCCTGATTGTTTCCCCCCAATTTGAAAACAAACCTATAATGACACGGCACCGCATGATATATTCTGCGTTAGATGAAATGATGAAACATGACATTCATGCATTGACTATTACTGCCTGTACGCCAGAAGAACTGTGATTCTTAATATTATTTAATCTTTCCAACGAGGACAAAACAATGCTGAAATTTCAAAAACTTGCCACTGTTGCCTTATTTTCTGCATTTGCAATTAATCAGGTCCATGCGCAAGAAAATACTGCAGGTGCTACAGAACCGGAAAAGCCTGTTGCCGTAGTGAATGGCATTGCCATTCCTCAAGCACACGTAAACATGCTTGTCAAAAATGCCTCTCAGCAGGGGAAACGAGACACTCCCGAGCTACGCGCTGCTATTAAGGATGAACTGATCAACCGCGAAATTATGGCACAGGAAGCAATAAAACAAGGTCTCGACAAGCAACCTGATACCATTAGTCAATTTGAACTGGCCAAAAAAAATGTTCTTGTCAGTGTGTTTTACCAAAATTATCTTAAAACCCACCCTGTTAGCGAAGATTCAATTAAGCAGGAATATGAGAATTTCAAAAAATCGACCGGGTCCAAAGAATACAATGTCCGGCACATTTTAGTAAAAACTGAAAATGAAGCAAAGACGATTGCTGCTCAATTAAAAAAGGGAGCAAAATTCGAAGATCTAGCGAAAAAACACTCCCTGGACCCAGGTTCGCGTGATAAGGGCGGGGATCTGGGTTGGGCTTTACCAGGTAATTTCATGCCAGCATTTGCAGATGCCCTTACAAGCCTGAAAAAAGGTGGGGTGAGCGCACCGGTACATGTTGATACTGGCTGGCATTTGATCAAGCAGGAAGGTGTACGCGACTTTAAATTTCCAGATTATCGGGATGTAAAAGGAAATATCATGCAACGCCTGCAATTGCAATCTGTCCAGAAGACACTAAATGATTTGCGTACAAGTGCAAAGATAGAATAAATCTAGTATATCCACCGGAATAAAAAGCGGCCGTGAGGCCGCTTTTTATTCCAAATCATTTTATTCCTGATAGCCGCTGACAAACCCAGACAACCAAAATAGTTAATTAACCCACTTACGCGCATTCTGGAACATGCGCAGCCATGCGCCGTTTACAGTCCATTCAGCTGGACGCCAGGAATATTGCAAAGCCAGAAACAACCGTTCCGGGTGCGGCATCATAATATTGAATCTCCCATCCACCGAAGTCAATCCGGTAATACCCTGTGGTGAACCATTTGGATTCAAGGGATAAATCTCTGTTGGTTGGCCATAGTGATTCACATAACGGAGCGTAATCAACGGTTGCGCCACGTTCAGGTGCTGGCCATTGCGGAAACGGGCATATCCTTCACCATGTGCCACCACTATGGGCATGCGGCTTCCAGCCATCCCATCAAATAATATTGAAGGGGAATGCTGTACTTCCACCATCACGAAACGTGATTCAAACTGTTCCGAAAGGTTACGTCCAAAATGGGCCCAATGCTCGGCTCCAGGAATAATTTCATGCAAGTTACTCATCATCTGGCAACCATTGCACACGCCCAAGGCAAACGTATTATCACGCTTGAAAAAAACCTCAAACTCATCCCGTGCCCGCTGGTTAAACAATATAGATTTTGCCCATCCTTCCCCTGCTCCCAACACATCGCCATAGGAAAAGCCACCGCATGCAGCCAGTCCGTGAAATTCCGCCAATTTCACGCGACCGGAAATAATATCGCTCATGTGTACATCCACCGATGCAAAGCCAGCCCGGTCGAACGCCGCGGCCATTTCAACATGTCCATTCACTCCCTGCTCACGCAATATTGCAATCTTTGGGCGCAATTTCAACAGTGCAGGCGCTACAATACTCACATTCAGGTCATATGTAAGCTGCACATGCAAGCCAGGATCGGCAGAATCCAGAATACAGTCATATTCCTGCTGGGCACAAACCGGATTGTCACGCAATTTCTGCATGTGGAAGGTCGTTTCCGACCAGATACGTCTCAAATTGACACCCGTATCACTGAACAGCGTAGTACCCTGCTTCTGGATACGAATCAAACCGCTTGTGTCCAGTGTAGCAATGGAATGTACCGCATCAAGACCAACGTTTTTACACATGGCCTGAATATAAAGAACGTCCTTGCGATTTACCTGAATTACTGCACCCAACTCTTCATTGAACAGGCTACTCAGGACATCACCAGGCAGTCCATCCATTTGTATGGTCAGACCAACATGAGCAGCAAATGCCATTTCACAAAGTGTAGTAAATAGTCCGCCATCGGAACGGTCATGATAGGCGAACAGCCTACCTTCACCATTCAGACGCTGGATAACATCAAAAAAGTTTTTTAATTTTTTGGCATTGTCCAGGTCGGGGCCGACATTCCCGGTCTGTTTATACACCTGTGCCAGTGCAGACCCGCCCATACGGTTCTTGCCTTCCCCCAAGTCAATCAATAACAGCACGGTATCTAAATTGACCACCAATTGCGGCGTTAAAGTGCGACTCACATCCACGCAAGGAGCAAACGCTGTCACAACGAGTGAAAGTGGGGCCGTTACTTCCTTTCTATCGAGGCCTTCCTGCCAGGCAGATCGCATGGACATGGAGTCCTTGCCCACCGGAATACTGATACCAAGCTGCGGACATAGCTCCATGCCAACTGCACGCACAGTATCAAACAGGGCGGCATCTTCGCCATTATGGCCGGCTGCGGCCATCCAGTTGGCTGATAATTTAATATCACCGATTTTTTCAATATGCGCCGCTGCTATATTGGTTATCGCCTCCCCAACTGCCATTCTGCCAGACGAAGGAGCATTGAAAACCGCAAGAGGTGAACGCTCACCCAAAGCAAACGCTTCACCAAGTACAGTGTTAAAACCCCTCAGAACAACCGCCACATCCGCGACTGGAACCTGCCATGGACCAACCATCTGGTCACGCGCACTCATCCCACCCACAGTGCGGTCACCAATGCTGACAAGAAAAGTTTTGTCAGCTACGGAAGGCAAGCGAAGAATGCGCTCAATTGCATCCTTGAGATCGATTTCTCTAGGATCAAATTCAGGAAGCTCGACAAGCCGGCGCTTCACATTACGTGTCATTCTAGGAGGTTTGCCTAACAACACCGACAAGGGCATATCCACTGCATTATTTTCAAATAACTCATCATGCACTATCAACTTATCCTCGGGAATCGCATTTCCCAGAATGGCAAACGGACAGCGCTCACGCTCGCACAGAGCTTTAAATTCCGCCAAGCGACTCGAATCTATAGCGAGAACATAACGTTCCTGTGCTTCGTTACTCCAAATCTGCAATGGCGACATACCCTTCTCTTCAGAAGGAATAGCACGCAATTCAAAATAAGCACCCCGGCCTCCACCATGTACCAACTCAGGTAACGCATTGGAAACCCCTCCTGCGCCAACATCATGTATGGACAGGATCGGATTATGTTCACCCAACTGCCAGCAACGGTCAATTACTTCCTGCGCACGGCGTTGCATTTCTGGATTTCCTCTCTGAACCGAAGCAAAATCGAGATCTTCTGCATTAGCTCCCGTATCCATGCTGGATGCAGCTCCTCCGCCAAGCCCGATCAGCATCCCTGCTCCACCCAGCTGTATCAGCAACGCGCCTACAGGCAATGCCTGTTTGTGGGTATGCAATGCCGAAATACTGCCCACTCCGCCCGCCAGCATAATAGGTTTATGATAGCCACGTACTTCACCATTGACAGTTTCTTCATAGGTCCGAAAATAGCCAGCCAGATTCGGGCGACCAAACTCGTTATTGAATGCGGCTCCACCGATCGGTCCTTCCAGCATGATCTGCAAGGCAGAGGCGATGCGGGAAGGCTTTCCGTAAACTGAAGGAGCTACATTTTCATCTTCATCTAAAGAAATGCCTGAATCAGCTCCTCCAGTCCTTTCCCATAACTGCCCGAATCCTGGAATATTCAGATTAGACACTGAAAAACCGGTCAGCCCCGCCTTTGGTTTGGAGCCCACTCCAGTCGCACCTTCATCTCTTATTTCTCCCCCTGCACCAGTAGCAGCCCCCGCAAAGGGAGAAATGGCCGTAGGATGATTATGGGTTTCCACCTTCATCAGCGTATGCGTCAATTCCTCGCAATAAGCATACTCACCGCCGGCACAGGGATAAAATCGTTCGATGCATGCCCCCTCTATCACGGAAGAATTATCGGAATAAGCAACAACCGTACCTTCCGGGTGCAGCTTATGGGTATTGCGTATCATGCCGAAGAGCGAAATTTCCTGCGGTTCACCATCTATAACCCAATCCGCATTAAAAATTTTGTGACGACAATGTTCCGAATTCGCCTGGGCAAACATCATCAATTCCACATCGGTAGGATTACGCCCCATCTGGATGAAATTTTCCAGCAAATAGTCTATTTCATCGGCGGATAATGCCAGCCCCATATCACTATTCGCCGTATCAAGTGCAGCTTTTCCACCATTCATAATATCGACTATGGATAGTGGCAATGGCTCACTGTGAAAGAAAATCTTTTTAGCCACCCCATCAAAGCCTGCCTGCAATAAAACATCAGGCCCCAACATGGATTCCGTCATCCGGTCATGCAACAATGGCTGCAACAGTTTCAACTCTGTTAGAGTCAGATTTTTATCATTCTCAACCCGAACAGAATACACAATGCCACGTTCGATGCGATCAACTGAATGCATGCCGCAATGATGCATAATATCCGTGGCCTTGGATGACCATGGAGAAATGGTGCCCAGTCGTGGCACAATTAATATCTGTGATATCTGATCTTCCTTCCCCTTCTCCAGCACGTTGTCCCCCAGCCCGAGGAGACTATCCAGCAGCATGATTTCAGCTGCAGACAACTCCTTGTTCAAAGAAACGAAGTACCAATGACATGCATTTTCTATGTGTACATCAGGTATGGCCGTACCAACCAAAGCACGCAACTTTTCAAGACGGAAGGCAGATAACGCAGATTTTCCGGGGACAATGCGAAACATATACAGGCTCTCAGGACTTTTAAAATCAGCTTATTATTATACTATGCAGCCTTACTGCCCACCCGGAAAGAAATATTTTTATGCCAGCTTCACAACACGCTCCCAGCATTACCTCCAGACAGGTTTCTGCATATCTCTCACCAAGACCTCACGACAGCCATAAGGGCAATTTCGGCACAGCAGCCATTATTGGGGGGGCTCCAGGCATGATCGGCGCGGCAATGCTGGCAGGACGTGCTGCACTCAAGCTCGGAGCCGGAACAGTACATATAGGTATGCTGGCAGAAAATACCATGAGTGTGGATATAAATCAGCCTGAATTAATGATACATAGTGCCCATACTGTACTGCACTTGCCCAGGCTGAGTGTTTTAGCCATAGGATGCGGAATGGGAAATGGCGAAACTGCCCAGCAAATTTTGCAGGACGTACTCCATCTTAATTCCGTACTGGTAATTGATGCAGACGGGCTTAACATTCTCGCTCTTCGCCCTGATTTACGCACGATGTTAATTTCACGTGATCAGGATTGTGTGTTAACACCACATCCGGGCGAAGCTGCACGTCTGCTTGGTTGCTCAACGGAAGATGTGCAAACTTCACGCCTGGAATCCGCAAAAGAACTCGCCAGTATCTATCGCAGCGCGGTTGTACTAAAAGGAGCAGAAAGCCTGTGCGTCACCCACGCTGGAACAGCTTATGTCAACAAAACCGGCAACCCTGGCATGAGCAGCCCTGGAATGGGCGATGCACTGACCGGCATGATCGCTGCCTTTGTCGCACAAGGATTAAATGCAGATCAAGCATTGTTGCTTGCGGTACATCTGCACGGATCAGCAGGAGATACATTGGCCAAACAGGGGATAACAATCGGCATGACCGCTTCTGAAGTTATCGAATGCGCGCGTAAGATACTGAACCAATGGGTTAAACCCGGATATTGAACCTGTTAGTGTTTACACATGGAAAAACTTACTCTGAATATTTATTACGCATTAGGTTAAAACATGAGCATCCCGATTGATATCCGCGAGCAATCCGGAATCCGCACCCTGCACTTTGGCTCTGAATGGATCCAGGGCGCAATGCGCATTGCGCGCCCATGGAGCCTGGAACTGAATTACACCAAAGAAATGATGGCGAGTTTACTACTGCGGAGGGAAAGTCACTTTCCCAGAAAAGTATTGCTGATTGGTCTTGGGGCAGCCTCTCTGACCAAATTTCTATATCGCAACTACCCACTGGCAAAACTTACCGTAGTGGAAATCGAACCTGCAGTCATTGCTGCTGCACGTCAGTTTTTCAAACTGCCGGAAGACCCGAAAAGATTAAAAATCGTGATTGAAGATGGTGCAGAATATATCCTTAAAAGCAAACAGACCTATGACCTGATCCTGGTCGATGGGTTTGACGCATATGCCCGGGCAGGTGTACTCGAAACCTTGCAGTTCTACCAGGTTGTACGCGCACATCTGAACAAATACGGCATTATGGCTGCCAATCTCTTAGGGCGCGAACGTGGTTTTAAAAAAACTGTGGAGCGGATTCATCAGGCCTTTGACGGCCGTGTTTTAATTTTACCTGCCTGCGACAGTGGAAACGCCATTGCATTTGCGGTCTCAGGCGAACCGATTTCCACCTCGATAGATGACCTGAAAGAACAGGCCGAAACATTGAAAAGAAAAACCGGCCTCAATCTGAAAGCAACCCTGGCACGACTGGAATATGCCCAAAATTACAGTGGAGGAATACTTGAGATATAACATTCAATATATCCTGCCAGTCGAAAGACGGGTTGGCATTATCCATGCGTACGCATTACCCCGCCTCTATCCATACTTAAAAATAAGGTTTTTTACACCTTGAGAACGATCATTCATTAGAACGAAGAGGGAACAGATTGCCACAGGGCAATACAGCCCGCTCCCTCCGGACCTGCCAATTCTCGTATTTGCAATCCAGTTTAGCAACCTATTGATATTGATCGAGAATTACCTACGGTTCTGTATAGAGCGCTCTGCCAGATACAACCATGTTTCAACTATTGTATCCGGGTTCAGCGAAATCGCTTCAACCCCCTGCTCAACCAGCCACTGGGCCAAATCTGGATAATCGGATGGACCCTGTCCACAAACCCCAATATATTTATTGGCCCTGCGACAAGCCTGGATTGCCATCCGGAACAATTCTTTTACAGCCTGATTACGCTCATCAAAAGCTCCAGCCACCAAACCCGATTCACGGTCTATGCCAAGAGTAAGCTGGGTCAGGTCATTTGATCCTATAGAAAAACCATCGAAATATTCCAGAAATTGATCCGCCAATAACGCATTGGAAGGAATCTCGCACATCATGATTACGCGCAGACCATTTTCACCACGTCTCAGTCCATTGGCAGCCAATTCTGCGATAACCAGCCTGGCCTCATCGAGTGTGCGCACAAAGGGAATCATGACCTCAATATTAGTCAATCCGATTTCATCACGCACACGGCGTATAGCACGACACTCCAGTGCAAAGCAGCCACGAAAACTGTCCCATATATACCGTGATGCTCCCCGTACACCGATCATCGGGTTTTCTTCATCCGGTTCATATCTGGAACCTCCAAGCAAACGGGAATATTCATTCGATTTAAAATCCGAAAAACGCACTATCACCGGTTTGGGAGCAAATGCCGCACCCAGCATAGCCATGCCTTCAACCAGTTTCTCGACATAAAAATCGATAGGCGAAGCATAACCTGCAGCCTTGATTTCCACCTGTTCCTTCAACTCCAAAGGCAAATTCGGATAATCCAGCACTGCATTGGGATGTACCCCTATCATCCGTGCAATAATGAATTCCAGCCGCGCCAACCCCACTCCAGCATTGGGCAGAAGGCAGGATTCAAATGCCAACTCCGGGCTCGCCACATTCAAACTGAGTTTAATCGGCGGTACAGGCATTTGATCCAGCGCCAGATCCGACACATCAATGTCGAGCATACCCTCATAAACTTTGCCTATCTCGCCTTCAGCACAGGAAACGGTTACTGCATTACCATGCCTAAGCGTCTGAGTTGCATCCCCACATCCAACCACAGCCGGAATACCAAGCTCGCGTGCAACAATAGCCGCATGACAGGTACGCCCCCCCCGGTTGGTCACAATCGCAGCAGCACGCTTCATTACGGGTTCCCAGTCCGGATCTGTCATGTCCGTTACAAGCACATCACCTTTCTGGATCTGGTTCATTTGACTGGCATTCTCAACCACACAAACTGAACCGCTACCTATCCTTTGCCCAACAGCACGGCCACTGACCAGAACTTGAGACACATCTCTTAACCTGTAACGTCTCACGCTGCCCTGAGCTTTATGCACCTGAACTGTTTCTGGTCTTGCCTGCAATATATATAACTTACCGTCCAAGCCATCCTTGCCCCATTCAATATCCATCGCACGGCCATAATGCTGTTCAATGAGCAAAGCATAACTTGCCAGTTCTTCCGCTTCAGCATCGGTAATGGAAAAACACCGGCTCTCTGCCTGAGGCACTTCCACAGTACGTACGGAATATCCTGTCTCCCTGGTCGCACCAAATATCATTTTGATTTCTTTGCTGCCAAGATTACGATTGATCACTGCAGCTTTATTTTGTCTTAATGCCGGCTTGTACACATAAAACTCGTCCGGATTGACTGCTCCCTGCACTACCGTTTCACCCAGACCATAGGCAGACGTGATAAGAACAACCTGGTCAAAACCGGTTTCAGTGTCCAGTGTAAACATTACGCCACTTGCACCCATATCGCTGCGCACCATGCGCTGAACACAGGCAGACAAGGCTACATCCTGATGCCTAAAGCCCTGATGGGTACGATAAGCAATAGCTCGGTCATTAAACAATGAAGCGAATACCATTTTGATGGCTGCAAGAATCTGCTCCACACCATAAATATTCAGAAAAGTTTCTTGCTGTCCCGCAAAGGAGGCATCTGGCAAATCTTCCGCGGTAGCAGAAGAACGAATAGCCCAGGAAATATCTACCCCGGCATCAGCCTGCATTTTTCCGTATATATCGCGCACATCACTTTCAAGGCGCCAGGGCAGGGGCGCATCCATTATCCACTGGCGCACACGGGCGCCTGCCGCAGCCAGCGCGGTCACATCATCCACGGCAAGATTGTCCAGCTCCAGCCAGATACGCTTGTCCAAATCATTCTGCGAAAGAAAATCACGATATGCCGCGGCTGTAGTTGCAAAGCCACCCGGTACTCGCACACCCAGATGGGCAAGCTGATTGATCATTTCTCCAAGCGATGCATTTTTTCCACCGACTGTAGCTACATCACTCATGCGCAATACTTCAAGCCAAACCACGTTTTGTTGCTGTGACATTTCTTCACCCCACCATAATGGCTGCATAATCAAACCCTGGAATACAACATTAACTGCAATCCAGCATCAATCCCCTTCATCCCCCACATAACCCATTATATAAACCAGACAGAAATCCGTTGGTTAAAATTCATAATCCCATACCTTCCATATCCCCATCCAG
This sequence comes from Candidatus Nitrotoga fabula, assembly GCF_905221025.1. GTDB lineage: Bacteria > Pseudomonadota > Gammaproteobacteria > Burkholderiales > Gallionellaceae > Nitrotoga > Nitrotoga fabula. The sequence continues at coordinate 34,624 of NZ_CAJNBL010000026.1, forward strand.
AATCAACCAAGCATGGCTCCACTCATGCAAAAAGCGAAATCGCGCCACTCCTGAATGGCTCAGTCCCAATAAAATACCTTGCAAAAACAATAAATAACAAAAAATCCCCAACTAGGCTAATTTTTTCTGATTCCCTGATTCATAATTGACTTGACGAATGTGATCACTGTACCTTATTGTTCAAATTAAGAAAATGCATCCATAGAGGTCTCGATGAACCCGCAAACAATAGTAGTGGCCATGCCCACAGAAGAAGCGTTCATGCCAAGTATTTCAAGATGGGGGCATGAATATTCCTGGACTCACAAGGAAGTACATTTCGTCCATGTCATTGAAAAATATGTACGCGTAAGCGACATGGGGATTGAAGACCTTCCGGACAGGAACACCGTTGAAATCCTGAAACGCAAAACGCTGGACTTTATCAAAAACAAGGCAAAGGAAATGATGCCGGCAACGGCTTTTAAAAAAGCACACTTTGAAGTTATATTTGCACAGTCTCCTGCCGAACAGATTGCCGAATACGCAAGAGCAATCAACGCTGGTTTAATTGTAATCGCAACAAGAAACAAACATGGATTTTCTGGTCTGTTCCTGAGTTCATTCGCAGACCGGATCTTAAAACTATCATCCTGTGATGTTCTGGTTTTAAGGCAAAATTAGTATTCCCGAAAAATTCGGCTGGATATCTGGATATTCAGTCCTGTTTAAGGCCTTTTGCAAACGCATGGACCAATAAAAACTTCGCACAATATCTGTCCGGATACTACAAATGGAAACGACATCTCATTGCCCTTATCATGAGAGTTGCACGACTACCCCATTTACCAGAACATTCAACCGTTCTGTGTAAAATAACCATGCTCTTGATTCTATATTAATTCTGTCAACCCGAATTTTACCGATGCGTTTTTAGAAAATATGAACAAGCTTTTGTTATAAACAACAATCCCCAGAAAAACGATAGGCTCTCCCAGGATTTTTCCGGGCAAGTTGCTGATAATGCAAAAACCGAAAACCAGATTTTTACCAGATTTTTATTAGAATTCATCAGGTAAAATAATAAAACTTCCAATCTCCTCTTAATTTGTATATCCATGCAAAATGGCCTCTTGGCGTTAATTTAATTGCATGACTTCCCAAAATACTCGGAAAAATATTTTGCACCCAAAGCAATTGGCACCATCGCAAAACACATATACATTTCCAAAGCACAGCATTCAAAACTATTAAAAAATGCACCATAGTCAGCAACCTGAATTGTTTTTTGCCTGATAGTTTGTGACCAGAATGCGGGCATGCCCTGCTACAAAAAATATTTGCATCAATGTACCCATAAACATTTAGATCAATCCAACAGCCAAACGCGAGAAACTTTGATGAACTTCAATAATGCTAGTGAAGACCTGACATTGCTTACCCCAGAGACTGCATTGCAGGCACTCAAGGATGGCAATGAACGCTTTGTCAACAACCTTAAACTTAACCGCAACCTGTTACAGCAATTAAATGAGGCTTCGGAAAAAAAACTTCCATTTGCCGTAATTCTGAGCTGCATAGATTCACGCGCATCGGCCGAGCTGATATTTGACCAGGGATTTGGTGATCTCGTCAGCATTCGGGTTGCCGGCAACATCATCAATGAAGACATTCTTGGCAGCATGGAATTTGCCTGCAAAATTGGAGGGGCAAAAATCATAGTCGTACTAGGTCATACCCGTTGTGGAGCAATAAAAGGCGCTTGTGATGATGTGAAGCTTGGAAACCTGACCAGCCTGATCGCCAAAATCAAGCCTGCCGTTGCAAGCATCCGCGATCCTGCAACCAACCGTAACTCCAAGAACCCTGAATTTACAGAAAAAGTTGCCGAAGCTAATGTACGACAGGTCATAGCCAGTATCCGGCACCGGAGCGAAATCCTGCGAGATATGGTGGAACATAATGAAATTACAGTAGTAGGCGGGATGTACGATATCCAGACCGGAAGCATCGAATTCTATGAAAACTAGTGCAACAGTTTTAAGGGCTGTTCCCCTTGCCATACATTCAGCATGGATATGAAAATGAGCAGCAGACCGCCGGTTACACCCTATCAATCTGGTCAAAAATTTTTCACAAAATTCTTATACCTTTCATTATTGTCCATAATATAATTCTGTCCAGATAACTACTTAGAGGCGAAAATCATGAGCCAACAACCGTTACAGTACTACTTACGGCATCTGAAGGATGACATTCCGGCAGGAATTGCCGTATTCCTGGTTGCTTTGCCCCTATGTCTCGGTATTGCACTGGCATCCGGCGCACCACTTTTTGCCGGGTTGATCGCCGGAATGGTGGGAGGCCTGGTCATATCCTGGCTAAGCGGTTCACAACTTAGCGTATCAGGCCCGGCAGCCGGTTTAACCGTAATTGTATTTAACGCCATCGAAACACTGGGAAGTTTCCAGGGGTTTCTGCTTGCCGTTGTCCTGGCGGGCGTCATGCAGCTGATCGCTGGATTCCTGAAGGCCGGGGTCATTGGAGCGTTTTTCCCTTCGGCAGTTATTAAAGGCATGTTGGCTGCCATTGGCATCATTCTGATCATCAAACAGATTCCTCATGCCACCGGTTACAACGAACATTTCGGAGGCCCTGAAGCTTACTCACACGAAGAAGTACACGAGTTTTTCTTCCCGATCATGGATGCATTCAGTTCTATTTCGCACGGAGTCATCATAATTTCCGCCGTTTCCCTGTTACTACTGGTAATCTGGGAAAAACCCTGGGTTAAAAGTCAAAAATTTCTAAAGCTGATACCCGGGCCATTAGTCGCGGTGATATGGGGGGTACTCTACAATTTATCCGCTGAACGCTGGTTCCCAGATTGGTCTGTCGATTCAATCCACCTGACAAACGTCCCGATATCCAATAATATTGGCGAATTCCTTAATAACTTCTCTTCTCCGGACTACAGTTACTGGACTAACCCTCAGCTATATATCATCGCAGCAACACTCGCGATTATTGGAAGCCTTGAAACTTTGCTAAGTCTGGAAGCGGTAGACAAACTGGATCCGCTTAAACGTACATCGCCAACCAACCGTGAATTGAAAGCCCAAGGGGTTGGAAATATAGTTTCCGGATTGATCGGGGGATTGCCACTTACTGCAGTTATCGTGCGTAGCGCCGGAAATATCAACGCAGGCGGTAAGACCCCAGTATCCTGCTTTGTTCATGGCGTGTGTATTTTAATCAGTACACTGTTCTTGGCCCGCTATATAAATTATGTTCCACTTGGCTGTTTGTCCGGAATATTGCTGCATACCGGCTTCAAACTGGCTAAACCCGCCTTGTTCAAGGAATTTTACCGCAAAGGATTGAGCCAGCTGCTACCGTTTGTACTTACTATATCTGCAATTTTAGCAACTGACCTCTTAATAGGAATGGCCATCGGCATCACCATAGGACTGTTTTTCGTCATCAAGGCGAACTTCCGCGCTGCTATTACACTTACCCAGGATAAGTCATTTTATATACTGACATTCAACAAAGATGTAGCCTTCCTGAATAAGGCGTTACTTCGAAAGCTTCTTTCACATGTACAACCGAACAGTACCCTTACTATCGATGCCAGCAAATCTCATTTTATTGACCATGACATTATTGAGACAATTGACGATTTCATGGTAACCGCTCCAAACCATAATATTTCTGTTGAGATTTATGATCTTTACGGTAAAGAGAAACTGAAAAAGCATGAAGATTTTGTCGTGCTTAAAGACCATTATGATAAAAGCCAGTCCAGCAGAAAAATGATTATCGATAAAAAAATAATTGGGTTGTAATCATTCCTACCCATAGGTGGAGACCAGCAAATTTTTTAAGGCAGCAGTGCAATCTGAAATTTTCTAGCTATCCAGAAATACAGTACCGCTGCCTATTGTTGCCTGAGAAACGGATTGTTGCATAACCGGTCTCCACTATCAGATTGTCACGGATTCATCCGATGCTGCCCATGCCTTTCCTGGGACTTATCTGCTTAGCGTTTTTTCTAAAGAACACGTCTCAATCAACGTTTCACTGGAATGGGCGACAGCCCTGCAACTGGCACGACGCATTCTGTCATTGATTGCATTCCACTCTTGGGTAGCAGGTGGAGCTTCAGCCAAAATCCAGTTAAAAATTCCGCAATCAAGGCCATGCAGCGTTGCATAAAGTTTCCGAGCATATTCGGCAGAAGAATCCGGCATACAAAAACAGGTAATCCCATCCATACCTAAATTTTCAGCATCTTCATTACCCATATTAAGAACCGCGACCCTATAACCCATGCTTGCAAGCTGACGTGCACGGTGTATCAGTTCCTTTCCCGAACATGCTTCAAAAGGTATTCCCGGGGCATAATGAGAATCCAGCATCCCTGAAGCCCTCACTTTCTGGACACCAGATTGGACTAGCAAAATCTTTTGACCAAGAACCTCTTCTATAGCCTCGACTGCAAGACCACCTGGCCGCAATAATGTAGGGGTTTCCTGCACAAAACTAACGATCGTAGATTCAACGCCAATACGACATGCGCCACCATCCAGTATCATCCCAACCTGCCCCCCCAGCTTTTCATGCACATGCTGCGCGGTTGTTGGGCTGAGCTGCCCGAAGCGATTCGCTGAAGGTGCAGCAATTCCCCCACCAAATTCATGCAAAAGTGCAGCTGCAACAGGATGATCTGGCGCACGTAATCCCACCGTATTTTGACCTCCGGTCACCGCATCCGGAACCAGAGCAGAACGTTCCAGAATTAACGTAAGCGGGCCAGGCCAGAATGTCTTGGCCAGTTGCCAAGCTGCATCTGGAATATTTTTAGCCCACCGAGTTAGTTCTGAACCTGCTGCGACATGCACAATCAATGGATGAAAAGATGGGCGACCCTTGATCGCAAAAATTTTCTGCACCGCAAATGGATTAGAAGCATCCGCACCTAATCCATAAACAGTCTCTGTTGGAAATGCAACCGTTCCTCCTGATCTGAGCAAAGCAGCAGCAGATCGTATTTCTTTATCATCCGGAATAGTATTGAATTTCACGAACCATGCCTGAATTTAATCCTGCGACCGCTCAGTGTGTCGCAGCTCTGCCAGAGATTCGTCACCCGAGTACGGGTAACGTACATGCCCGAAACGAATAAGGAAAACTGCCAGTGTCAGCAGCAGAATAGACAAGGTTATCGCAAGCATCCGCCAATTATCCATGGCTTTCATATCCAGAATCAGATAACGAGCAAGTGCAACCATGCCAATATACAAAGGAAAGCGAACGGGCAGTTTCCCGGAATGGTAATAAAGACCAACCATGGCAAGCACTTCCAGATAAAGGAAAAGCAGCAAAAGATCGGTCAATGTTACCTGTGCAGCTCTCACCATAGTCATAGTCTCGCTTACCATGGCAAATACCGTGGCTATTGCGATAACCAGAAGTCCTAAATGTTCAACCAGTGAAAGGAGTCTTTGATTGAATTTTCTAATGGTAGGTTTTTTAAAATCGCTCACAGGTCTATCATGTTGAATAAGTCACTATGTAAAATGGATTCTACCAATTAAAACCCCATGCAGTAATCCAGCGCAGGAGGAATTCTGGTTACATACAATTCGTTGTATACCTCTTTATGCAAAACAAATACAGGACTGGTCTCCTGGTATCCACATTTCTTTGCATGCATGATCCCATCGATTTCTTGACACATCATCGTACTTCTTTATCTTATGATTAAGTTATATACCTAATTTTAAACAGTAATAAAAAAACAACATCACAGACGGAAAGCCGTTCTTTCCGGTAATTGTGCGACCTACCCTGCCATTGCATGCAGAGCAACCCAGTAATCTCCCGATTCTTGATAAGAAACTGATCAAAATTACAATATATTTTTGTACGCATCGGGCAGGCGTATCTTCATGAATGGAAAAGCAAGCCCAAAAAACGGGAAACATTCCCGATTCCCGCCCGACTCAATAATCCAGTCAAACAACATTGCATCCGATGAAGCACACGGATTACAGGAAATGCTTTGTCATATAAAGCATTTATTGGTTCCATCCTGTTTCCAGTAATCTAATTCGGTTTAAATCAGTTCAACTTAGGGTGCAGAAAACGAACCATCACGCTTCCATCAGCAATTTCGCAGCCTCATGATATTTTTCTGCTGTTTTTTCAATCACATCAACCGGAATATCCGGCGCCGGAATTTTCTTGTTCCAGGCAGAAGATTCCAGCCAGTCACGTACAAACTGCTTGTCGAAACTGGGAGGGTTACTACCAACTTTATATTGATCCGCTGGCCAGAATCTCGAAGAATCAGGTGTCAATACTTCATCTATCAAATACATTTTTCCTGATGAATCCACACCAAATTCAAATTTGGTATCTGCAATAATCACCCCCTTGGTAGCCGCATATTCCGCAGCCTGGGTATACAAAGTCAATGCTGCGTAACGTACTGCATTGGCACGCGGAGTACCTAACAATTTGACCGCCTGTTCAAAGGTAATGTTTTCATCATGTTCCCCGACCGCTGCCTTGGTTGATGGCGTGAAAATCGGTTGCGGAAGTTTTTGTGCTTCCTGTAAATCAGCAGGCAGTTTAATACCGCATACCATGCCTGTATTCTGGTACTCCTTCCATGCCGAACCGGACAGATATCCACGAACAATCGCTTCAATGGGAACTGGCCTCAATCGTCTTACCACAAAAGACCGGCCAGCTATCTGTGCCCGTTCTTCATCAGAAGCAACCACTGATTCCGGTCTGATACCAGTAAGATGATTCGGGAGAACCCGACCAAGCTTATCAAACCAAAAATCAGACAGCGCAGTGAGTATTTCTCCCTTCCCTGGCACTGGAGTAGGCAAAATAACATCAAAAGCCGACAGGCGGTCAGTTTGCACTATGAGCAGACGATCTTCATCCACTTCGTAAATATCACGAACCTTGCCTCGGTGCAGTAATGGCAAACTGGTCAGGTTTGATTCAAATAATACGGACATGGCATTTTCCTATTCTGACTTTAATGATGGAAGCTTAGCCGCAGCAATCGCTTCCGCCTGTTGTTTACGAAATTCATCCAGTCGGTCAGCCAGTTGCACATCATTCATTGCAAGCATGGAAACGGCAAACAAACCGGCATTGGCAGCACCGGCTTCACCAATTGCAAACGTAGCCACCGGGATACCCTTGGGCATTTGCACAATGGATAGCAATGAATCTATACCCTTGAGATATTTGGAAGGAATGGGAATACCCAGTACAGGCAAGGTCGTTTGGGAGGCAATCACTCCTGCAAGATGCGCAGCCCCTCCTGCACCCGCAATGAAACACCGTACCCCCTGTTCGCACATTTCCCGAACGTAATTTACCAGAAGGTCTGGTGAACGATGTGCAGAAATTACCCGTGCATCATACGAAATTCCAAAATCCTGCAAGGAACGTGCAGCATGCTGCATGATTTCCCAGTCATTTGCACTGCCCATCAAAATGGCAACCAGCGGCTTATCCATGTGTTTCCTTCTTTTAAAAAACAGTTAATCGGTTTACTACCTGTACAATCGCAGTGACTAAAAAATAATTAATTTTCCACATCAGGAACTGCGATTTATCAGCAAAAATCGCAAAATTTCCAACGAATTCGTCCACTCAAATTTCTAGTCAGCATAGACCCGCCCGGCCTGACTAGCATTCACCATTTGCATGGCACCTGACGTGGACCGCTTCTGGGGTTGACCGGTTTAAACATGGGATCACAGGATAAAAACAGAGGATTCATGACCACAGCAATGACGCATATTTGCCAGAAATCACTCCGGATCCACTTAACAAATATAAAATTAATGCCTCAAATATACCGGTGCAGCAAAATGCGCGCTCATATCCGAGGTACTTATAAGTTAGGCATGCTGTCAGTAAAAATATTTTCCAATGAATTAAACCAAGACTTAGTTCAATGTCGCATGAAAATCATCACCATGTTTCACACGTCAGCCATCTCTTAAAATATTAAAAATTCGCTTTATGTAAGCAACATCCAATATACCTCACGGATTCTGCGGCACCAGATCCAGAACATGCTACGGGGATCAGCCTGAACATTACTGCAATCCCAGGCACCCTGATGATTTGTGTTATTTTTTAAATCCTATCAGATAGATCCCAATGACCCTGCCACCTTTTTCTATAATCGGGTCGTAGCACGTATAATAAGATTTACCCAGGATATCGATATCCCCACAGTAAACCTCACCATTCATTACGGCTTCATAGGCTTTATTATGAGCCAGCTTCGTTCCAACCCCACGTACCCCCTTGGGCGTTAGAACATTAGTACTAACACGAATGAAATCAGTATTTTCTTTTACGAAAACGGTCGCATAAGCACCGGAAACCCTTTTAATTTCATCTACGACCGTGAAATTGTTATTGATTTTCTGATTCCCGAAATAGATAACCGGGGCCATCACATTCCCAGATTTTTCAACTCCCTGAATCCTGGGCTCCCCCATCTTAACAAATTTTTGCTTGAGCTCCTCGACCGTTTTCCTGGGATCATTCTTACCCGAATCATTTGCGCTCGCTGTACCAATAAATAACAATGATGCAATTAACACTATAATTTTATTCATAAATATGTGTCCTTTTTGAAACATCCAAATATCCAGTTATCAACATCCATCCTGATCAGATTCCAAATTTCAAGTCTCTCTAGAGAGCATATTAACAAATATTCTTCTACAAAAGTACCCTGGGTAGCGACTGCACTTTAACGTTATTCTATCAATTCAACCTTGCCAGAAATTGCTATTTCTTAATGATTATATATTAATATCAATAGGTTATACATTCAAGCATGACAAAAAATTTTTAGAATGCCGAGATGTACACCTCAAAAAACCACACTAATTTCTGATCGAATGCGGTAACAATTTTATTGCATCCAGTAAATTTTAAAAACCACATTTCTTACCTCAGCATCCCTATAGCTTGTAAACCCCTTAAAATACATGCACCACATAACTATTCGATCCATCAAACAACAGCCCTGGCAAAGAATATATAAAGCAGCAAACCAGACTACCCAAGCAAAAACGGGAAACTCTTTAAAAGAATACGGCACGCAAGACAACTATTTGTTGTCAATCAAAATAACCCGAAAATCATTTTGAAGCATGCCGACATCAAGCAACACTTCTGTAAATATCAAAGTGTCATAATGATTTCATTCAGAATCGGTTTGCAGAAATCTACAACTTCCGGGTATTTTTCCAAAATTTGCAGTATGCCTGAAAGCAATATGCTTATTTGGATTAACCCGGGGTTTTGAAAAACCCAGAACTTAATAATTTTCTGAATTTATGTACTACTGGATCACGATTTGCTTTTTTGATGATGCTTCATGAAATCCGCCTGCTGCAATTTCACAAGCGCATGAATATCTTCCCCAACAGGCTGGTATAGCGGCCGAACTTTTTTCACAACTATGCTGTTCGCCTCTTTAACATCCTCCATTCGCAACGCGGCTAATGCTGGCTTCAGACCCTCGTTGACAAAACGATTCCGGTTATAAGCAAATTTTTCAGCAAGATTTCTTTCAGCAGGCGTAAGATGGTTTGCGAGATACGCATTCCAAGTTTTCTCTATCTCCATAATATTCTCTTCAACCTGAGACACATTATGGCTGATAATTTCGGGCGTTGGAGTAACCAATGTTGCAGCAAGGGCAAGGCGGTTTTCCAGTAATAACACTTCAATATGCGCTACCTGTTCAAGTGGAATTGCCGAATCCTGCTGAACAATTTCCTGATCCGCTTTACTCATCCCGACGATCAGCAACGGTAAGGTACACAGCATCCCAAACAAAACCATCAACTGAGCGCGTCCGAAACCATTTACTATTAAAGGGCCGCGGACAACCGAAACAGAATCCTCTATAAAGGGTTTATATTCCTTGCTTATTTTACGCCCTGCCAGCGGATGATTGGAAAAAGGCTGGAATTTATCAAAGCCATTTATGATCACTGTACCGCCTGAATGAGCATACTCCTCTTCAAAATGCTTGAGAAACTCCATGAAAGAATGATCAACCAGCCTGGCCCTGGAAAAATCCAGTTCCACTTTTTTCCCGGATTTGAATTGGTTAAATGCCTTTTTAAAACCCATCAGATTGGAAAAAATCGCAGCATCTTGGATAGATAATTTATATCCATCATTATTTTCTTTTAATGCATACCGTGCCTTGAACATGCCGCGCAGGGAGGCTCCGTTTACTAAATGGAAGAAAAATTTAACAAGAATGCCTGAAGCCACTCCGATCAACAAGTCCGTAGCGATCGTTGCAGCAATCGTAACCAGAAAAATTACCAGTTGCTCACTACCGATTTTATAAGTTTTATAAAACAAGGAAGGAGATGCAAGGACATAACCGACAAATATCAACATGGCAGCCAGTGCAGCATTCGGGATCATTTCAATCACGGGGATAATCAAAAGCATTGCGAGCAGCAAAAAGAAACCATGAAAGAAATTAGCCCAGGCAGTTCGACCCCCAAAACGGGTATTGGCTGTGCTACGCGCTACCTCGGCTATCATCGGAAGCCCGCCCAGCAATCCAGAAATTGCATTTCCTGCGCCTACCGCAGTTAAATCCTTATTGAAATCCGACTGGCGTTTCCATGGATCCAAACCATCTATGGCCTTTACCGTTAGTATCGACTCCAGACTGCCAACCACCAGGAACATGAACACATACTTCCAGAAAACAAAGCTGTTAATTGCGGAAAAATCTGCGTTATATCCTATTGAACTCCAGAAATCACCGATATGAACCAGTATATGTCCCGGTTGAGTTGTCTTAAAGTCCATGATCAGTGACGCCGGAATTGCCAGCAGCAATACAAGCATTGGCGCCGGAATTTTCTTCAGAAGATCGCTTCTTATTTTTGGCATGCTGAACAAAATGATCAAACTAGCCATACCAATCAGTGCAACCGGCTGGTTGGCCTGCATGACAGAATCCGGAATACGCCCTAAAAGACCCACCGGATCCAGCCCTTTTAGTGTGGCAGGATCAATACCCAGCAAAATATGGATTTGCTTGGAGAAAATAATGATCCCGATTGCAGCCAGCATTCCATGCACGGCTGAGTGCGGAATAAAATCACTCAGCGAGCCTGCTTTCAGAAACCCCAGAACAATTTGAATCCAAGAAGCCACTACAATTGCACCCAAAGCCAGGTGCCATCCTTCTATTCCCCCACCCAATTCAGTCACACAGCCGGCACAGATTGTTATCAGACCAGCCGCAGGGCCTTTAATGGTCAATCGCGACCCGGCAAAAAAACTGACAAAAATCCCGCCAATCATGGCGGTTAACACCCCCATCGCAGGCGGAAATTCGCTGGCCTTTGCAATACCCAGACTGAGTGGCAAGGCCAGTAGGAACACAAGGAAGCCTGCTATAAAATCGGATCGAAAATTTTCTTTTAATCCGGCAATACCGTCTTTGGGTATAAATGATTGACTGACACTCATAATTTGACGCTCCTATCGAATGGACAGAAAATTTCCTGTTTTATAAAAACCTGGTTGTCATGATTAAAAATCATCATCGGTAACCCATACTCAGACGGCCGGATAATCAAGCGCCGATAGAAAATCCGGGTTGTCCGTCCATGCATCTGAAGCCCAGCTACCGATAATTCTTAATTTGTTATATAAATCAATTTTCTACACAACGTTTAATCCACAGAAATTTCTTAACCGTCCACTTCAACGATTGTTCATTGCCCATTAGGCAGATTTATTCGGGGTTGCGTGATACGTCTTCACATGAGGCCCCAGGAAAATTCTGGCGTATATCCTGATCAATGAAATCCCAGACATGACATAACTTAAAGCAGTGAAGATAATCAGACTGGCCTGATCCTTATGAATATGGGTCAATATCAATTCCACCCCAATAAACGTTGGGGTCATCGGGAACGCCATAAGACCCAGACAAGCCAGCATGAAAATAAATGCCAATTTCGGATATTCGTAGGAATGCCCCTGAAAGCGACTCAAACTTATATCCTGTTCACGAGATTTAAGTTCATTCAGGCAGGCATAGCCCAGCACACCCGAAATGATTACTCCGCTGAGATAAAGGATAATTTCATTGGTATTGATATCCCCGTTCAGCGAGATGGCAAGGGTTCTATAGAGATGCATCACAATGACCAGAACCCAGCTTAAGAGAACATCCTTTCTTTCTGAAAAAGATTTCAACAGCATTGCCAAGCCTGCAAATGCGAACAATACGGGCAGATATTTGCATATTTCCGGATGAATCAGGCTCTGATTGAAAAGACACATCAGACCAACCGAAAAAATCACGGCTGACAGGACAATAACGCTTTTCCCCGATAATACATTCAGCTTTCTTCCACACCACTTAAGGGGATTCCAGAAAAAACGGTAGACGAAATTATCCAGATGAAATTCTTTCAGACATAACAAATAGATCGAGTACTCGAGCTTCTTGAATACCGATTTTTTATCGACATAGTGAAGCGGAACAAAATTGAAAAACTGTTCTCGGATCATGTAACTGACAGCAGAAGGGGAAACCAGCAGCTGATAGGTCCTTAAAAAAGCGTTTCCAGCAAAATGAATCAGCGCAAGCGCGTGGTAGCCCAAAGCAATTTCAATGAAAATAATCCCGATTTGCGCAATCGAAGCATAGGCGATTTGCGTTTTAATGGAAGACTGGACCCGGGCAATCCCTGTTGCCACGATACTGGTAAGCAGCCCTACGATTACCACCGTCGTTACCATTGAAGAAATATTTTCCCAGAATGGATACGTCCTTAATAAAAGAAACACACCCAAATGGACGGAAAGTGAGCCATAAAAAATTGCACTGGATGGCGTGGGTCCTTCCATTGCTCTCGGCACCCATGAAGAAAAGGGAAGCTGACCTGATTTCACCGCAGCCGCAAGCAGTATCAACAGTGAAATCAACACTCCAAAAAGCGGATGGTTCTGAAGATGCTCACTAATAAACTGTTTATCCGCCAGCTCTGTAAAAGTAATATTTTTGTGCCACAGATAATGATTCATCCACATCACGATAAGCAAACTCATGTCCGCTATGCGAAATACCGTGAAAACCTTGAGCGCATTCTTGACAGGTAAATATCTGTCCCGGTAAAACCCGATCAGCAGGAAGGAAGAGAGGCCCAGTATTTCCCATCCGACGAAAAGGGTTTCAAAGTTCCCTGAAAATATAATGATGTTATAACCAACATAAAAGAAGAGGATGATGTTAAAGAAACGCTTGTAACCACTTTCACGGTGAAGATACCAGCGGCAATATTGCGCGATCAGGAATGTCAGGACTGCACCCACAAACAGATATACCGCGCTGATCCGGTCAAAGTAAAATGAAACCAGAAACTGGTAATCTTTTGTATTAAACAGAACGATGCCGGTTTTCTCCAGCACTGGATGACCATGGGACAACCATATGGCCAAAAAAACCAGAACAATCAGTAAATGGCTGCCAATCGTGCAAAAAACTGTCCGTGAAACGGCATTCTCCATTTTTTCCGGAATACACAGACTTAACAGAAACCCTGCCAAAGGAATCAATATAAAGAATTGCAGCATTGAAGTAAGGTAAGGAATCATTTTTTTATGCTAATGCATCAGGTAGACAGGCAGATTTTCTTTGGTGGCTTCCACGATCTGGATCGATTCTGCGGCTTTCACAGTCTCTATCAGGCTAACCACATCCGATATCGAATCCAGGGATCGGGTCAAAGGCCGGTATAGGGTAAAACGACCATCCCTGAATACTGATAACTCACGCGTCTCGGGATGAACTGCAACCAGCCGGACCCACTCGTGGATATAAAATTCATAAGTCGCAGCTTGCTGACTGATCGCACCCAGAACAATTTCAGGAAGTTGTTCAACAATGACCAGAAGACGCACCGGATCATGCACTTCAATCATCTGGCTTGGCAGGCCCGGCCTCAGGTCTCCATCGCTCCCATTGGCGACCCCGATCAGCCCCATCACATTGTGGGGAAGCTTGGTACCTGCTCCGAGTCTGTAGTTATCAACTCGCGAAAAGAAATACTCCAGATTGATCCCGCCCATAACCGGAGCGATCGGTTTCATCACATTCGCCAGATATTTTCCATCCGGATCCAGCTGATAATCGTAGGAATTCATGGACGATCGCCTGTCCAGATAAATATTCTTCGATAAATCGCGCCTGCCTACAAAACAGATTGCATTGGTTGAATGATTCAGCTCCTGCCTGGGTTCAAACAGGGAAACGGATCTTCTGAGAATTTCCTTATGAATCTTCTCGGCGCTCAAGGTCGTATCGATCGATACCAGTCTTCTGGATCTCTCTTTTGCATTAAAATCCAGTGCCTGTATGAATACTGGTTTGTTTTTCTGATGATTTGCCGAATTTACCGGAGAAAGAAAATTTTCATCAAAATACGTGATTTCATCACGCGTCGTATCATGAAGGCAGGCAAGAAACTGCGTCTCCTCCGGGATAACCAGTCCTCTCCTGCCCAGCTCCTCCCGGACCAAAGGATGATTTGCCATGAAACAGAATACTTTTGCATTGACTGAACCGGGCCGGCCGCCGCACGCTCCACAGTCATAAGCGCAATAGTGAGGGTTATTGATACTGGTTGCACCATGCCCGACGATATACACAATAGATGCAAAATCTTTTACCAACCCGATGCTTTTTAATATCGCATCGACTCGTTGAACCATTTCTTCAATCGTAAATCCGATTTGAAGATTGCGTTCCCTGTGATTGAGATTCTTGTTTTCAATGGTCAGCCTGGATGTTTTGTCCATATGCGCACTGGACGAGGCCATGGCAGGCATGGCTGAAGGCCTGAATACGTTCAACGCCAGCTTGAACCCGGACAACAACCCGAGTGTCTGGGTGATAAACCACCCCCGAAAAAGAGAATGCGACAACTTTGAAAAATAGGCCTCTTTATTTTGCTTTCTTCTGCTTCCTGTCTCTTTGATCAAATAATTGGGTGTAACTGGAGCGGGGCAGCATTTTGTATAAAATTTCCCGTGCTCGGGCTGAAAGAAAAATTCAACCCCAAAAAACCCCGGCGTGGCAAACGTCTCGCACTCAGGGTCAATTCGTTCCAGATAACGGCGGAAAGACAGTTCACGATCGTCTATACAGGTGACGACCTGAAAGCTTTTATGGAATGGGGGAACGGGGTCAATCTCCCCCTGCAACTGAATCGCTGCCAGCACTTGATCGTAATAGGACCATTCAAAAGCGTCCTGCCAAATAGAGAGGACCTCATCCAGTTCTGTTTGCGGAACCTCGTCAAAGAGACCGTCAGGCCTGCCTTTTAATTTACTTCCAACGGGCAGCCATTTCTGCCCGAACTGGGAATCCAGAGTGTCAATCTCCAGCAAGAGTTCCAGAACAATCAAGTCATGAATAGAAATTTTTTTCTGATTCAGCAGAGACTGTGGATGATCCTCAATCGTCGAAACCATGCCTGACCAACCCTGGTGAGCAAACTGCTGGTCAAACAAATATTGCTTATACAGAGCTTCGTCTCCAACCACGATCTTCAGCAAATCTTCAACTTTGCAGTTTCCACCCAACAGCAGGTTCCTGGCCCGCTTCCCCTTGAAAAAGCTTGTAAAGCTGTTTTTTTCAATCTCTTTTACGGATGCAAGAAATCCCTCATGCCCGACGGGGAAAGACCATATCGAAATTCCCTGATCCAGGTAACTGCATAAAATTCTGAAAAGATAAGGATGAACCAGCGAATCCAGATTCAAATGGTATTTTCTTTCCCAGACAGATCTTAAAAGACCGATTCTGGGCGATACGGAAGTATCATATTTCTTACCGATTGCCTTTTTCATCCACTCATTTAAATGCTCCACCCCCTTTCTCTCGGCAATAATCCTTTTAAGGATGTTTTCCCGGATACGCTTGGAAATATATAGTGCCCTGTAATCTTCCAGCTGGAGGGAAACAAAATAACCAAAAATCTTGGATGCACTGCGAATTCCATCGTAAAATTTCTGATCCTGAAATGCATGCAATGTATTATGGTGAACAAAATCCTTGAGGGGAGCCTGACTGGGTAAATAATGTTTCAATTCCTTTAACACTTCCTGCTCATTAAAAATTGAATTATTTGAATGCATTAGCCATTTTCCCGACAAAAAGTGAATTACAGTGGTTGCGAATATAAATTGTTATCTGAACCAAAGACAAACGATTTTTATTGGACATTAATATCGATTTATCCGATACTTGTTTTATGGACATTGATCAAATCAGGACTTTCCTGGGGGTGGTTGCCAATGGCAGCTTTCTTGAAGCAGCCAACAGGCTGCATGTAACCCAATCCACTGTCAGTACGCGTATTCAGCGGCTGGAAGACTATTTTGGCGTAACCCTGTTTGTGCGCAATCGCTCCGGAGCCACGCTCACGCTCGCCGGACAACGTTTTTTCCGCCATGCAAAATCTCTTTTATTAACGCTTGAACAGGCGCGCCATGATATCCGGCTGCCCAGCCGGTTCCACGCCAGCATCACCGTTGGCGCCCGAATCGCATTGTGGGAAGAGCTGTTGCCCCGCTGGGTTGGCGCGATGCGCGTTCTGGTACCGGATATTTCCATTCGTAGCGAAATCGGTTTTGAAGAAGACTTGATCCGGGGGCTGATTGAAGGCAGGATGGACGTAAGCATGATGTACACCCCGCAGCAAAGCCCCGGCCTGCAGATTGAATATTTGTTTGATGAAACCCTGGTGCTGGTGACTACCGATAAAAACAAAGCCTGGCCCAATGAGGATTACATCTATGTAGACTGGGGGCCTTCATTCTACGAAATGCATAACAAGTATTTTCCTGAAATGGATCGCCCACCCCAGGTCGTAAATATCGGCTGGCTGGGAGTCCAGTTAATTATCAGCAACGGTGGTTCATGTTTCCTGCCCATGCGCATAGCCGAACCCATGATCCAGGAAAAAAAACTATTCCTGGTACCGGACAGCCCGTTGTTCAAATTGCCTGCATATATGGTTTTCCCGCGCGATAGCGATTCTGTCGTCCTGAAACAGGTACTGGAGAGCTTGCGTTCCCTGGCTGAAATGGAACGGCAAAAATCCCAGAATTGAACTGCATCCTTACCACAAATCCAGATGCATTCCAGGACAATCCCTCCATCATTCCGGCCTGTACCTGAAATACTTTTTGGCCGGAATGAAATTTTAAAAATGGAACCTGCCGCAGCATGCCTACCAAAATAACCATCCGTTTTGCGGAAAAACAGGATGCGCCTGTTCTTATTCATTTCAATCGGGCCATGGCGCTGGAAACAGAACAAAAAGAACTGCTACCCGAAGTGATCTCGAAGGGGGTGGAAAGACTTTTCACCAGCCCGGAACTCGGTTTTTATGTAGTTGCCGAATGCAGCAAACAAATTGTCGGATCACTCATGATCACCACGGAGTGGAGCGACTGGAGAAACCGTATGTTCTGGTGGATTCAAAGCGTTTATGTGCTTCCGGACGAACGCCGCAAAGGCATCTACACCCGACTTTATCAATTCATCCAGGAATCCGCCAGTAACAATCCGGATATTTGCGGTTTTCGTCTGTATGTGGAAAAAAACAACCTGCTGGCCAAAAATGCCTACAGCGCGCTTGGAATGAACCCGACTCAATATGAGATCTACGAACATTTAAAACCGGGAACCCGTTTCTGCACTGGCAGATCCTGATTCACCGCAAATCGCCCACCACGTCTTCCCTGCCAATTTCTGATGACCACACCCACACGGTTTTCAGGGTACGCCGGGTTCTTCACCATTGAACGAACAGCCATCCATTCAATCCGACAAATCAATTGGAATGATCCATATATACTTTAAAAAATAATACAATTTTAATCCCGTCACTCCGCATTCACCCGGTGCACCCTGCATTCCAATATTCCGGGCATAACAAATCCTGCCCGGAAATAAAAGCTGTTGTACAATCATTTTGAAAAACCCTTGGCCAGTCAGCATATCCCGGCATGTCATCCATAGGAAACAACCATCGGGAAAAACCGGCTTGCCCATCCAGAATTCAGGAAGCATTTTTTCCCTGTCCAGGCATCAAAAGAGGGGCTTTAAATGAACACAACCCATTTTGATCAGGCGTGGTTCAACCTGCCTAATTTGCCAACGCCCGTCAAAGCGCTTTTTGTCGGATATCTTCTTGCCATCGGCCTTGGCCTGTGCATGGCCGGCCTGCAGATCATGCAAACCCACGGCAAGGCAGACGGCAAGGCGGGGCTTTCCCTGAATGACATTATTTACAGTTACTACGGAAACCGGAGCGGGAGCAAACTGGAAAGCAAGCTTAACGGATCCATGAAAACCATGAGCACGCCAGAATCCAGAATGCAGATCATTCAATGGGTGCGCAACGGATCCTCCAGAACAGAGTGGGATCAACAACTGAACAAGATCTTCCAACAGGAATGCACACATTGTCATGGTCCTGAATCTGCAATGGGAGATTTTTCCCGGTTCGACAACGTCAAAAGGCTCGCTGAAACTAACGAAGGCGCCAGCATCCAGGCGCTTATCCGGTCATCGCATATTCATTTATTCGGGATCAGCTTTATTTTCTTTTTTCTGGGGTTCATTTTCAGTTTTGCCGTTGGCGTACCCGGATGGTTGAAAATTTCAGCCATCCTTACCCCATTCTGCTTCCTGATCGCAGATATTCTGTCATGGTGGCTTACCAAATGGAGCCCGGGGTTTGCTTGGCTCACCCTGATCGGAGGCATCGGCTACAGCATTGTCGCAGGCATCATGTGGATCATTTGCATGTATCAGATGCTGATTCTGTCACGCAATAAAAAACTGTACGGCAATGCCTGGCAGGCAGACCTGGAACCGTAACCCCCACCTGCGCCGGCACAGACCCATGGCATGCGGAACCAGTCCCCAATCCGGCACGCTTTCATGATATGGTACACCTTCGCCTACGGGCTCTGACCCCTATTCGGGTGAATTTCTTTTAATTTTTCCGGCACCATTACAGACTGCATGATCAAAACAAGCCAGCGCCCTTATGCCGCCGAATCTGCGCGACAACTTGCAGAAATGGGCATAGAACCGCTTCTCGCGCGAATATACGCAGCCCGGGGCATACACAGTCCAGCACAGCTACAATCCGGCCTGCAGCATCTTCTCCCCTTCACCCAGCTAAAAAACGTGCAGCAGATGGCAAGCATTCTGGCGGATGCCATCGCCGCACAGCGCAAGATTCTGATTGTGGCGGATTACGATGCGGATGGCGCCACTGCATGCGCGGTAGGCATGCGTGGCCTGCGCATGCTGGGGGCAAAAGTCGATTTCATCGTCCCCAACCGGTTTGAATACGGCTATGGATTGACCCCGGAAATTGTCCGCTTGGCTGCGCAACATGCGCCTGACATTCTGATTACGGTGGATAACGGCATTTCCAGCGTGGAAGGGGTGGCCGAGGCCAACCGGCTTGGCATGCAGGTATTGATCACGGATCACCATTTGCCCGGAGACGCTTTGCCGGATGCACTCTGCATCGTTAATCCCAACCAGCCGGGTTGCAGTTTTCCAAGCAAGAACCTGGCCGGGGTGGGTGTCATTTTCTATGTATTACTCGCGCTGCGTGCCGAATTACGGGCTCGCGGCGCATACACGGATCAGGCGGAACCCAATCTGGGCAACCTGCTCGACCTGGTCGCGCTCGGAACGGTTGCAGACGTAGTCAAGCTGGATGACAACAACCGCATTCTAGTACATCAAGGGCTGTTGCGCATCCGCGCCGCGCGAACCTGCTGCGGCATCCACGCCTTGTTGCAGGTAGCGGGGAAGCATCCGGCGAGCGTCTCTACTTTTGAACTGGGGTTTATCGTAGGACCACGGCTCAATGCCGCCGGAAGAATGGAAGACATGAGCCTGGGGATTACCTGCCTGATTACCGATGATGCTTCCGAAGCGGCGGAAATCGCGGCAAGGCTCAATACGCTGAACGACGCGCGAAAAAACATCGAAACTGAAATGCAGCAGACAGCGCTGGCCTCGCTGGAACACATCACGCCAGCCGATGCCTTCAGTCTCACGCTCTTCGATGAATCCTGGCACCAGGGGGTAATCGGGATTCTCGCCTCTCGCCTCAAAGACCTCTACCATCGTCCCGTCATTGTTTTTGCCCGGTCACCGGACGGAGAACTAAAAGGCTCCGGACGCAGCATCCACGCACTGCATTTGCGTGATGCGCTGGATCTGGTTTCCAAACGCCACCCCCACCTGCTGCAAAAATTTGGTGGCCATGCGATGGCTGCAGGCCTGAGCCTGCGTGAAGAACATTTCGATGAGTTCAAGGCCGCTTTCGAAGCGGTTACGCAAAGCCTGCTCTCCCCTGCTGATCTGACACAAATCATTGAAACGGATGGTCAACTCGCACCGCCGGAATTCTCCCTCAACACCGCCCGGAAACTGGATCAGCAGGTATGGGGGCAAGGCTTCCCCCAGCCGTTATTTGAAGGAGACTTTACCGTCAGGAGCCAGCGCATCATCGGCGAAAAACATCTGAAACTGCAACTCGCCAGCTCAGACGCCACATACAGCGCCATCTGCTTTTTCCGTGCCGAACCGATGCCACCCAGCATACAGGCGGTTTTCAACCTGGCAGTCAACGAATACAATGGCAATGCCAGCTTGCAGCTGATTGTCCGACACTGGCAACAAGCCGCCCTGTAATCCGGTTGTTACGAATTTCGGCTTGATATGGCGGTGCATGTTTTCGTTCGTGCGACTGCGCGAGCACAGCGTGGAACAAAGAGCCGCGGTCACCGCAGCACTGCTGCTAGACTACAGACAAACGTTATGCACGGCTTGTAGCGGCGCACATGCCTGCGAGCATGGAACGTCAAACCCTGAATTAGTCGATCATGACCGCTGAAAGGCTTACTGCAAATGCGGTTAGGTCCGGTGCTGCTGGCTGCGCTTTAGCCCATTGCGAGCAGGGCAGCGGAACGGTAGGTAATAGGCTGCGCTGCACATAACCTGTCGCAGCTACTGCCGAGTCGGTACTGCGCTCGCGACATCGACGCAGATCGGATGTGCTCTTGCCTCATCAATGCGCGCCGGATTCCACATCAGATACTGCTCAAGCTGGTAGGCAAGAATGCCCGTGCCAGGCTTTTTGAATAGGAACAGCACACCGTGAAGCGTATTCCGAATGTGCGCATACTTGGTCGCTAGGTCGTGGACGCGTTGCGGGTACTCTGCCTTGTCTGCTTGGAACAAGCCCAAGACCTGCCTGCGATAGACCTCTTCAACGCTAGGGTCACCGAGGGTTGCAAGCATGCAGTCATGAACGTCAATTGTGCCTAAGATGCTGTCCGTGGCATCTACGACGACCACGTTTACCGCATTGAGGGCAGTCGAGAAGAACTTAGTCGGGTTGCCGTGCTTGTCTTGAACCTTGCTCAGCACCGTGTTCTGAATGCGGACGACCTCATCTTGTTCGCCCTGTCCCCCCATAACGACACGGTACATCTGACACTTCTGCAACTGTGCCTTGATTGAGTCTGTGATGGACAGCGTTTGCTGTAGGAGGCGAAGCTCGAAGTAGACTTTGTCACCGCCCGATACCTCACGCAGAAAGTCGATAGAACTTTTGTGCTGTGCGTACTGCTTGACCTCGTATGTCAATTCGAGACCTTGTGCCTCGAATTGATAGGCGAAGTTGGCCTCAAGCACTAGCGCGAGGAAGTTGCTCTTGTCGTTGGCTTTGAAGAGCTGCTTCAACAGCAATCCATATCGCCCCGTTTTTTTCAAGCAATCTAGCTTCGCCCACAGAGCATCGGCTTCGTCCAGCGCGCTCTGCTTACCGCCTGACCGGCCTATCGCATCGATGAGTGCCTGCTTGTCCAACTGAACTCCCATAGCTGCTTTCAGAACCGTGACAAGCCGGATGTACTGAGAATGTGGCGGTGGGTCAGGGATTCGAACCCTGGAAGAGGTTACCCCCTTGCTAGTTTTCAAGACTAGTGCCTTCAACCGCTCGGCCAACCCACCGTTTCTGTGATGTGCTAGTAATCCGCTAAATAGCGCAAGCTACAGCGCCAGGTTGAACATACTAACACGTTGTTTTGATTATATTTTTACTGCTATCGTGCCGCCTGAATATAAGTTTTCAAGACCGGTGCCTTCAACCGCTCGGCCACGCTTCCTGTTGACTGCTTCAAGACTACTGGTCCAGGCCATTACTGGAATCCTTTTACGCATGAACCATGCATGCAACCCGAATCTTGCAAGGGCATACATGATACCCGAAATCCGGCGCGGATTTAAGTCGCTTTGCAGGAAATGCATCCCGGATACCACACAAGGTTGCAACTTTTCCCGTGCTTCGATACTCTTACGGTTGTTGTTCAACCCGATCCACTGGAGGAAACCAATGCAATACCAAACCATTTCGCACCCGGGTACGCTTGGGCTGGCCCAAAACAGGGTGCTGCGCAACACCTACATGATGCTTGCTCTCACCATGATTCCTACCATCATGGGTGCTTTTGTCGGTCTTTCCATGAATTTCTCGTTCATGGCACAAAGTCCGATCATGGCTCCGTTGCTGATGTTCGCAGTGATGATGGGGATGCTGTTTGCGGTTTCTGCGTTGCGAAACAGCACGTGGGGCATTGCCATTCTACTGGGTTTTACCTTTGTCGCCGGCGTATTTCTGGGACCGATATTGCAGCACGCGCTGCACCTGCGCAATGGCGCCCAGCTGGTTGGCCTGGCTGCCGGTGGCACCGGAGCGATTTTCTTCAGCCTGGCAACCATCGCAACGGTTTCCAAAAAAGATTTCAGCTTCATGGGAAAATTCCTGTTCATCGGCCTGATTCTGCTGGTCCTGGCTTCGCTGGCGAACCTCTTTTTTGCGATTCCGGCTTTATCGCTGACCATCTCGTCCATCGCCGTGCTGCTTTTCTCCGCATACATCCTGTATGACGTCAGTCGCATCGTGCATGGTGGCGAAACCAACTACATCATGGCAACCATGACGTTGTTCCTGAACATTTACAACCTGTTCGTCAATTTGTTAAGCCTGCTGATGGCTTTCAGCGGCGAACGCGATTAAAACCCGGAACCCGGCCAGAAAAAAGGCAGCGTAAGCTGCCTTTTTTCATGGGTCATGCTCATGGCGGATCATTCGAGTGCAGTCATTTGAGTACTGCCAAAGCCGCCAGCTCTGGTTCCGTAAACCCTGCCGCCCTTCTTGCCTCGATATTGAATGGCCCGCGCAGGACCGGCGCCTGGTAGGCTTCCGCAAGCCACGCATACGTCGCCACGGGCTCGATGCCGCGTTTCCCGCAGATCCAGTTGTACCAGCGATTGCCTGTCCTGACATGGCCAATCTCATCTGCCAGAATGATGTCGATGATTTCGGCCGCCGCAGTTTCCCCAGCCTGGGCCAGCTTAGCACGCAGCAAGGGGGAGGCATCCAGGCCGCGTGCTTCCATGGTGCGTGGCACCAGTGCCATCCGGGCGAGCACGTCGTCCGCCGTTTTTTCAACCATGTCCCATAGCCCGTTGTGCGCGGCAAAATCTCCATAGGCATACCCCCGGGTACCCAGATGTTCAGAAAGCAGGGAAAAATGCCGGGCCTCCTCTGCTGCAACGGTTAGCCAGTCTCCATAATATTCGCGCGGCATGCCCGGAAAACGCCAGACCGCGTCCAGTGCAAGATTGATCGCGTTGAATTCAATGTGGGCCAATGCATGCAGCAGAGCCGCGCGTCCTTCCCCTGTGCGCATGGATCTGCGCGGCAGGGCAAGGTGCGAAACCAGTTCTGGCCGAGATGGCCGGCCGGGGATGGGTTGCAGGACTTGCAGGAGACGCTCTGTCTCCAGGCTCATTTCGCCCTGCTCCCATGTTTTCCGCAGGGCGATCACCCCTGCCGGTTTCAGCAGCGGATCCGGCTCTGCCAGCCAGTGCAGTGCGGCCTGCCGCAGCTCTTTGGGAACGACGGCAGGCATGGGCTATGCCTGCGCCTTTTCAAACAGCGCAATGGATTCGACGTGCGAAGTATGCGGAAACATGTTCATCACGCCAGCCGCCTTGAGCACATAGCCCTTCAGATGTACCAGTACCTGCGCATCCCGCGCCAGCGTGGCCGGGTTGCACGAAACATACACGATACGCTCTGGTGCATCCCCGCCCAGCGCCTTGACCAGCTCGATCGCGCCATCCCGGGGCGGGTCGATGAGCATTTTATCGAAATGCCCCAACTGCTCCAGTGCCGCTTCATCGATTTCAAACAGGTTCATCTCCCTGAA
This sequence comes from Candidatus Nitrotoga fabula, assembly GCF_905221025.1. Lineage (GTDB taxonomy): Bacteria > Pseudomonadota > Gammaproteobacteria > Burkholderiales > Gallionellaceae > Nitrotoga > Nitrotoga fabula. Next base: position 59,050 of record NZ_CAJNBL010000026.1, read on the forward strand.
CCGGGCATTGGCTGCCAGGTTATTCAGCTCGGCATTCTCTCCGGCGCGCCGCACCAGCGCGGCACTGCCCTCGATGCCCACAACCTGTGCTCCGCGCCTGGCTATGGGCAGGGTAAAATTCCCGAGCCCGCAGAACCAGTCCGCAATCCGTTCATTCCGTTGCGGGTCGAGCAGTCGCACTGCCCGGCTTACCATTACGCGGTTCATTTCCGCATTTACCTGGGTAAACTCGGTTGGCGCAAACGGCATGGTAATTCCGAATTCCGGCAAACTGTAGCTCAGCGGGGGCGCATCCAGCGGATAAAACGGCGCCGCAGTTTCCGGGCCTTTTGTCTGCAGCCAGAACTGCACGTGATGAAGATCAGCAAAATTCCGGATGGCTTGTTCATCTGCCAGCGAAAGTGGCTGCAGAATGCGCAGCACCAGGACATCGACATGCTCCCCGACCGCCACCTCGATTTGCGGCAATGCATCGCGTATGGAAAGGCTTTGGATTAGCTCCCCCAGCAGTGGCAACAGCCGGGCGATTTTGGGCGTCAGGATTTCGCAGTACTCCAGATCTGCCACATATCGGCCCTTCTTTTCGCGGAAGCCCACCAAGGTCTTGCCCTTTTTCTCTACATGGCGCACGGACAGCCGCGCACGCTGGCGGTATCCCCACGTCTGCCCGTGTACCGGTGAAAGAACCGTCTGCGCTTTTACCCTGCCGATGTGCCACAGATTGTCTTCCAGGATGCGCTGCTTGGCGGCAACCTGCGCGCAGGCATCCATATGCTGCATGGAGCATCCCCCGCAAATGCCGAAATGCCGGCACTTGGGGGTTACGCGCATGAAACTCGGCCTGCGTAGCTGACCAAGGTGAGCGACTTCAAAACTGGGTTTTTTCCGGTAGGAGGAATACGAGACGCGCTCCCCGGGGAGCGCGCCTTCGATAAAGATCACCTTCCCGTCCGCATGCGCGATCCCGCGGCCTTCATGATCCAGCGACTCGATCACCACCCAGTCTGCATTCCCTGATTTCTCTGCCATTCTGCCCGCAACTCTAAAATATTTAATTTTGGCATCCACGCTTCCGCCACCCCCGGATGCCTGAAACCATTGCTCCCGCTATACAAGCAAGCCATTCTTCGCATTCGCGAACAAAAATCTGTTCAGCCGCTTTTTCCTCCGTCCCGCAACAAGAACATAAGCTGCACGCAGCCCAGCCATTGGTCCCGAAAGAAAACGGAATCATGGTGATTCCTGCCGTAGGCAATGTCAGCCAGCCGGCGCGAAATCATTGCCCTGGGGATGGCCAGCTGGCAAGGTATTCCACCCAGTGGGATTCGGAGGATTTGCCCAGGCTGCTACGCACAAGGTCACATTCCTGCCTGTAACGGGCTGGAGTGAACTGGCCGCGCATCAGCTGAAAACGCGCATACACCAGATAGGTATTCACCACATCGGTTTCGCAATAACTGCGGATTTCATTCAGCCTGCCCTGCTGGTAAGCCTCCCAGACCTTCCCGCCATCCATCCCCAGCTTGCCCGGAAACCCGATCAGCCTGGCCAGTTCATCCAGAGGGGCATTGGCACGGGCAGTATACAGGGCAAGCAGATCCATCAGGTCAAGGTGGCGGGCATGATACCGGCTGATATAGTTATTCCATTTGAAATCCTTGTCGTCCTCGCCCATATCCCAGTAACGGGCACACTGCACCCCGTGAATCAGGCTGCGATAGTGCAAAACCGGCAAGTCAAAACCGCCGCCATTCCAGGAAACCAGTTGCGGGGTGAATTTTTCAATGCCATCGAAGAAACGTTGAATCAGGGTCCCCTCGTCGTCTTCCAGGTTCCCCAGAGACCATACGCGAAAACTGTCACCCTCGCGCATCGCACAGGAAATCGCCACCACGCGATGCAAATGGTGCTGCAGGAAATCCCCGCCGGTCTTCTGGCGGCGCATCTGGAAAGCCATTTCCGCGACATCCCGGTCACTTACTTCTTCCCGGTCCAGCCCATGCAGCACCCGCAGGCCGGCAATATCAGGAATGGTTTCAATGTCAAAAACAAGAACAGGAGCCATGAATTCTGGTGAATTGATTTATACCGGGAAAAAGTAGAAATCTGGGCCCCCATCTACAGGATAAGCCAGTTTACTCCGGGGAAAGCACTGGAAATCTCAATTTCCAGAAAACACATTGGGAAAACCTGCTTTCCCCATGCAGCCAGAACGCAACGATTGCATATCCTGTTGCATGACATTATGCCTTCCAGAGATTTCCTGACAGGCTTTTCTGCTCATGCAATGAGGGTTAGTCCGCTTCCCTGGCCTTTTTCTCTATTTCTTTTTCCAGGAGCCGCCGATCTGCACCCACCAGCCCGCCTGGGCACGCTGTATCCAGCGTTGCGCGAAGGTATTGCGGATATCCCCCTCCCATTCAGGATGGCCATTCGCCCGCGCAATCTCGGCATACAAAGCCTTGCGATCCTGATTTTCCGCAGCAACCAGTCCATTCACCTTCTGGCGTGCCGCCAGCGGAACGGCACTGGCATCGCGCACGGCAATCATGCCATCAGAAGTCAGCCCGACTGCCCCATTGCCATAAAACTCGGCCAGCTGGGAATGACGGTCATGCATGGATTGTTTCAATGCAGATACTCCCGGGGTATTGATTTCGATATTGACCTGCGCCGATGCAACATTCACTGAAAATAAAACCAACCATGCAACACAAAATTTGATCAGGGCGTTCATATCGATTTCTCCTTTTGGTTAACCGGGACAGCAGGAGCGGGAGCACCAGGTTTCGTGGTCGTATCCGGACTCTTTGTTCCCTGCCAGACTTCGTCAATGATTTTGTCTGCCGCTTTTTCTGCTGCAGCAGCAGGAAAATAGATGTTGACGGTGACGCATGCGCTCAGTACAACCCCTGCCAGAGGTAGTGCTACCCAGTTCTTTTTCATCCGATTCCTCCTTTATTTGACCACTGCCTGCATATTCTCCTGCATGACCCGTTCCAGCCGGGAGAGCAGCTCTGTCCAATCCACCTTTCTATTGTAGCCCATCACAGTGATGGCGGGAATGCCACCGCCCTGCACGATGGTATATATCTCGCCTTCCCCATCCACTCCGGACATGGTGCAGATCTCATTGTGCAACTCGCAACCTAGCCCAATACGCTCATAACCAAAGCTCTCGAATATACGCAGAAAGCTGCGCTGCAGAGCTGCCCCTGCTCCGGACCCACCCAGGGCGGTAATATTTTCCACTGCCTTCTGGCTGATTCTCTTACGATACTTTCCCGGGCTGCTTGCCACTCTGGCATCAAAACGTGCCGGTCGCCAATTCACAAGTTCCAGGTTGCCCACCGAAAGGTCAATGCGTCCCTGAATATTGCCAAATGAAAATGTGTTCGTTAACAGATCCAGATCCAGATCACGCATGTCCAGATTACCCGATAGCCGCGGAGCGCGCCCGAATGGATCGTACAGTTCCAGATGGTCCACCTCTGCCGTTCCATCAAATACTCTGAATAAAAGCGTACCATCCGCCCGGATCAGTTTATCCTGGTAGCTCACCCTCGGAACATAGCCCGACAACGTGCCATGCATCTGCGGCCAGTACAGCACTGCACTGAGCTTGTCCATGGAAATGGGCGTCAGCGTATTGGAAAAATTCCATTGCCAGTTGCCATCTTTCTGATGCAAATGAAAATCGGTGATTTCCAGCTTCCCGTCCAGTACCGGCAAGGAAGCTGCCGGCATGACAAAATCTTTTCCTTGCATCTGGATTTTTAACTTCGACGCACCCAGAGGCAACTTCATCAGTTCACTGTCTGCAAAGGAAACTTGCGCTACGCTACGCGCCCGGGCATGCCACGGGATATCCGCATTGATCCCGTTCAGGGAAAAGCGTCCCTCGGCATCCGCAACCGAAACATTGCGCAACTTAAACAACAATGCCTCGGTCGCATTCTTGCGGTACCGCCATTCCAGATCGGCATGCCCTTTCAGCTCTGTCTTTGCCAGCGCCGTATTTTCCAGAAAAGGCCTGGCATAATTGGCAAAACCAGCTGCCAGCGATAACTGCTTTCCGGAAAGACGGCCATCCAGCAGCTTACTATTGCTAATATCCCACAGAGCGCTCAGTTTAACCTGGCCCACATCCGGCAAGGTAGCCACGGCCTGCGTTGCCTGAATTTGGCCATCCTGCCACTTGCCAGAAGCCTGCAAGGCATGCCCCGCTCGTAAATACAACGGTTGCCAGAACAGTTCCCCATCCTGCCAGTCAATCGTTCCGCTCCAATCCCATATCCGCCCTGTGCGGGTGGCTTGAGCCTGTAGCTTGCCATGGATTTTTTCTGCAGCATGCAAGCCGCTGGCATCCGACACTGCCCAGTCGTCCAGCTGCAAATCCGCATTGAACTGCCGCACCCCTTGTTGATCGCCTTTTATCGCCAGCGTGCCATTCAAACCACCCTGCGAAGGCAATGGGCCGTCAGGCGGGAGCAAACCTGAAAGGCGGATGATCCGGGCATTGCGCAATCGTACGGAAGCATGCCAGGGTTGCGCCCGTAAATCCGCGTTTAACTGCCAGGACTCGTCTTTTTTCCCGGTAAGCCGTAACTCCAGGCGCTGCGGTTTAACTCTATAATTCAGAAATACGGACAAACCGGGTAAGGAATCCAGTTTCCCGTTCAGGCATCCGATTTGCTCCGTGCTAAGCAGGAATTCAGCACAATGCAGGTGCAACCCGTGCAGGGTTCTGTCTGCAAAACCCAATTCAGCAATACTGAACTCTGCCGAGCCGTTTTGCGCCAATACCGCCTTGATTCCCCTGGCTGAAAATCCCGGAGCAGCCACATCGGCAATGTTCAATGTCACTTGCAGTGCCCAAAGCGACCCGGGCAGGAACAGCAGACAAAGACCCAGCAGACCGGTCAGGAGCTGACCCGGTATGCGTATCCTGAAGAAATGATTCGTCGTGTTGTCTGGCATGATGGTGTCCGGTTCGATCATACCAAACCACGCTGCATTCTTGCCAAACAGATTTTTATAATTATAATCAGCCTATGGGATTTATTTTCTCCATATTACTATTCAGTCTGATATCCATGCAGCCTGCATGGGGTGAAAATATTTTGCTCAAAATTGGCGAACACACTATAGATGCAGAAGTCGCCGATACCCCGCCGACTCTTCAGCAGGGCCTGATGTACCGCAAATCCCTGTGCGCTGATTGCGGCATGTTGTTTGTCTTCGGAAAAGCGGGGAGACTGAACTTCTGGATGAAGAATACACTGCTGCCTTTAAGCATTGCATTCATAGCCGCAGACGGTTCCATTATCAATACCGATGAAATGCAGCCAAACACCCTCAACATCCACAGCTCGCGGAAAGCGGCACTGTACGCGCTGGAAATGAATGGAGGCTGGTTCACCCTGAAAGGAATCCAGCCCGGGGAAAAAGTACAGGGTTTGCCTCCCCCTTCTAAGGCAATGAAACCATAATCTTCCACTGCTCCCCTGCATTCAGCCCAGGGTCACCCAACCCCTGACTAATTCAAGCGCACCAACCGGAATATTTCCCGAAAATCCGATGGATTGCCTCCCGGTATAAAATCCCGGTATCCACCGGGATTTTATACCTCAGGCTAGAAGAATCAGGAATAATTTTCCGCCACGAAATCCCAGTTCACCAGATTCCAGAAATTTTCTACATACTTGGCGCGTACATTGCGGTAATCAATATAATAAGCATGCTCCCAGACATCACAGGTCAGCAATGGCTTGTCTGCACCCGACAATGGAGTTGCAGCATTGCCTGTATTCACGATGTCCAGCATGCCATCACTCTTCTTCACCAGCCATGTCCAGCCAGAGCCGAAATTGCCGACACAGGAGGCAGAAAATGCTTTCTTGAACTCATCGAAGCTACCCCATTTCTGATTGATGGCCTCTGCCAAAGCCCCGGCTGGCATCCCCCCGCCGTTCGGCTTCAGACCATTCCAGTAAAAAGTATGGTTCCAGACTTGTGCGGCATTATTAAAAATCCCGCCACTGGATTTTTTAACAATCTCTTCCAGGGAAGAATTTTCAAATTCAGTACCCTTGATCAGATTATTTAGATTGGTTACATAGGTTTGGTGATGTTTGCCATAGTGGTACTCCAGGGTTTCCCTGGAAATATACGGCGCAAGCGCATCCATCGCATAAGGCAAAGCGGGTAGGGTAAATTCCATAATAATCCTCCTCAGGTTAAATTTCAGACAACGCAAAAATGTAAAAAATGAATCATAACACCAGAAAGCCTGCAGGGTTACCTAACGCAGCTTCACGAACGAATGCGGGCAAACCCAAACCCACTTACAATAACTTGGCTTGCAAGTAGGTACACTCATTGAATCGCCCCGGGTTTCGTGGAGGCTATTTGGTTTAAGTTCATGCCACCGTAGCGGCCTGTTTAGCGAGTTGCCGATAGTAGTTTACCTCAGCTTCTGCGGGTG
>NZ_CAJNBL010000027.1 GCF_905221025.1 Candidatus Nitrotoga fabula
CATATTTTCCGGCGAGGAAGTGTCTTGGGCGATCCTGCGCTTTACACCGGAACGTTCGAGATGGGTTGTCGCGGAACGCTGGCACCCATATCAGAAGACTGAAATCCATCCAGACGGTTCATTCGAGCTCAAAGTACCCTATGCCGACGACCGGGAACTCATCATGGACATCCTGAAATACGGTGGAGATTGCCAGGTGCTTGAACCGAAAGAATTGCGGAAGCGTGTTGCGGAAGAATTCAGGCGGGGTCTGGCGCATTACCGTTGATGTTCATTTGTACAGAGAATGCAATATTTTTATTGGCTCATTCCATGAGCCTACTATCCTGTATATTGTTTCCATGCACCGGTAATATCCATGAAAAAAGGATGCTTTCTCACAATCATGGACATCGTCACCATCACACAGCAGGAGATCGACACCGCCATGGAACGATTGCACAACAGACCCAGAAAACGACTTGTATAGTAAATTTCTAACTAGATATTCGTCAAGTCAGGTGTTGGACTTTAAATTTGAATTCGCGAAAGGAAAAACCATGAAAATTTTCGTTTATGGCACGCTGTTAAGAGGCATGCTACGTGCACCTGTTTTAAATGATTCCGAATTTCTTGGTTCTGGATTCATCCAAGGCAGTTTTTATGATCTAGGAGAATATCCTGGAGTTTGTGAAGGAAAAGATCCCATATATGGTGAGATCTATCAAGTCGACCAGAATACCCTTAAAACGCTTGATCAGATTGAGGGTTACAACCCGGCTGCAGAAAGACAGTCCCTGTATGTGAGGAAAAATGTTTTTGTAACCCCCTTCGATGGTGGCACTCCGATAGAAGCTATCACTTATTTTTATAACGGAGATATCACAGGCTGCAATCTCATCGCTTGCGGGGACTATCGACGTTACATCATGGAAAATACTTCTGATGACCAATGGTATCTTGCCTATGGTTCAAATATGAATCATAAGCAAATGATAGATCGCGTAGGCGCCGCCAAGCAGGTCATCGCTGGATATGTGAATGGTTATCAATTGGTATTTAATAAATGCGCTGAAGATGGCGGGGTGGCTGAAAATATCGGCTATATTAAGGGAAATCGATGTCCGGTTTTAGCATACCAGTTAACGAAAGAGCAATTAAACGAACTGGATTTCTATGAAGGAGCGGGCACGCATTACATCAGGTTGGGGCTCCAGTTTAATTTTATGGATAAAGAAAAACGCCGATTTAAACTCGGACATGTTTATATAGCACACCCTAGTATGGTTACCGAATATAAGGTGCCATCAAAAAATTATTTAAACGCCATTAGGGATGGTTATATTCAAAATGGTTTTAAAACAGGGGAATTAATGTTTTATGCAATGCACCCCTCAGAGTTATTTTGATGAATTCAGGAAGCAAAAAAACCATGAAAATTTTCGTTTATGGCACGCTGTTAAGAGGTATGCTACGTGCACCTGTTCTAAATGATTCCGAATTTCTTGGTTCTGGATTCATCCAAGGCAGTTTCTATGATCTGGGGGAATACCCTGGGGTTTGTGAAGGAAAAGATCCCATATATGGTGAGATCTATCAAGTCGACCAGAATACCCTTAAAACGCTTGATCAGATTGAGGGTTACAACCCGGCTGCAGAAAGACAGTCCCTGTATGTGAGGAAAAATGTTTTTGTAACCCCCTTCGATGGTGGCACTCAGATAGAAGCTATCACTTATTTTTATAACGGAGATATCACAGGCTGCAATCCCATTACTTGTGGGGACTATCGACGTTACATCATGGAAAAATCCCCTGGCGACCAATGGTATCTTGCCTATGGTTCAAATATGAACCAACAGCGAATGGAGGGTCGCGTAGGGGAGTTCCAGCAGGTCATCGCTGGATATCTGGATAATTTTACATTGGTATTTAATAAGCGCCTTGCAGGAGGGGGGGTGGCCGCAAATATTGGTCATTTTGCTGGATGTAAATGTCCTGTTGCTGCATACCGGGTAACGAAAGATCAATTAAACAAGCTGGATTTTTATGAAGGTGAGGGCAAGCATTACATCAGACTTGGACTCCCGTTTTATTTTATAGATAATGGGAATCCCCAGTATAAACTCGGACAAGTTTATATAGCACATCCGGATATGCTTATTGAGGGTCAGCCAACAGAACAATATTTAAACCTCATTAGAACAGGCTATGAACAACTTGGTTTTGCTTGGGATTTCCTCGTTTAACCAGACGGGTTATTGATCCGGAAATTTTCAATTTGATTTTTCTACAAACTCCATTTTGTAACGGAATTCGCAGTGAAATTATTGGATGTTGTATCCACCCTAATCTGGAGTTTTGCACGTTGGTTTACAAATCCCGCTTGGTTCGCGGGTGGAACAGCATGCCTACCCACACCGATGGCATAGTGACATCGGTTAGCGGCCACCCAATGATTTTGAAAGGGAGCTTGGAAAAACAGAAAAATCTTTGCGGCAGACAGCATATTTGACATCCTGAAGATATGTAAATCGTTTAGTTAAACGGGGTAACCCCAGTAAAGGAGTTGAATCATGGAACTTGCTAATTTTTTAGAACACCATGAAAAAGAATCTATGCCTGAATGGCTGGAAGCAATTGAACTTGATGACGAGGTTAGCAATGCCGTTAGAGTGCAGAATTTCTTTTCATCAAAACTCGTGTTTTATCCAGGCTCTGGGTCTGATGGTCAGCCGGTTCAACTTTTTGGTTCAAATCATGCCTGCCATTGCTTTGTTTATGCAGACTATGGACTAAGCCAAGAAAGACTTGAAACTGAAATCACCAACCATGGTTTCGAAGGTTATTCGACGTTCAAGCGAATTCACTTAAAAAAATGTGAAATTTTGAGTCACTGGCAACCGCACCTTGAGGCTGATGAATTCAAGAAAGCGCAAGAAAAATCTAAAGATTGGGTAGATATATCACTGTATGCCTTTTTGGAAATTTTGCAGCGCGACACAAGCCTTGATGACACACACGGTGCCAAACGTCTAGCCATTTTGTTTTTGGGGGCGGATGGTATTGCTTGTTACGATGCCTTGTTTTGCCAGCAACATAGTATGCCCTTGTTCGGTTTAGTACTTCAAGATCATGGGCTGGGCGGAAATTACGATCGATTTGGGAAAGACGGGTTAATGGAAAGGGTTGCCAGAAGAACAAATCGCTTTCCTCAATATTTATTAGTGGCAAATAATACACATGCTTGGCAAGGCTACATGAAGGTTCCAGATTTAAACTTCTCAGTCCCGATAGGGGCAATGCATCACCACAATCGCTATTTGTTTAAGCATCTAAATGATGTCGACTTGAAGAGTTCCCCAAAGAAGAGTACTTATGCGTATTTCACGGAAACGGAACAGTCGTCGCGTAGCGATGTGGAGGGGTTTTTTACTTTGGATTTGCAGGCTTAGTTAAATCTCTTTTACGCTTTCGTAGGTAATTCATAAAACAGCAGGCTATAACTCCACTATCCCCGGGGCTTTTAAATTGTGGTCATGGCACCTGTTTAACTTCGCGATTGGGTTGCAAAGGCTCGGGTGGGTACTGCCAGCAATTATTATTCAGCATAGGCTATAAAAGTGAAGAGATATTTCGATGTTCCTGAACAGCATCGCATCAGTTAAAATTTGAGAGTAATGTATTGAACCAGATGATTACATTTGGCCTTCATCTTGATGGTCAGCGTACTGCCCAACCGAAAAATGTTATTGGCTTTGCGATTGTCGGGCCTCTTGGGTTTCTGGACATTCTCGAGACTCACTTGGGCTTGTTGGCCAATCGACTTTCGGAAGCATCAAGAGCGGTTCAATACCGTGCGTGCCTCGAAAAATGTGACGACGAGAATCGTTTTTATCATCGTTCCTTTATCGTTGATCCTTTTGGTACTGCTGCAACGCTATTAAAATGGCGTGACGATTGGGTTCTGCATGGCTGGAATGGAACTGCCGTAAGCGGTGCTCCCCATCGTGTAACAGATATGGCCGATATCGAGAAGCTGGCCGTAAGGATGGTAGATGCAGGAGTCAGTCAACGTTTGATAGCGGTTGTGAATGCATTGCAGAATCGAAGCGTGCCGATTGATAGTGTTTCTCTGGTTGAGCACATTGAGGTTTTCCCGAGTCTCTGGCAGAAGGTTCTGAGTTTTCTTGAAGTTCAGCCTGCACCCGAACCGACACCGAATGGGTCTGGTTTTCTCCGTCATGTGCAGGGTGCATTGTTGGCTGCTCGTGCTGGGCAGCAGTATGAAAAGCTAGCGTGGCAGGATGATGGCTCAGTCCTGATTGTTCAGGCCGAAAGCCAGTCTCTGGCAGCGCAGTGGGTCGCGACAAGCATAGAAGACAGCACTCCTGCGCTTCTTGTCTGTGAGCATGATGGCGATCAACTGGATGCTTATTTATCAGCGGCTAAACTTCCTCGTCAGGGTTTCAAAGAGAGTAGCGCCTTTCGGCCTGCGTTACAGGTGCTCCCTTTAGCACTGGAACTTTTGTGGGATCCGTTAAATGTTTATGCGCTGGTGCAGTTTCTGACGCATTCGGTCTGCCCAATCCGCCCAGTGGCTCGTCAGTTGATAGCAGAAAAGGTTGTCGATGCACCAGGCATTACTGGTGTACGCTGGAAGCAAACTCTCGCCAAAATCGATGAAAAAGTCGGGGTAGATCTCCAAGCTCAGGTACGTGAAGAAATTGCTACCTGGCTGGGTCATCAACGTTACTCCCTTACCGAGGGTGCGCCAATTCCTTCGGTGATAGCACGCGTTGCTAAATTAGCGGAGTTTTTTCAGAAGCGGGTTGGAGACGAGGATGCCAGTCGCAGTAGTGCATTTATGGCAGGACTGTCGCAGTGCAGAGCCAGTCAGCGTACCCTGGCTGAATTGTTAGCTCAGGGACAGAAAATCATCAGCGCTCGGCAATTGCAGAAAGTTGTAATTCAATCTACAGCTAATGGTTCGGCAAACCCGTTATGGCCAGCTCAAGTTGGCGCAAAATTATGTGCGACAATTCCAGGGGCAGTTTTTGAACCTGTTGCGAAGGTGATCTGGTGGCAGATGCAGATGCCAGTGTTGCCGGGTTCCCTACCTTGGTCTGAAGCGGAGGTGAGTGCACTGGCAAATTCTGGGGCTATGTTGCGTAGCGCAACATCTCGTTTGGACCAAACTGTCCAAAGCTGGCTACGCCTGGTTCTAGCAGCCCAGGAAAAACTTATACTGGTTTTGCCACCCCCTGATACAGAAGTGCATCCTTTGTGGCAGATGCTCTGTGCAGTCGTTGATGATGTTCCGGTATTAGGGCTTGAGCAGTACCTTGCTGATGGCGGCAACGCAATGACTAGACAAACATATCGTCCCTTGCCTCAGGCCAAGCGTTGGTGGCAGCTTCCAAAGGACCTGGTTGTTACACTGAGGGAGAAGGAATCATTTACTAGCCTAGAGAAATTCCTGTTTAATCCCTACCACTGGCTTTTGCAGTATCCGGCAAAGTTACAACCCTCAAGGTTGCTGTCATCAGGGAGTGACTTCCGGATGATGGGTTTACTTGCCCATGGCCTTGTCGAGCGCTTTTACTTCGGTGCCGATTCCCTGAAGATGGACGATGAGGCATTCAATACATGGTTTTCAGAGACGTTTGAATCAATTGTCGATGAAGAAGGTGCGCATTTACGGATGTCTGGTCGTAAAGCCGATTTGGAAAGCTTCCGGTTTCGTCTTGAACGCGCAGTAAAAGCGTTGCGGCAACACATCACGAATGCAAAAGTGATAGAAGTTTGTCCGGAGGAAAAACTATTTGGTCATTTCCCCGGTGGGGAGTTAGGTGGACCTGCAGATTTATTGTTGCGAACCTCAAACGGGCATACGGCAATCGTCGATATGAAGTGGGGTGGCTGCAAGAAATATGGCGAAAAGCTCAAGAACAATCAGCACTTGCAGTTGGCAATCTATGCCGAACTTCAACGTCAGACTACAGGCCAATTCCCAAGCGTGGCATATTTCATTTTTGACGATGCCCAAATGCTGGCACCTGATAACACGACCTTTGAGAATGCTAGGGTGGTTCCCTCAATAAATGGAGAAAATACAGCCCAGCTATATCAGCGTTTCATTGAAACCTGGCGCTGGCGTGCAAGTCAGGTTGAGGGCGGAGCCTTCGAAGTTGTATTAACCGGAATTTCTGATCATGACATTGAAGAATTACCGGCAGAAGGGTTGGCTGGCGAAGTTCTGAATGTGGCCTATAACGAATATCGTTCCCTGGCGGGCTGGGGAAGCAAATCATGAGCGAAGTAATAAATCCGAAAATTGTTTTTTATAGTGCTGGCGCTGGAAGCGGTAAAACTTACAAACTAACCGAGCTACTTCATCACGGGTTCACCGCCGATGGGGTGCGTCCATCTGGGGTGATTGCGACAACTTTTACCAAAAAGGCTGCAGCAGAACTACGGGAGCGTGTTCGGGAGCACCTCCTTCAGCAGGGGGATTTCGAGCGTGCTAGTGCTATGGGGGAAGCACGTATAGGGACCGTTAACAGCGTCTGCGGTCAGCTATTGACCCGCTTTGCATTTGAAGCAGGAATGCCTGCCGATCAGCTGGTTCTCGAGGAAGGCCAGGCTGGGATGCTACTGGGCAAGGCGGTTGATTCAGTTATCGAACCTGAAAAGCTGCGCGAGCTACTGAGTCTTGCAAGGCGATTGGGTCTGGAAGACGACTGGAAAAGTGCACTTCAAAATCTAGTCAATCAGATTCGTAGTAATGATATCCGGTTGAGCAAGGTAGCCGGATTCGCTAATGAGAATGCTGATGACCTATTAAAGCACTTTCCGAAGCCGGTGTCGGGGGATCTGAGCCTACAATTGCGCTCGGCGATCCATCTGGCCCTGCCGAAAGTGGAAGCGGTTGCCGAATCTGGTAATAAGAAAAACACGCAGAGATATCTGGATCTGCTGAAAGATTTTTCCAGAAAACTCGAAGAGGGAAGCATCGGTTGGGGCGAATGGGTCAAACTCGGCAAAGAAAAGCCTGAAGTTGGTTTGCTTCCAACGATTGAGCCTATCGCCGACTTGGCAATGCGCGTTGCCGAACACCCCAGCCTGCAACAGGATATACGCCGATATCTGGTACTCATGTATGAGCTTGCCGTTAATGCTCTAGAGGTTTATAGCCATCTCAAGCAGGAGATCGGTGCGCTCGACTTTACGGATCAGGAACACAAACTTCTTGAGCTTCTGGACCATCCTGAAGTTACCGCCGTGCTATCGGATGAAATTGATCTGCTGATGGTAGATGAATTCCAGGATACCAGCCCGATACAGCTGACCCTGTTCCTGAAATTGACCAGATTTGCCAGGAAAGTGTACTGGGTTGGGGACATCAAACAGGCTATCTATGGGTTCAGAGGCAGCGATACGGAGTTGATGCAGAAAATTCTTGAGGTACTGCCGCAACTTGACGGTATCAAGGATGTGCTACCAAGCTCCTGGCGGTCGCGTAGCGAATTGGTACATGTGGTAAATGACGTATTTTCTCGGGCCTTTGCCAATACGCTCGGACGTGAGGATGTCGTGCTCGAACCCAAACGGCTCGACCCGCTCCCTGGCGCTGCCTTGGAAAACTGGGTTCTTGAAGGTAAAAATCGCGACGAAGAAGATTCAGCGCTGGCTGCAGGGGTGCGTGATCTGATTGGAAGCCAGTATCAGGTGTTTGATAAGGCTAGCAAGAAGTTACGTCCTGCACGCTATAGTGATGTTGCCATTCTTTCACGTTCGAATGATGCAGTGAAATCAATTGCTGCTGCGCTGTCGGTACAAGGCATACCCGTAGCCGTTGCTCAATCGGGTCTCATGGCAACGCCAGAATCCGTACTTACCCTCGCTTGTCTTAGACGGTTGAATGACCCAGGTGACACGATTGCTACTGCTGAGATCGTCTCTCTGGTGGACTGTACTGAGCCTGAGGTGTGGGTGGCGGATCGATTGCGGTATTTGCAGTCGGGTGGCCATAAGAATCTGTGGCTGGAAGAAGCCATATTAGGCCATCCAGTGCATCCAATTCTCGAAACTATTGCACAACTACGCTCGGCTCTCCCTGTATTGGCACCGCGAGAAGCTTTAGGCAACATCGTTGCAGCTTGTCAAATTCCCCAGGTCGTTTTGCAGTGGTGTCGTAACCCTGATCGTGCCCGCGTTCGCCTCGCAAATATTGAAGCGCTGCTTGAATTGGCTGAACAATATGAAGATCTATGCCGTAATGAACAGCATGCTGCATCAGTTTCCGGTCTTATTCTATGGTTGGAAGATATTGCAGCCAATGACCAGGATATGCTGGCTGAGCCGGCGATTAATGCAGTTAAAGTATTGACGCACCATGCCTCAAAAGGACTGGAATGGCCTATCGTTTTGCTGACGGATCTGGCTGCGTCGGTGCGGGATAACCTTTGGTCCATTTCTGCACGCTCTGGAGCAGAGTTTGATGTTCAAGCTCCTTTGAAAGATCGCTTTATTCGTTATTGGCCATGGCCTTTTGGTGCCCAAAAAATGGTGCCTGTTGCAGAGACTATTGGTCAGACGGAGGTGGCGAAGGCTTTTAAGGCGGCAGCTATAGAAGAAGCTAAACGGCTACTTTATGTAAGCATGACCCGTGCTCGAGATCTAATGATTCTGGTACGTACGACCCGGAAGATTAGCGGGGAATGGCTCGAAAGTGTAGATTCTCCCTGGCTGTTAAATGAGCCTGAAAGCGATGGCATTACCTTGCCATCGGGGAAATTCTTGTCGGCTATTTATAAACAAATTCCACCAGCGGCGCTTTCTGAAGAACTACCTATTGAGAATAATGTACCTCTGTTTTGGCGCGAACGACCAATGGCAAATCACTCGTTCCTGAACCAGACCTTTAATCCATCGGCGGCAATAGTGCTGCATGGCGGTGAGGCTATTGAGCAGTGTCGAATTGGTGAACGGATTGCACTACATGGTGGTGGCGACAAATCAGTTGTTGGTACGGCGATTCACGCGTGTATTGCATTCATGTTCGGTGATTTTTCTGCTAAGCCAGAGATATCAGATATCGAAGCCATACTTTCAGGTTTTGCTGTGCAGGACCAGCTATCTGCAGTGGCACTTCATCAGCAGATAACGGCATTTGTGGAGTGGGTTGAAACACGTTGGCCTGTTGCGATCCCCAAAGCGGAGCTGCCTATCCAGTCAATTATTCAAACTGGGCAAATTCTTAATGGTCGGATTGATCTGCTGCTGGAATTGGAGGAAGGATGGATACTAATTGATCATAAGTCATCTCAGCTCGCTTCAGATCACTGGACGAATCTTGCAAAGGACTATTCTGGTCAGCTTGAGGGTTACGCTGATGCAATTCTGCGAGCGAGCGGGAAGCCTGTTCTGGAGTCATGGTTGTATTTGCCGGTAGCTGGTGGAGCTGTTCGAATAAATGGGTAATCTGACGATAGATAATGATTGTGGAGCCAAGTGATCATTTTATCTGAAAAGGGACCAAAACCATCTGTAGTCTGGTCGACTTCGAGCGGACGCCGCTTTCGCGGAGTCCCTTGCCTCAAAAATTTCAATCTTAGTGGAGAAGTGATATGAGAACACCAGCAAAGAACATGGTCTGCTTTTGGTACGATGGCCACGCCAAGGACGTGGCACGCTTTTACGCTGTTACCTTTCCAGAATCGTCTGTCGGCGCAGTACACAACGCACCGGGAGACTTTCCGTCGGGAAAGAAAGGGGATGTATTGACGGTCGAGTTTACCGTGATGGGTAGTGCTGCTTGAATCACACCAAGCAAGAAGTTGCTCACCTTCAAGAGGGATTGAGCGACATTGAACAACAAGGAAAGCACTAGCGGTGCTTTTTGAGTATAAATATATTGTTTTTTGGAAATCAAATGAACATTGGTCAGGTTGAGGAAAAAGTTAAGGCACTCGTTGCCAATGTTAATAACGAATCATTTCTCTATGATTTGCTTGATTGTTATGGCAAGCCCAAAGCATCTATCACTCGTCTAAAAATCGTAGGTAAGGGAAGCTATAACCTCTCCAAGAACGATGGTGAAGTTCTTTGGAAGAAACAGGTCTATTTCAAGTCCACAAACAGTGACAAGCTACTGTCTGTGATTGATGAGATGAAGGATGCTGATGTGGTAGAGAAGCACCAGCCACGTTTCATCATTGCCATCAATCAAACTCACCTTCTTGCCATTGACACCAAGACTGAAGACACCTTGGATGTTGCCCTGGCTGAACTCAACAAGAAGTTTGACTTCTTTCTTCCTTGGGCTGGATTAGAAAAAGCACAGGCCCAAAGTGAGAACCCTGCTGATGTCAAAGCAGCAGAAAAAATGGCTAAGTTGTTTGACCTGCTAAGGGACAACAATCCAGCCAAGACCAAGCAAGAAATTCATGTACAGAATGTGTTCCTCTCACGAATTCTGTTCTGTTACTTCGCTGAAGATACTGGCATATTTGAGCCAAAGCTTTTCACCAATCACATTGCCTCACACACCACAGAAGATGGCAGTGACCTGGATGATTATCTAGGCAAGGTCTTTGATGTGATGAACCAGGAACACCGTGATGGTCTTCCTGCCTATCTCACTGACTTTCCTTATGTGAATGGTGGTCTGTTCGCTGACAAGCTCCCGATTCCGAAATTCAACAGGAAATCTCGTGCCATGCTCATTGAGTGTGGCTCGGACCTGAACTGGTCAGAAATCAACCCTGACATCTTTGGTTCAATGATTCAAGCGGTGGTCCATCCCGACCAGCGCGGCAACATGGGCATGCACTACACGTCAGTGCCAAACATCATGAAGGTCATTGAACCTCTCTTCCTGAACGAACTGAAGGAAGAATTTGAGAAGCACGCAGACAACAAGAACAAGCTTGAACTACTTCTTCTCAGACTTGAACATCAGAAGATTTTTGACCCTGCTTGCGGATCAGGAAACTTCCTCATCATTGCCTATAAGGAACTTCGCCAGCTTGAAATGGAAATCTTCAAGCGATTGCAAGAGATTTCCAAAGAAGGCTTGATTCCTCTTTCCAGAATCCGACTTTCCCAGTTCTATGGCATTGAACTTGATGACTTCGCTCACGAAGTAGCCATTCTGTCTTTGTGGCTTGCAGAGCATCAGATGAACATGAAGTTCAAAGCTACCTTTGGACATTGCAATCCCGCACTTCCACTTAAGAACAGTGGCAATGTTGTTCATGGCAATGCTCTTAGGGTTGATTGGAATGATGTTTGTCCACATGCGGAATCAAGCCAAGTCTTTGTTCTAGGAAACCCACCATACCTTGGCGCAAGCCTTCAATCAGAAGAGCAGAAAGAAGATATTGCCCTGGTTTTTGATGGTATTGATGGCTACAAAAGCATTGACCTGATTGCAAGCTGGTTCTATAAGTCTTCTAAATATATTTCCAAGAACAATGCCAGCGCTGCATTTGTATCAACAAATTCAGTTTGCCAAGGAGAACAGGTTGGTCTTCTTTGGCCCCATATTTTCAAACAAGATGTTGAAATCAGTTTTGTGCATCAATCCTTCAAGTGGGAAAACAATGCAAAAAACAAAGCAGCAGTCTATTGCGCAATCATTGGCATCAGGAATACTTCAACTGCTGACAAGTTAATTTTCAAAGATGGACTTGCTCAAAAAGTAGAAAACATCAACCCCTACCTTGTTGCCACTAAACGCAACATTATTCTGCCAAAAAGACAAAAGCCGCTTTCCAAGTTGCCTGCCATGACCTACGGAAGTAAGCCTACAGATGGCGGCCATCTCATACTTGAGCCAGAGGAAAAAGAAGCACTTCTTGAAATTGCACCAAAATCCAAGAAGTTCTTGAAGAGGTACATTGGCGCATCTGAACACACCAATAACAAAGAAAGATGGTGCCTTTGGATTGATGACAGCAATCTTGAAGAAGCCTTGTCAATTCCTGAGATAAACGATCGCATTAAAAGGGTAAAAGAATTTAGATTAAATAGCACCAAAGCAGCAACTAGAGCTATAGCTGCCTCCGCACACCGCGTTGGTGAGCCACGCTATATAGCAACAAACTCTATTCTTGTACCCATTCATGGCTCGGATCGACGGCCATATATACCATTTGGATTCCTTGACAAATCATTTGTGGCGTCCAATGCCACTCAAGTTATTTACACCAGTGAAATTTATGTGTTTGGTTTGATTTCATCTTTAATGCACAACGTGTGGATCAAGGCTTCTTGCGGAAAAATCAAAGAAGACCCACGATATTCATCAACATTGGGATACAACAACTTCCCTGTTCCTTCACTGACAGATCAGCAAAAAGGGGTCATCTCTAATTTGGTTCTGGAAATATTAGGCGCAAGAGAGCAATACCCAGAATTGAGCTTATCGGATTTGTATGATCCCGATTTGATGCCACCAGATTTGATGGATGCACACGCTCGCTTAGATGAGGTCGTTGAACGTTGCTACAGGGCTAAAGAATTTACCAATGATGAAGATCGCCTTGATTACCTCTTTAAACTCTACGAAAAAATGACAGGGACCCAGAATGCCTAACATCGTTGAAGTTACCTATGCCCAGACTGGTCAAAGCACCAGCACCAATAAGTACGGCATGCGTGACATGCAAGATCGTGCTTTTGAAGCTCGCAATGCACAATACCTGCTTCTGAAAGCACCTCCAGCTTCTGGTAAGTCTCGCGCCTTGATGTTCATCGCACTGGACAAGCTCATCAATCAAGGACTGTCCAAAGCCATCATTGCTGTCCCTGAAAAGTCCATTGGCGGCTCTTTTGATAGCGTAGAACTCAGCAAGTTTGGCTTCTTCTCTGATTGGGTTGTAGAGCCAAAGAACAACCTTTGCACACCTGGTGGTGAGCAAAGCAAGGTCAAAGCTTTTGTGGACTTCATCAAGGGACCAGACAAGGTTCTTGTCTGCACCCATGCAACTTTGCGGTTCGCTTTTGAAGCTGTTGAGGAAACCGACTTTGACAATGTGCTGCTTGCCATTGACGAATTCCACCATGTCTCTGCTGATGGTGAAAACCGTCTTGGTGAACTGCTTCGCTCAGTGATGGCCAAGTCAGATGCACACATCGTTGCAATGACTGGCTCTTACTTCCGTGGGGACAGTGTGCCGGTTCTGCTTCCTGAAGATGAAGCCCAGTTCACCAAAGTCACTTACAACTACTATGAGCAACTGAACGGCTACACCTTCCTCAAGTCCCTTGGTATCGGCTACCACTTCTACCAGGGCAAATACACCAGTGCTATTGATGAGGTTCTGGACACCGATCAGAAGACCATCCTGCACATCCCCAATGTGCAGTCTGGTGAGTCCACCAAGGACAAGTATGACGAGGTGGATCGCATCCTAGACATCATCGGCACCGTCACCCATCGTGATTCTGATACCTGTGTCATCCACGTCAAACGGCATGGTGATGGTAAGGACTTGAAGGTTGCTGACCTCGTGCATGATGAACCCAAAGCTCGAGAACGAATCGTTGAATACCTCCGCAAGATTGAGAAGCCAGAAGACATGGATCTCATCATTGCTTTGGGTATGGCAAAGGAAGGTTTTGACTGGAAATTCTGTGAGCATGCCCTGACTGTTGGCTACCGTGGATCACTGACCGAAATCATCCAAATCATCGGACGATGCACACGCGATAGCAACAACAAGAGCCACGCCCAATTCACCAATCTGATTGCTCAACCTGATGCAGAAGATGACTTGGTGAAGCTCTCAGTCAACAACATGCTGAAAGCTATTACCTGCTCCTTGCTGATGGAACAGGTGCTTGCTCCCAATTTCAAGTTCAAGACCAAGCAAAGCGATGACGACAAGAGCACCGATACCGAAATCAAGGTTCGTGGCCTGAAAGAACCTTCCTCCAAGCGAGTGAAGGACATCATTGAATCAGACTTGAATGACCTGAAAGCTGCAATCCTGTCTGACGACAAAATCATCAAGGCACTACCTGGCAATGTTGATCCAGAAGTCATCAACAAGGTGATGATTCCAAAAATCATCAAGGTCAAATACCCGGAACTCACCCCTGAAGAAGTGGAAGAAGTTCGTCAGCATGTGGTTGTTGATTCAGTCATCAAGAATGGCGAAATCAAACAGGAAGGCGACAAGCGCTTTGTTCGTATGGCTGACAAGTTCATCAACATTGATGACTTGCATATTGACCTGATCGATCGTGTCAATCCTTTCCAGAAGGCATTTGAAATTCTGTCCAAGTCTCTCACCACCAAAGTCTTCAAAGTCATCCAAGACACCATTGAAGCTACTCGTGTGCAGATGAGTGATGAAGAAGCCATCTTGCTTTGGCCAAAAATCAAAGAGTTTGTGAAGACACACTGCAAGGAGCCAAACCTCAACTCCTTGGACCCACTTGAGCGGCGCATGGCTGATGCTGTTGTCTATCTGAAAGCTCAACGCAGACAGCAAGGGGTGTAATCGTGGAGAAGGATGCTCTTCTAAAAATTCTGGATGATGATGACCTTGGACTACTGAACATCAAGCCCAAGCGATCTTCCATCACGGTTGATGAACGTCTGCTCCAGTCCTTCCAGCAGATAAACGATTTCTACCGTCAGCATGGCAAGGAGCCTGAGTCCAATCCATCCAACATCCTTGAGTTCCAGCTTTTCAACAGGCTCAAGGGGCTTCGTGCCAGCAAGGAAAAATGCGAAGCCTTGCAGGAAGTGGATGAATTTCACTTGCTCACCTTCATAGAGCCAGAAAAGCCCATCACGTCTGTTGCTGACATCTTCAGTGATGACTCCTTTGGTCTGCTGGATGATGAAGCTGAAAGTATTTTTGACCTCAAGCATGTTCCAAAGTCACCTATGGAGATGCCTGAGAAGATTGCACAGCGCAAACGATGCAAAGACTTTGACCAATTTGAACACCTTTTCAAGCAGTGTCATGCTGAACTGACTTCTGGTGTCCGTGAAGCCAGGCAGTTCACTGGTGAGCAGCAAATCAAGCCAGGGCACTTTTTCGTGCTGCATGGGGTCATGGTCTATGTATCTGAAGTGGGTGAGAAGGAAGTCAAAAATGGGAAGGTAAATGCTCGGCTACGGTGCATCTTTGAGAATGGCACTGAGTCCAACATGCTTCTTCGGTCACTGGCTACTGAACTTTACAAGGATGAGACTGGTCGACGTATCCTCGATCACCATGAGAAAGCTCTTGAGGCACTTGAGCAAATCAAGGCTGAAGATGAAAAGACTGGCTACCTCTATGTGCTTCAGTCTCTCAGCCAAGAAACTAACATTGCCAGCATTGAGAACCTCTTCAAGATTGGCTACTCAACAGTGCTAGTGCAAGAACGCATCAAAAATGCTGCTGAAGAACCTACCTATCTGATGGCGCCTGTGAAGGTGGTTGAAGTTTTTGAGTGCTACAACCTGAATCCTCAGAAATTTGAACTGCTACTCCACACCTTCTTTGGGAAGGCCTGTCTAAATGTGGATGTCTTTGACAAGACAGGAAAGCGGTTCTCACCAAGAGAATGGTTCGTTGCACCACTGCGCATCATTGAAGCAGCAGCCAACATGCTTATCAGTGGTGAGATTGTGAACTACAGATATGACCCAGATTCATCTGGAATCGTAGAGAGATAAAATTCACTCCGCAAAAGAAAAGTGAATCTCCCCGGGATTCGTGGAGGCTATTTGGTTTAAGTTCATGCCACCGTAGCGGCCTGTTTAGCGAGTTGCCGATAGTAGTTTACCTCAGCTTCTGCGGGTGGAATATAACGCATCACTGCGATATCCTGGAAACCGGGAACGATTCTTACCGTTTCAAGCAACGGAAAAACAGATCTCAGCAAACAACTGGATGCGGACTTCTATTTCGCCCATCCTTACGCTTCATGGGAGCGAGGGACGAACGAAAATACGAATGGACTGATTAGGCAGTATTTTCCCAAAAACCGGGACTTCACTACGATTACTCAGCAGGAGATAGATACAGCAATGGAAAGATTGAACAGCCGACCCAGAAAACGACTTGGTTACCAAACACCCAATCAGGTATTCTTCAGGTCAAGCGTTGCACTTCATATTTGAATCAGCGTTTGTTAAGGCGGATAAATATCGCATTCTACCTTAAGCCGCGTGACGACCATTTGTTTAACTTAATAGGAACTGTTTAGGGAGATCGATATGGCTGCAGTGACAGCGATAACATTTGTTGGACATGCTCATCCGAATGATGGAGGTATTCGCCCAATCGATACTATTGAATTCGGAGAAGGCGATCGTCCGTATTTTGAATTTCCAGCCAAGAGAGGGGAAAGCCCAAGATCGCGTCTGGTTCTTATTCCAACGCTTGAAAATACGGTGGATGATTTATTGCTACTGATTTCTTACTATTTGGTCGAGCATCCGGAAATAGTTTCAGCGGTTGATAATACGTACGGAGAGGCAATAAAGGGTGGTTATCTTGAAATGTATTCAAATTTCACTGAATCTCAGCGATACAGTCTTTATGAAAAAGTGATGCCACTGCAGGAGTTACCTAAGGTCGCCATTTGCTTATTTGAATCGTCACATCTTCAACGGACGGTGCATCATTTAGAAAATTACTCTTTAACGTGTGAAGTATGTATGTCCATCTTTAGTAGACAATATTCCCGTTGGACAAATAGATGGGAATCGAGAGGAAAATTAGGAGGTTAGCTTCCATGACAGCAAAGGTCACACGAGGTACTCCCTAATTTTTAACGAGGATAGACATTAGAGATTAGATGTAGTATTTTCGATTTGACCTGAAAGTTACCCGATTTGACATTTACACAGGTCAAATCGGGTAACTTTGAGATTGGGTCACCACTACTATATATTAATAAAGGCAACGGTTCAGCAGCACATTACCTACGATTTAGCTCATTGGCATAGTCAATCATTTCTGAAGCAACATCGGAGATAAATTCAGGTGAAGGAAAAATTCCGACTCTGCCTAAGTCTAATCTATCAGCGTCCCAGCATGTCTGTATGGTGGGATTGGTCGATATGTCACCCGATGAGTGATGTCTTATCGCGTGACACAAATTGTCTAATCGCTGGCTATTCAAATGGAAAAATTGTCCGTTAATACCATGGGCGAATTCCGCTCCGCGCTCACCGTGTAAAGGGTCGTGGCCATCATCCCGGCGGCAGCTATCATGCAAGAAAGCAAATAGTTCAACAACCAATAGATCGGCGTCGCGCTTTAGACCGATGCGCCTGCCGTGGTGTAATACACGTGCCCAATGATTTGTGCCATGTAGACCGTGCCAATTAATTCTGAATTGGCTACGTACATGGTCTATCAAGGCGTTGCGGCTATATTGCATCTAAAGTTACCCCGTTTAACCGGACGGTTTAATAATCGTCTGCAGAGTATCAAATCTGCTGTCTGACGCAAAGATTTTTTCTGTTCTTCCAAGCGTTTTTTTACAATTATCTGGCGTATGCCAAAACGGACAAATGATTCAAAATGCGGACTCTGCTCTTATTGATGGACATTTGATCGGAGAGTTTACGCAAGTTCGGTTCCGTATTCCACCACCATTATTATTGGGGACTTTTGAAAATGCTGAACAAATGCTGAACAATCAGCCGAAAGTCCTCACTGCTTTTTGACCGGCATCCGGTGCTGCTTCTGGCATCCAGCGGCCATAATTCCTACGAATCATTCCAACGTCACTGTGCCCCATTTGCTGGGCAACCCACATTTCCGGCTCTCCGGATGACACCATCATGGATGCGTAAGTATGGCGCGTCATATAGGCCCGTCTGACGCGCACGCCTGCCTTTTTCATTGCAGCCTGCATCATTACCCGCACTTGCTTGTCCCCGGTGTAGCGTTTTAGCGTGAGTGGATTTTGGAATACTTCACGTCCTTGCAGGAATGTGTGCTGTTTTTGATCTTTTAATGCGGCAAGCGCGGGCGGTAACAGCTTGACCACCCTAACTCCTGATCGAGTTTTCGGCGCTTCTGGATTGTCTGCGTTCTGGGTAAGCGCTTTGCTGACTGAGCAGGTTGCGGCTTTCATGTCTATGTCTGACCAATCCAGCGCGATATATTCAGAAGTGCGAAGGCCAGTCCAGAGCGCGAATTGCACCAGATTTCTGGCTTGACCTGTTAAAGCCGCCAGTAGAAGAACCTGTTCCTCTTTGGTGAACGGATCCACATCATCAGACGTTTTTATCAGTTCCTTGCGTCGGTATGAGAACCCATGCAGCTCATTGGTTAATACCATGCCATCCTCAAGTGCACTCTGCAGGCCATGACGGAACACGGACAGAATGTTTGCAATCCGCTTGTTACTGGATTCAATATCTGCGCACCACTGGCGGAGGATTAATTTGTTGATTTCAGAAAGATCAAGATTGCCGAATGTTGGCAGTATCTGTCCGCGCACGATCCGTTCATAGTCTGTCCAGGTACTGCTTTTAAGGTGTGCCTTTTGCCTGGCAATCCATTGTTCAAAATAATGGCCAACATTGGTTTTTATTTGTGGTGGGCAAAATTTTTCAACCCTTGGACTATCCGGGAAACTGACCGAATAGTCGAATGTTCCGTTTTCAATCGCCAGAACTACCGCGGCGCGGAATCGTTCGACTCGTGTCAGATTGGTGGGCGTGGGCTTAAGCTTGATGCGTTCGCGGCACAGCTGCCCCTTGTACCGGAAGTTGATCTCAATGCTGCTTTCTGATGCGGCGCGGACGCCTTTCCACTCTCTACCCATTCGTTATACCCCTCGACGTTGATTAATACGCGACCGTCTGGTGCACGGAAAAACACCTGGTCTTCCGGCCAGACACCTTCTGCGATTTTGCTCCTAATCGCATGTTCTGTGTATCCGGATTCACGAGCGAACTGTAAGATAGTTTTATATTTGACCATGGATGGTTACTCCTTTTTGTATCATGGCTTCCCTTTTAAACTATCCACGCAAACGGAATTGGCTGGCGTGGTATTCGGTAATAACGGACTGGTAATCCAAATTGTGAATTTTCTAGTGGTATCCATCCGGCATCGTTGTCATAAAACTCAAATTTCAGGCCGTCACGTTGCGCTTCGGCACAAAATTTCTTTTGCTTCACTGGCTGCTCTGGTATGAAGAAAATCCCGTCCGTGACTGCGTTCTTTTTGTATATCTCAAGTCCAAATATTGAGATATAGTCGCTTGAGTCAGCTGCAGTTGTTGGTCCGTGAGTGCATTTGCAGATCAGGTGAAATGTTGCCTGGCTTATCCCTAACAATTCAGCGGCTTTTTTGAGGCTGACGAGATGGGTTTTCTGATGCTGTTCGGTCATGATTTCTACTTTCTATTAATACATTTGTTCTTGTATTTCTGATACATATCTCTCAAGTTTTTCTTGTCCCATCTTGAGCTTTTCGACATCCCTTGTCATTTCTAATACAAAAAATAATGAAGAAACACTACATGCTATTGAAATGATAAGAACTATTATCACGATGACTAACATCTTTAATCCTTTCGATTACCTCCCCAAATTACCCATAACTGCATCCAGCGCACCGAGCCATGCTGGTGGTGGCTTGAACCAAGGGCTTGGACTTTCTTTCTTTGGCTTTACTTTTACCTTTCCGGTTTTCAATGGCATTTCAGCCTGCTCTATGATTTTTATTTTTCGCTTCAGTCCAGGATATGAAACCGGGAAGCCATTGGATTGCTCAAGATCACACAGCATTTCCTTGATAAACGCCAGGTCTGTTACATAGTAGAGATGTCGACCCCCGTAGATCACACTTCTTTTAATTGCACAAAAATCCAGAAGTACCTTAAATATTCTTGAAACACCTCTATAACCACCGTCTTGTTTTTTATATGTGCTAAATCTTTTAAGTTCGACTGCACGAATTGGTAAATTCTGAATATGCAGATTAACTATGTGCCGAAGAACATTAATGCGGAATGTCTTTTCGCTTGGGCATGGGTACAAAATATCCAGCAATAGATCTTGGTTTGATTCTTTTTCTTCTCCAAAAAATCCGTTAAACATCAAATCATTCTGTAACTCTTTTTTTAAGGCAGATTCATTAACAACTTCATATCTTCCTTGGTATATTCGTTTTATTAATCCGCGCTCAATTAAGTCAGATGCAACCCTACATAACTGGTTTGATTTATACCTATGCTTTTCTTTGGCGGTGGAAAATGTCTTCATGTCCACAGCGAGAATTGACTTGCCATCTGCATGGCAATTAAGCATGTACGAAATTATGTTTATACGAAAAACATCATGCGATTTATTTTCGTTTTTGATGTATTTGTACATTTTTAAATCCGCTTATCAAAATAAGTTGCTTATTGACGTGCATCGCATTCCGGATCCCGCAGCATCCGGGCAGGCCGGTGCGTGGTTACCAGCTGTCTGGTCTGTATTCGCCGCTTGGATTAGGGTTCAGCTGGCCAGAGCTTTGGAAAAAATGGAAGGAAGCGCATGACGATACCGCCAACCTGAAGCGGTTTATTAACACCACGCTGGGCGAATGCTGGGAGGAAATTGGCGACAGCATAGAAGACATTGCCCTGATTTCCCGCCTGGAAAATTACCCGGAAAACCTGCCAATTGCATTAATCACGGCTGGCGTGGACGTGCAGAAAGACCGCCTGGAAGTGACGCTGGTTGGCTGGGGAATGGGTGAGGAAGCCTGGGTGCTGGATCATGTGATCCTGCAGGGTGACACCGCGCAGCCGGAAGTGTGGGCGGAGTTGGGGGAGACCTTGGCCAGTGCCAATGTGCACACCGCTGCCATTGACAGTGGCTACAACACTGATCACGTCTATGCATTTACTGCGAAGCGCCGTTGGGCGTTTGCAATCAAGGGAGTGAGCGGAACCAACCGGCCGCTTATCGAAGACGAAAAAAAGCGCCGTCAACGCCTGCGCAACCGCACCAAGCGTGGAGCCCATGTGGAACCGGTGGGGGTGGATCAGGGCAAGGCGTTGCTGTATTCGAGGCTAAAACTGACCGAGGTCGGGCCGGGGTATATCCATTTTACGAATGATCCGGCGTTTGATGACGAGTATTTTGCCCAGCTGGCCGCGGAAAAGCTGGTGACCAAGGTGCGCGGCACGCGACCATTTCAGGAATGGATTCAGATGCGCCCGAGGAACGAGGCGCTGGACTGCATGGTCTATGCGACCGCTGCCATGCGCCTATCCAAGAAACCGCTGGACGGCTCGCCGGTGAGCTGTCGGGAAGAAAAACCGCAACCAAAGCCGCAGCCACAAGCGCCACAGCAGCCTGCGGCTGTCATTTATGCTCAAAAAAAGGCGGCTGTTTCCAGAGGCCGCATTTCTCTTTCCGGACTGCGGCGTGGGTGATTCCGGCATGGATAACCGGGAACCGGATATCGTGACAGTTATCCTGCAGCGGGTGGCAGAGGTCATGCCTGGCATGAGTGATGATCTGGTTCACCAGGTGGAAGATGAAGTGCGAAGGGAGTACGGAGGGCAGAGGTGGTTTGTGCCGAAGCGCAGAAAGCACCTGACCCACGAGCAGCGTAACAATGTGTTTAAAGATGGCCTCAGCAACATGCCGACCAAGGAAATTGTGCAAAAACACAAAATCAGCCAGGCAACGCTGTACCGCTTGATGAAAACCGGGGGCCGGTTTAGCAACCCATGAGTTTGACAGGAAGCCCGGATTCGCCCAGGGTGTAGAGCTGGTGGGATAGGGAAGTATAACCGCGAGCGGAAAATAAATTCCGTTCGCGGTTTTTTTGTGTGTATAAATTTATGAACAATGTTACACACGGGGTATAAGAGTGGGCTTATAATTTGCCTTGCAAAAAAATGTAAAGTTAACTGATGTTGCAGTATACAAACCGTACATATTCATGAGCTCCCCGACGCCGCGTAAAAAAATTAATGAGATTATTCAATCGATTAATGAAATGATCGTTAATGGAAGAAATCATGAGCGAATCGAAGAGATCATTATTGAAGCTAATAAAATGAAGGCGTATGGGCAATATACAGATGCATGCATTGTTCTAGGAGTGGTTGCTGCGCTTCGTTCAGATTTCAATGAAGTTGATCGACTTTTTAAAGCAGCCTTTGCGCATAGCGGAAGAACTGTGGATACTTTGCTCAAGTATGCAGTCGTACTCAGTAATCTGCATCGTCATATAGATGCTGTAAAAATAATTGATGAACTAATGGAGCTTGTTCCGGATGATTTATTTGTAGTAAATAATGCATTTTTATATCATTTCACTGCTTTTGATGTTGATGGCGCCCGTAAATTAATGTCACATATGAAATTGCTCTCTCAGCCAATTGATGAAGCCATGTGGGAAGAAAGATTGATTTGGCTTGAAGAAATTATGAAAGAGCATAAAGTAGTATGGAAAGATGTAGCTTCCCGTATTGAACTTGCTTCTCGCGCCCTGCGCCAATCTGGAATGGTTCCGCGCAGCGCTGATCGATTCGAATGGGATGGGATCATGATTTATAAATTTTTTATTCAGGGGGATGTTGATTCCATATGCCTTGCAGAATCAGCAATGATTGATGCCATAGCCAATCAGCCATACTCTCCTGTTGATGACTTTCTGTATTTTTCTTGCGAATCTGTATGAGTGTCACACCAGACGATCTTTTAAAACATGCATTAGAATTGGCAAGTCATCATTCTGATGAGATTACGCAAAGAAATGTAATTTCCAGAGCGTACTATGCCGCTTATCATCGTGCCTGTGAATTTATAAAACCAGAACGGCAGATGTTGGGTGATGCCGGCATGCACAAACAGTATATAACTCAATTAAACCAAGGCAAATCTTGCTCAATAGAACGCAAGATCGGAGGAAAAATAAAAACAATGCATGTTCGGAGAATTACTGCAGATTATCGGATTCGGGAAGATGTTCCAAATAGTAATGTTGCCATACAGATAAGTGCGGCAAAAGAACTTTTTTCAATTATAGATAATTATAAACCCGATCCAAGTACTGACATTCCTCCGCCACCGGCGTCTTCAGGTCACTTAAGAAGAATAAAATAAATTCAGATAACCACACCCGCTTCGGCGGGTTTTTTATTTTCTAAAGTCTTCTCATTTTGCCCTATTTGAGAAAAGGTAATTTCCGTACAGTGAGCTCCATAACAGGAGCGTTACATGGCCGGAATTACCCTAGCACAAGCTGAAGCACAGCTGGCCGCCTATCTGGCGGCAGAAACTGCGGTTTTGAAATCGCAGCGCTATGAGCTCGCCGGGCGTATGCTCACTCGTGCTGACCTGAAAGAAATCCGTTCTGGAATTGAAGTTTGGGATGCTCGGGTCAAGAACCTGAGCCGCCAGGCCTCCGGTCGCAGCCGCAGTCGTACAATAGTGGCAGGTGGTTAAGATGAGTGATAAGTCACTATCAAGATTACCAGCCCTGACCGCACCCAACCTGCTGGACAGGGCAATCGCCTACGTTTTGCCAGGCATGGCAGTGCGGCGCATCCAGTCACGCAATCAGCTGGCCATTTCCGGGTCCTATACAGGCGCTCGCATTGATCGCGCCCAGCTTTCCCGCTGGACCCCGATTGCGGGATCCGCGAACGCGGACACGATTCCAGACCTCCCTGTTTTGCGCGCGCGCAGCCGTGACCAGATGCGGAATGCGCCGGTTGCATTGGGCGCATTGAATTCTACAGTCAGCCATGTTGTCGGCACCGGCCTTACTTACACCCCTGCGATCGACGCAGAATTTCTTGGCCTGGACGATGAACAGGCGGAAGAGTGGCAGGACGATGTCAAGCGCCGGTTCAAGGCCTGGGCCGAATCCATTGACTGCGATGTCAGCAGGCAGCTGGATTTTTATGGAATTCAGGAGTTGGTATTCCGGTCGTTTCTGGAATCCGGCGACTGTTTTGTACTGACCCCACGGATATCCAGAACCGGAAAGCCTGCCAGACTTACCCTGCAGGTCATTGAAGCCGACCGCGTCTGCAATCCCGACCGCGCGATGGACACGGAAACTGTAGTTTGTGGCATCGAAATTAAACCGGATACCGGGGAGGCTATCGCTTACCACATTGCGAAACAGCATCCAGGAAGCGGTACCTATGCAGTCAATAGCAAAAATGCTTGGAAACGTGTCGCGGCACGTGGTGATGCGACTGGCCGCCGCAATGTGCTCCCGATTTTCAAGCCGCTGCGGCCCGGCCAGCTGCGTGGCGTGCCCTGGATCACCCCTATTCTGGAACCGCTCAAACAGCTGGGCAGATGGGCAGACGCGGAACTGAACGCGGCCGTGGCTTCCGGCCTGACCGCCACCTTTATCACGATGGATCCGGAAGCGTTCGACACCCTGTATGACGAGGATGCCAAGGGCGTTATTCTCAATAATGCAATGAGTTGGTCCGGCGAAATGGAATCCGGCAAGGCCGTCAACCTGCTGCCTGGTGAAAAATCCGAATCCCCAACCCCGGGACGCCCCAATCCTGACTTTGATCCTTTCTGGATTGCCATGGTTCGTCAGATCGGCATGGCTCTGGAAATGCCTTACGAAGTGCTGGTCATGCATTTTCAGAGCAGCTACAGCGCCTCCCGCGCCGCCCTGCTGATTGCATGGAAATCCTTCCGATCCAAACGCGACCTGTTGGCCAAGATGCTGTGTCAGCCCGTTTTTGAATTATGGCTGACGGAAGAAATTGCCGAAGGCCGCATCCATGCACCCGGATTTTTTACAGATGACGTGGTTCGCGCTGCCTGGTGTGCGGCGATCTGGACTGGCGACGGTCCCGGCTCCATTGATCCGGTCAAGGAAGTGCTTGCAGCCAGGGAGCGGGTGAGTCTCGGTATCAGCACAAAACAGGCTGAAAGCATCCTGCATGATGGTGTGGACTGGGAGCAGAAGCACGAGCAGCGCGTGAAAGAAATCAATGCGGAAAAACGCGATGGAATTTATGTGCAGCCTGCAGGCAGCCCATCCCAGCCAATGGAAGATGGAACGCCATTAAAAACCGAAGGGGACGATTAAATGAAACTGCTCGACATTCTCACCGCTCCCTGGGCGATCGAACCGGCCAAGCTGCTGGAAATCCAGGCCATCTATGCCACCCACCTCCGTGGCGACAAGATTGATATTGCCTCGGTAGAAGCCAAAATGGGCCGCCCGCTGAACCACCAGCAGCTGCGGTATTTCATCCAGGATGGGGTGGCCATCCTTCCGATCGAAGGGGTGATTGCCAAGCGCATGAACCTGTTCAGCCAGGTCAGCGGCGGATCTTCCAGCGAGCTGATTGCACGCGACCTGCGCGACATCATGAATGACCCGGCAGCGCACAGCGTCATTCTGCTGATCGACAGCCCCGGCGGCACGGTGGATGGTACAGAGACACTGGCGTCCATCGTGGCCAATGCGGAAAAGCCAGTGGTTGCCCTGGCCAGCGGCACAATGGCAAGCGCTGCGTACTGGATTGGCTCCGCAGCACAGGCGGTTTATATCGCAGAAAACACTACCGTGGTCGGCAGCATCGGCGTGGTGGCCACGCACACAGATGTTTCCAAAGCAGAAGAAGCGCGCGGCGTAAAAACCACGGAAATCTTCGCCGGACAGTACAAGCGCATTGCCAGCAACTATGCACCCCTAACCAAGGAAGGCCGGCAGACGATGCAGGATCAGGTGGATTACACCTATTCGCTGTTTGTGTCTGCTGTCGCCAGACACCGTGGAGTTTCCACGGATACCGTACTCGAAAAAATGGCCGACGGCCGTATTTTCATCGGGCAGCAAGCGATCGATGTGGGCCTCGTGGACGGTGTTTCCACCCTGGACGATCTGGTCGTGCAGCTCAACCACGACCGCGAAAGCGGTTTATCCCGTGCCGGTGTTGCACGTTCCATCCAACCGAAAAAACAAGGAGCAGAAATGCCAAATCCAACTGCAGAACAAATTGCAGCCGAGCATCCTGACATTGCGGAACATTTCCGCGCGGAAGGTGCGACCGCTGAACGCGCCCGTATCCAGGCTGTTGAAGGCCAGCTGATCCCGGGCCACGAAGCACTCATCAACAGCATGAAATTCGATGGCAAGTCGACCGCAGGCGATGCAGCACAAGCCGTGCTAGCCGCTGAAAAATCCACCCGTGCCGCCATGGCGAAAAGCCTGGCCAGTGACGCGCCCCAGCCAGTGGTGCAGACCCCGGCGCCTGCGATCGAGGATAAGCAGCTTACCCGAGCGGAACTGGATGCCCAGGCCAAGGCGTACATGGCCGCGCATCCCGGTACCGATTACATCACCGCTGTAAAACTGATTGAAGGAGGGAAATAACATGCCCGCATCTGCAAGAAACTTATTGGTCATTGGTCTGACCGCAGGCGCCGATCTGGCGCAGTTCCAGCCGGTGACCGCCGCCGGTGCGGCCGCTACCGCAGCTGGCAATGCGGTCGGGTTTACCACAATCGAAGCCGCTTCTGGCGAACGCGTTCCGGTTGCGGTACTGGGTACTGTAATAGGCATTGCTGGTGGCAACATCGCGGCCGGTGCGCAGGTTGAAGTCCATACCGATGTTACCCAGGTGGTCACCAAATCTGCCGGGGTTGCGATTGGGCGTGCCCTGCATGCAGCTGCAGCCGGGGAACAAGTCGAAATTCTGCTCATTCCGAATTAAGGAGATAAAAAATGCCATTATTGAATCCAGCCGCATCCAGAGTGATCGATCCGGTTCTATCGTCCGTTGCGCAGGGCTACAAACACCCAGGGATGGTTGCGTCCGCCCTGTTCCCACAGGTGAATGTTCCGTTGCGTGGCGGGAAGATCATCACTTTCGGCAAAGAAGATTTCATGCTGTACAACGCAGGGCGCGCCCCTGGGGAAAACACCAAGCGCGTGTCGTTTGGCTACAGCGCGGGTGACTATGCCCTGTCCGATTACAGTCTGGAGGGTACCGTCCCCATTGAAAACCTGCAGGAAGGTCTGAACGGCCCAGGCATTGATCATGCTGCCCTTGCCATTAACCGGGTGCAGGCCATCATGGCACTGCGCCTGGAAAAACAGGCAGCGGACATTGCCTGCGCTGCGGGCAGCTATGCATCAGCCAATAAAACCACGCTGACCTCTACCGCGCAATGGTCGGATTACACCGGCGTGAGCCAGCCCACCCGGGTGATTGAGACGGCGAAGGAAGCCGTTCGTGCTGCTACCGGCAAGGTACCCAATACCATTGTCATGGGGGCAAAAGTATTTTCTGCACTCAAAAATCATCCGGTCATTATCGACCGGATCAAGTACACCGGACGGGATGTGGTAACTGTAGAGCTGTTGGCAGCGCTGTTTGATGTGCAGCGCGTGCTGGTCGGCGGAGCCATTTATTCCAATGATGCAGGTACTGCATTTACCGATGTTTGGGGCAAGTTTGTGGTGGTGGCATACACCGAGCTGGGCAGTGTCGCCGATATGGGCGCTCCGAGCTATGGTTACACCTACAACCTGAACGGTTATCCGCTGGTAGAAGAGCCGTACTACGACCGAAATGCGAAGTCGTGGATCTACCCGGTCACCCGTGCAGAAGCTCCGGTTCTGGCCTCCGCATCCGCCGGATACCTGATTACCACTGCGGTTGCATAGCCATGAAGATCCAATTTCTGACACCGGTATGGCATGGAGTGGATTGCTATCGGGAAGGGGATGCTGCTGATATCGATGACGAAGAAGCCGATGTCCTGATTCACCAGGGCGTGGCGGAAGCCGTGATTGAGGCGGAAAACACTGATCTGGCAGATCCAGTAGCAGAAATGCCAGTGGACGCCAATGGCGGGGCGAAAGGATAAGCCATGGCCTTCGAGGAAGATACGGATGTGTTTCTTGATGAGTTTGCCGTGGCGGCCGTTTTGCCTGGATCGGTCACGGTGAATGTCATTTTTGATAACCAGTATGCATCTCCATTCGACATCAGCGCATCCCGGCCGTCCTGCCTTGGCAAGTCCTCTGATCTGGATAGCCTGTTGTTCGGTGCGGAAATTGCGATCGACGGTGTGGATTATGTGGTGCGATCCGTCGAACCGGACGGCACCGGAATGACGCGCCTGCTGCTGGAGAAAGCCTGATGCCAGCTCCACATATCCATAAGCAAATTCGTGATGCGCTGGTGGCTGCCCTGGCTGGATTGGCAA
The DNA here is from genome assembly GCF_905221025.1 of Candidatus Nitrotoga fabula. GTDB lineage: Bacteria > Pseudomonadota > Gammaproteobacteria > Burkholderiales > Gallionellaceae > Nitrotoga > Nitrotoga fabula. Next base: position 28,174 of record NZ_CAJNBL010000027.1, read on the forward strand.
CAACCGGCTCGAACGTGTTTGCCAACCGGGTGTATCCGCTGACCGAAGCGGAGGTGCCTGCCTTGCGGATTTCGATGGATGAGGAAGAAGCAGACGAGCAGGTCGACGGGATTCTGCAGCGGGAAGTGTATTGCATCGTCGAGGCCTGCGCGAAGCTGGGCGTTGCTCTGGACGATGCGCTGGATCAGATATCTCTGGAAGTGGAGCCGGTGCTGGCTGCCGGAATTACCGTCGACGGTCAGCTGCTCTATCCGGTTTATACCGGAATGCGCATCGCATTTGAGGATGCCGATCTTCCTGTCGGGGTCAAGCGCATGCGGTACCGCATCCCATGCTTCACCCATTCTTCATCCCCTGAATTATTAACTTAAACTTTGAAAGGATTAAAAAATGCCTATTACTTTAGCAACCAGAACGATGATGTCTATCGCGAACGGTTATGGCGCATCAAAAGCATTCAACGCTGCCAGCAATGCAGCGCAGTGTGAGCTCAGCTTTGCATCCGATCCCGGCCTTGCCATCGGCGATGTGGTCGAGATTACTTCCGGCTGGGGAAGATTAAACAATCGTCTGGCACGAGTGGGTTCTATTTCCGGAGCTGGCCCATACCTTGCGGTGCTGGAAGACATCGATACGTCTGATACAGATGTTTATCCGCCTGGATCCGGCACTGGATCGGTCCGGGAAATTTCCGGGTGGACGGAAATTTCCCAGAAAAAGAGTATCAGCGCTTCCGGCGGAGAGCAACAGTTTGCGGATATCACCTCAATTGAGGATGACGTCGAGAAGAAAATCCCGACCATCCGTAGCGCGGTATCTGTAAGTGTGGAAGTGTATGACGACCCTGCCCTTGCGTATGTTCCTGTGGTCAAGGCAGCTGCAGATGCATCCCGCGTTGCAGGACTCAAGATGTCTTTCCCGAACGGGTCCGTACTGTACGCGAATGCGTATTGGTCCATCCAGGATGTGCCGAATATCGCGAAGAACGAGGCGCTGACCGCCAAGGTGGATACGTCTTTCGCTTCGGCCCCGACCCGGTACGCGGCGTAACTGTACTGCAGTGATTCTGCCTGGTGGAGGTTACACCAGGCAGGGCAACCATGTATAAAAATCAATGTTAATTAATCAATAAAAAAGGGCTACACAATGTTTAAGCTGGATCAAAACCGTACCTTCAAGGCAAAAGTACCTATCCCTGTCCCTGGAGCATCCAAGGACGCGATTCTGGAGTTTGATTTTATTTTCAAGGACCGTGACCAGATCAAGGATTTTATGGAATCCCTGCCCTCTCGTGAGGATGATGAATCTTTGCAGGAAATTGTTTGTGGCTGGAAAGATGTGGATGCGGAATTTTCTCCGGAGTCATTTACCAAGCTGCTGAAAAATTATCCTGGAGCGGCCCGCGCGATCCTGGACAAGTATCTGGCTGAAGTATCGGTATCCAAAACAAAAAACTAGAAACGGCTGCGCGTGCACTGTAGTCGGGCACGCGCGGCCCTTCTGATGCAGAGCTGGAAGCGCTCGGCCTGACCCGCGATGACCTTGATGATGAGGAAGAGGAAATTCTGATCTGGCCAGAACACTGGCAGTCTTTCCAGATTTTTTGCAGTTTGCGTACGCAGTGGATTACCGGTTTTAACGGCAGGACAGGAATCAATTACTGTTCCATTCCTGTTGTATTTGATTTATATAATATCGAACAACAGAAGCGTCTGGCAATTTTTGAAGACATTATGGTGATGGAAAACGCCGCTCTAGGCGTCATGCAAAAATCAAGTTAAGTGATCAATCATGGCTGACAACAAGATTACCGTAACCCTGACCGCAAAAAATGACCTTTCTGGATCTTTGGCCAGTGCCGGTCGTGAACTGCAGGAGTTTGCCTCCCAAGCGGACAAGATCGGCAGCCGTTTCGAAGCGGCAGGTCTGCGCATCGGAGCCATGGGTCTGGCCGCCAATGCCGGGCTTTCCAGGCTGGGTCTGGATCTTAAAAGCGTGGTGGAATCTTCCATTGATGCACAGAAGGCTCTGTTCGGCATTGCCAGCACCGCCGGTATCAATGGCGCGGCTGCAGAGGCCATTGCTGGGAAATGGAGCCTTGCGCTTGATCAGATCGCAAAGCAGACCAATCAAACCAAATCCCAGCTCATCACCGCGTTTCAGGACATGGTGGCGAAAGGCATTTCCGAGCAGGATGCCCTGAAAATGCTGGCTCCAATCGGGAAGGCAGCGACCGCTACCAGTTCCAGCATTCGTGACATTGCTGTCACCGTTTCTGCCAGCTTCTCTAAAATGGAAATCAGTGGCGACCGCGTGGCCAAGGTGCTGGATGTCATGGCCGCAGCGGGTGATGCCGGCGCATTTGAACTGAAGGACATGGCGCAGTACATGGACATGCTGACCGCCAAGTCAGCCAGCCTGGGGGCGAAAGGCGAAGCCTCCATGACGCAGTTGGCTGCTGCCGCGCAGATGGCCAGAAAAGGCACGGGCGATGCATCCAGTGCAGCCAATAATCTCGCCAACTGGCTGGATAAACTGAACGCGAGCAGCACTGCCAATACATTTAAGGATATTGGTGTTGATCTCGAAAAACTGAAACAGAATGCCCGCCAAAGTGGTGATTTCATCGGGTACATGCTTGCTGAAATCAAAAAAATTACCGGCGGCGATGCTGCAAAAATTGCCAAGCTGTTCCCGGATGTGCAGGCTGGCAGTTATGCGCAATTGGCCACGCAGACTGAAAACCTCAAGGAATATTTCAATATCGTCAATAAGGCCGGAGAGGCCACCGGTGTCGTGAATGAAAAATTCGACACCATGATGCGGACTACCTCCGCAAAGCTGGATAGCGTACAAATCAATCTGGCAAGTGCGATTGAAGGCAGCAAGGTTGTTCAGGGTCTGCTCAGCAGTCTGGACGGTTTGGGCAAATGGGCTTCTGAGCACCCAGAAATTGCCGGTTTTATTGGTATTGGAGCTGCAAGCACGGCCGCCGTCGGTCTGGTCGGTGGCGCGGTTGTGGCTGGGATCGGTGCAACTATTTCTGCAATTGGGTCATTAACCAGCGCAGCGATTGGATTGGGTGGCTTGCTGGTTGCGAATCCTGTGTTGGCTGTGCTGTTTGGTGTTGCTGCTGGGGCCATCCATTTCCGCAGGCCGGTACCGAATCAAGGCGCGAGAGTATGACCCGGCAGCGTACACCGACATTGTGGTCAGCGAACCCACTTTTGCGGATACCAGCCTGCCAAATCCGGTGACCGCTCCGACTGTGACCGGCCTTGTGCTCCTCGAGGAAATCTACCAGAACGCCAATGGCATCTGGACCAGCCGCATCAAGGCTCAGTGGAGTGCTGTGGATTTCCCGTTCCTGCGCCACTATCGTATCGAAGTGTATCTGCTGGGCAATCTGGTGCACAGCGCGGTCAGCGCGGACGTGCTGTATCGCACGCCTCCCGTGCAGGATCTGGTGACCTATGTGGTCAAGGTAGCGGCAGTCAGCATGGTCGGCAGCGTGGGTACGGCTGCAGAGGAAAATGTTTATATTGATGGCAAATACCTGCCGCCATCCGACGTGCCTTCTATCAGTGTTTTCGAGGCAGGTGGACGGGTGTATGCGCAATGGGATCCCGCCACCGATGCGGACATCTGGCGTTATGAAGTCCGCTACGGGCCAACGGCGGGCAGCTGGGATACTGCCACCCTGATTGACCGGGTGGATGCATTGCGCCTGGTCACGGATCTGATTCCGGTCGGCACCTGGAAGATTTACGTCAAAGCACTCGATTCCGTGGGCCTGTATTCCGGTACCGCCGCATCGCAGACCTTCACGGTGACTTCGGATGCAGCCGCCTTTCTGGTGGAGTCTGTCGATAGCGATACGCCGACGCTTACGAATATGACGGAATATGACATTTTTGACGGCAAGAGGCACTGGGTCAGCGAGGATGGTGTGGCATGGAACACCAAGTATTCCTCGAACATGGATACCTATACCAATCCGCTGGCCTCCTACCACAACAGCATGACGTCGGAGTGGTTGGGGGAATCCGAGGATTTCGCGATGCTGCTGAGTGGGCAGTGGACGGGTACGGCAGATGTGGCTGCCATCAGCGGCAGTATCGCCAGCTCGATTGGGTTTTCCAGTGACGGGGCTGCATGGTCCTATTTAAGTGGCTTGTCCCATAAAGAGAATGCCCGCTTTGCACGGCTGAAGCACGAAGCCTTGACCACCTCAACACTGAAGGTCACGGTTCCTACGCAAAAAATCCGCCTCGACGCCATCCCGCGTGACGAAGTGGGCGCAGGATCCAGCAGCGCCCTGGGGCCGGTAACCATTACTCTGGAAAATCAGTACGTGGCCGTGAAACGGCTGACGGTTACCCCAGAGGGCACCACGGCGCGGATGGCGGTGGTGGACAACATCGTGCTTGCCACTCCGACCACGTTTGATGTGTATGTTTTTGATGCGGCTGGCAACCTGATTGCCAGCGATTTCAGATGGTTGTGGCAGGGGGTTTAATTGACTTATACAGCTTTTGATAAATCGAAACCGGACGGTGCCACACAGAATGGCACGCAGGCCATGCAGTCCATTCGTGACAATCTGGCGGCCATCCGTGACGGAGTCATTCTTGGGGCCTATCCCGGATGGGATTTCAGCAAGTCCGGCGGTACGGCCGAGCAGCCAGCGATTATCTACTTCAAAAAATCCACTGACTGGCTGAAGGTTGCGCTGACCTGGGGTACGACCGGCGGCGAGGATGGGAATGTCACGGTGGCTGTGTATTCATTCTCGTCTGACAGCGGTTCGAATTGGGATGTGATCGGCACGGAAACGATCACCTGGGATGCAAACGGGCTGGTGACAGCCACCACATGGAGTTAGAACAATGTCTGCGATTTTGTATGGAGTGCCCGGAAAACTTAAAACCCTGATCGACCGGCTGACCTCCGCCCGGGCAGCGAAAATCGACAATCTGGACGCGGCAGTCACCACCCGTGCTCCGGCCAGCACGGCCTTGTCGAATGCAGTATGGACGGATGCCCGTGCGGCTAAACTGGATAATGCAGCGCAAAATACGGATCCATATCTGGCTTCCCCAAGTGCCTTGGTTCCTGCCAATCCGGGTGCCAGTACCAATGTTACAACGATCAATCTAGGCAGCATCAGCGGTCTGGATAATGGCACAACCAGTTCAACCAGCTTTGTGGATATTGTCAATTACTCTGGCAAGGGTGTGCTGGAGTTTTGTGCCTTGGCTATATATCAGGAGCTCTGTTACCTGAAGTTGATTGTGGATGGGGTTACTTTGGCGGATTTCAGCCTGGACCCATCTGCAAGCAACTGGGCAGCCAAGGCGGCGGTTGGCCTGTATCTGAACACGTCATCATTTACGACGATTGCGCTGTCGCAAATTCCATTCAAGACCTCTTTACAGATACAGGCCAGGGTGAGCACGACCGGGACAGCTTATGTCTATTACAAATATAGGAAGACAGCCTGATGTACCGGCTTGCTCCGCGCGGCGTGCTCCGTATCGCGGATGGCCTGGCCATCACGCGGGATATGGCTGAATGGCAGGAATATCGCGCCTGGCTTAAAGCAGGGAATGTGCCGCAGCCGCAGCCCGCACCGCCTGGGCCAACGGTTGCAGAGGTGCTGGAAAAGATCAAAACCCGGATCACGGCCAGGCGTGATGCAGTGATGAATGGCTCGGCCAAACTGAATGGCACCAATTTCCGTACGGACTATCCGTTTGTGCTGTCTCTGCTGTCCATGGCTGGGTATGCAAAAACCGCCCCGGCCCGGGTGTTCAAGGTCAAGCGGGCGAACGGCAATTACATCAATCTTACCGCTGATCAGATTGGATCTCTGGCGGTATTGCATGGGGAGCGCGTGGCCCGGTGCATGGATAACGAAGCAGCGCATTTTGCGGCCGTGAATGCGATTGCAGCCGGATCCGGAACGGTCCGGGAAAAGATTGAGGCGCTGCGTGCTTATGATTTTTCAACAGGCTGGCCAGATTAATAATAATTAACAAGAAAGGATGCAACATGAGTGATTCGGTCATTAGAGGCAACAGCACACGGCTGGAAAGGATTGAATCAAAAATTGATGATCTGTCTGAGGCCGTGATCTCTCTGGCCAGAATGGAAGAACGGATGATCACGCTGTTCAAGCGAATAGATGCATACGATGCCAGACAGAAAGAACTGGAGCAAAAACTGGTTGCTATTGAAAAGACGCTGATAAAACGTGGATCGTTTTTTCAGATATTCGATAAGGCCGCCTGGATTGCTGTGGCTGCCATTATTACTGCATACGTGACCAGTAAATATTGAAACCTGATTAATCATGGAGGAGAAAATGAATCCTAAAAATCTGAAATTTGTTCAGGTGCTGACACTGGTACTGGTGGCAGTTGTGTCCACGGTGGTGTTTATTGTGATGCTCCACGATGACTACAGGCTGGGAGAGCTGCGCACGCAGGTGGTGACTGCCATGCTGGGGGCTTTTGCTGTGGCAGTGGCGTACTGGATGGGCAGTACGAGCGGATCCGCGCGCAAAACGGAATTGATGGTAGGAAAAAATGACAGCAATGGAGGTGCATAATGAAACGGATAACTATCATGATGGCTTGTGTGATCCTGTCCGGATGCACAGGTATTAAGGAGCCCATCGGTGCAAAGTATACGCCCACCACCAACGTGGGTGCTTTTGTCCTCGAAGACCTGAAGGCTGCGAAAACCAATCTGGACCAGGCAGTCCAGGTTGGGGCGCTTCGCTACGATGATCCGGCACGGAAATGCCTGACAGCGGCACTCGTCCGGTTTGGAACGGATGATCAGGAGTCTTTCGAGCCTGAAATCAAGGGCGCTCTGAGTTACATGACCGTGCCATACATTCGTGGCCAGCAATTGGCCTCCCGGCAACCGGTCAGCGATGAATGCAAGCAGCTGATCGGTGATTTAATGGTCAAGGGGCTTTCGATATGAACGACATGGTACAGTTCACTGCAACCGGGGAAGAGGCCAGCCAGGGTCACATTTATTACGGAGGTGGTTATAAGTATCAGCTGCGTAGAAATGCCGTGGCAGAGTCACGCATTCGGCCCGGCAAGTTAATCAACCATCCGTATTTTGCGATCTCTGTGGACGGCGTGATTCTGGTCAGGCAAGGTTACGCCTGGGACGGTGCCAGTTTTATCGCGGTCGATGATCCTGGGACAATTTATGCATCTGTATTTCATGATGCTGGCTACCAGGCGCTCCGGCTGAAGTTGCTGGATGAGGTTTGGCGGGAAGAGCTGGATCTGATGTATGAAGCGCTTTGCGATCAAGGGGGGGTTAACCGGATAAGAGCCAGGGCACATTATTTGGCTCTGCGAATCGGGGGAGGATATTACAATTCACGTCCAGAATCGGATTATCCTACGCGGGTTGCGCCTGGGTGATAGGCTGCCTAAAAGGTGACCTGCCAGAATCGCGTGTGTTGCGATTTTTTGAGGTAGGGTAGGGTAATATCCAGACAGTGAATTTTTTTATAATTGGCTCTCTCTGGTTTGCATTTTGATTTTCAATGCCCCAAAAATGCCCATGCCCTGAATATGGGGGATGTCACTGTTGATAACCCTATAACGTACCCTCAACATTCGTATATAGATATAATCGATGCGTTATCGAATCTCACACCGAGTCAGAATTTTAAATTATTAACAGTATTCTTTGAACAATTTGTATATAAATCAAATAATTGTTGTCAGTATCTGATCTGCTGACAGCGGAGTTTGACCACAAACCTCAGATATTTCTTGGGCTGCTTAGCTTTCAAGAATGCAGCCTTAATCTTCTTTGTCGTCCACCACTTCTTGGTCTCTGGTGAGCCAGGTGTATAAAACGATGGCTATGATTACAATAACGGTAATAGTTGTACTGGATAAATTTAATGCTAATCCTTCAATATTCATTGGGACCTCCTATTAGAATTATTATTTTCGTTTGACAATCGTTATCCTTGATAAATTCCAGAAAAAGTCTGGAGTTGATTTACGCTTGGCAATTACCATCGGCAGCGATCGATGTGCGAGAAATTATAGTAGGAACTACAAGGTAACCGAACTTCATATTTATGATATCTATAAAATGTTTCAGCATAATGACGGCGAAACTGTGCTGGTACCGTTTTAAGGTGGGATCAGATTGAATTGAAAGGGTCTGCGTTATATGCAGACCCTTTTTGCATCATGAAGTGAATTTGCGGAACGCTTTGCAGAATCAGAGGATGTATGATCCACGGGGGATCATACATTGTAAATCAGCGTGCAAAATTTTCCAGATTAAGCTGGAAACAGCGTTCAGTGTCCCGATCTGAAAATTTTTGGACTGTGTGCGCTATCACACAGACCTGAGGCTATATTCGGAATATTCTGCTAGTTCGGTGTCTTGCTTATTGTACACGTTGGGCCAGATCGTAGTTGAGTATGTCCGACAAGGCATTGTAAGCAAGATTATGTCATTCCAATTGCAAGGAAAGGAGTCAACATGAATCCCACTAGAACGAAAAGGAAGGCTGCTATAAACCCGACCGGAATTTCCTCATTTGACCCGGATCTTCAATCAAATAATGAAAAATGGAGGTCACGCATTGCTGAATCTGCCTATTACATGGCAGAGGCACGTGGCTTTTTACCGGGTCATGAATTGGACGACTGGCTAGCTGCCGAATCTCATGAAGTGTTACAGCAGCAGTTATAGTAATTTAACTTACTTATTATCAAGACTACTGATACGAACTAAAACTTCAAAAGGTCTGTGATACATGCTGGTCTTCTTAATTTGAATTCCTCATATTCCCGCGTGCTGAAGATAAATTCCGCTCGCGGGAATGGTACAACTCAAAATAGAACATACGTTCTAAACAGAAAATGTACGCAAACTATACCCGGACTGTGTACATAATGCGCATTTCTGGTCTGGAAAACCTTTTTAATATGTGCTAGTCCCACGCCAGCGCCCCACCGGTTTGATATTCTGTCACCCTGGTCTCGAAGAAATTCTTTTCCTTTTTCAGGTCGATCAGTTCTGACATCCATGGAAATGGATTTTCAGCGCCTGGGAACAGGATCTCGATGCCGATCTGCTGGCAGCGCCTGTTGGCCATAAACCGCAGGTATTCCTATCCAGTAAGAAAAACATTTAAGTCAGGAAAACACGAATTGATTCCATTGCTCTGGCATGAATTCGTAAAACCATATCCATATGACTTGGGGATGACGAATCGTACCTTTAATGACACCACTTTATCAGTGTGCGGTAACGCACAGACAATATATAACCCGATCCTTATCCTGCAACCAGAGTCTGCCGATTTGGATGGTTAAGTAGGCTCAATAAAGGCCTGCAGGCGCAAAGGATATCTAGCCTACTCAGGTATATTGATTAATTTTAAATTAAGGGAGTTCATCATGAAAAAGACGGTGATTAATCTCGCGATAGTTTCTTGCTTTACATTAGGGGCATCAATGGTGCACTCTGCAGGGTGGTATATACCAGACTATGATATCCCTGAAACCAGCGATGCCACGGCTGCTCCCCCTGTCACATCTGGAAAACCGAATTATTACGCAACCACCCCGCCTGCCGGTAACAACCCTAATAGACGCCAATTGGCCGACATAATGCGTACGGATAGGGACAAAGAAGACAGGTTGTTCGATGCCATTGATATTAATGGCAGTGGCGGGATTACCAATGGCGAGTTTAACGCATACTTCATTAAGCGTTTCAAGGAAATGGATACTAACGGGACGGGTAAAATTGAACGAAAAGAAGCAAATCTCGGAAAACCGGAGAATTTTAGGATGTTCGATGATATTGATACCGACGATGACGGCATGATTTCTGAAAGCGAATCGTTTATCCATTTTGACAAGCTTTTCAAAGAAATGGACTTCGATAATGATCGTATTCTCACACGTGCCGAAATGAAATTCTATACGGCGGATCCGTATCGTAAGCAAGCTCCAGCGAGACCGGAAGCTGACATTCCGTCAAAGAATACAAACGAACCGGGCGGGGATCCAGGTGGTAGCTGATTTATAGCATTCATTTGGCGTATGCCAACTTGAATCGCGATAGGCTCGATAAAAGCGGCGCATGATGAAAGAATATCGTGGCAATAGCTCGAAGAGCATGAGCAGTAGTAATGTTATATGCCTTTGTTAGAGGCTAAATAAACCGTCTACAAGGTTTCTAAAATGCTGAACAAAATGCTGAACATTCGTACATAAAACAGCATTAAAAGGCATGAATAATGCGCTAGTAAAATTTGTAACTTATTGATTTACAATGTGTGGCGGGTATTGGTTGCTGGTTCAATTCCCGCCGCCCCCACCAATAATTGAAGGTCAACAGTTATCTGTTGACCTTTTTTCTTACCTATTGCCGCGTGTCCGTGGGGATTCCTGCTAACTCTTGCGGACTTCCTGTCAGCGTATTTTGTCACGATTTTTGTACTTTTTTCTCTCCATGCGCAGTTATTCTCCGCAGCCCTATCCGAGCATGGGCAGTCGAAGTCCGCGAGATAGAGATTTATTACATCATAATTTCAATGAATTACACGCGGACTTGGATGAAGGGTTTGATTGGGGTATTGGTAGGGGAAGGAAGTCACCCCTGTATTGACCCATGTGCATCCACTTTCATGGAATATGATAGAACGCAATTGTGTCGGGTAAAGTAGGGCAACTCCAACTTCAGTTGTTGAACCAAGACACCCATTCCAGCGTGGCCAATTCCACGGATTCCTTTAACGCATCAACTTAGTAGCGATGAAGTTGCCAGTTTCCTGGAGAGATTCATCACTGTTGAGTCCGTTGTATCCGCTGCTGATATGTGGCAGCACAACTAGGATACGGCCATTGTGCGTGGCATAGCGAATTTTTTTGGTGTGCCCGTTGATGGAAAGTTGATGGGTTTCAAGCGGGGTATTATCCCCGAAGCAGGCTTTCGAAAATTCTCTCGCCATGCTGGCGCCTACACCGATGAACAGCTTGGGATGATAGTGGCGGACGGCATCTGCGATAGCAGGTAGCCGATGCTCATTGCACCACTTGATCAGCTCTCGCTTGTCTTCGAATCCGGTATCCTGTTTAGCCTCCGCAGTCCATGTCTTAATGTTGCGGCAGGGGTATGGATACAAGTTCCCCTTTAAATAACCTTTCGATCCCTTTACCCATGGCTTCTTGAGTTTCGCGAAATCTTCATGGTCATCGACCAGCTTGCCATGGATGGCTGCAAATAACTTGAATGCATTCCGGTTGAAGCGATAGCCGAGCTGCTTGTCGATAGAGTAGTCCCGCTCATCATGCGTAACATCAGGATTTTTCTCAATGTTGCGCTCAACTCCATGCTCTATGCCGAATAACCATATTGATGGCGACTCAATGCTGCCTGCATCTCCGCCATCTCCGCCTTCGAATGGGTCACATGCCGAAGCCTCGAAAAGCTCGCGGACAGTCGCCTGGTTCTGGGTCTGCCCCAAAGAGCGCACGCAGGGGGTCTGCTGGATTAATTCAGAAGTGGGTACGAAGGTTTGTGTAGTCATGATGTCCTCTTTCGGTGATTGAGCACCACATTGGTGCTTGTCTTTATAACTGGCTTTTGCGTCTTCTAACCTTTTCTTCTTCTCCAGACAGAATTATTGTTAAGTTACAATGCATTATATTAAGACTATTAATCAGTACTCAAATTTTACCAGTTAACAACGTCGAATTTTGACCAGGCTGAACTGAGTTTTAGGCCGATTTTTCACTGTGTGAATAGATAGGAATCGTTGCCGGTTTTGGACCAGTTGCTTGCAAATAATTTCTACAGGCTCATCCTGTGAGCTAGTCACCTTCTATCATGTTCCACTCGCACTACTATCTAAGAGAAAAACATGAATGTTCGAATACATCGTGGCACGAAACAAATCGGGGGAACCTGTGTTGAGATCGAAAATGATGGTGAGCGTATTGCTATCGATTATGGCTTGCCTCTGGGCGGAAATGCTGCAGACGTGTCTCTTGTCCCATCCATCGATATGGAAAGCCTCATGGGTGTGGTCATCTCGCATCCGCACATAGATCACTATGGCTTAATGCATCACATGCCAGGCGGAGTTCCAGTCGCCATGGGGGCCGCTGGCAAAAACCTGATCCGGGCCGCTGTACCGTTTACCCGGCAAATACTTCCGCCACTGAACGGGCCAAACCTTGAACACATGCAACCTACCCAGCTTGGCTCTTTCAGGATTACCCCATATCTGATGGATCATTCAGCATTCGATGCTTATTCGCTGTTGATTGAAGCGAATGGCAAGCGCATATTCTATAGCGGTGATTTCCGTGCCCATGGGCGCAAATCTGGTCTGTTTGAGAAAATAATTCAAGATCCACCTGAAGACGTGGACGTGCTGTTGATGGAAGGATCATCGCTTTCCCGCCTTGATGATGAGGTTACTTTCCCGACCGAGCAGGAACTGGAAAATCAATTTGTAGCATCTTTTAAAGCAACATCCGGCTTGGCAATGGTTCATGCTTCCGCCCAGAACATTGACCGTATTGTCAGTATCTATCGGGCATGCAAGCGCAGCGGAAGGACGTTACTGATCGACCTCTATGCGGCGGCCATTCTTGAAGCAACTGGCAATAACAGCATTCCTCAATCCTCATGGCCAGGAGTGGCGCTCTATGTTCCAGAATGCCAAAGAAGACTGATCAAGCGGAATGGGTGGTTCGATCTGCTTGAGAGGCACAGTAAAAATCGTATCTATTTAAATAAAATTGGCGAGACTTCATCGCAATACGTTGCCCTGTTCCGCCCCTTATTGATGGCTGACCTGGAGAAAGCTGACTGCCTGTGCGGGGCAAGTTTTGTTTATTCGCAATGGGAAGGGTATCTGAAAGAAGGTGCATATTGCCAGATTACAGCATGGTTAAAGAAACATGACATTCCGTTGACCCGGATTCATACATCCGGCCATGCCAGCCCTGTTGATCTAAAACGTTTCTCCAGTGCGATTTCACCCAAATCACTGGTTCCGATACATAGCTTCGCACCCGAGAAATATGAAGCGCTTTTTTCTAATGTTCTTTACAAGAATGATGCAGAATGGTGGGGGGTTTAGTATGAATGACCAAGGGCTTAGTCAGGAACAGGCGGATGAATTAAACGCTATTTTTGGCCTCGGCAGGGCAGGGAAAAAGAAAAGGCGTGTATATCTGTGGGAATCTGTCTTGCAGGCGCATGAGATGGGGATGTATCAGATCATTCCAATAACCAGTTCCTGGGCATTGCGCCATGAGGGACGCGTAATGAACCACTGTGTAGGCAGCTATGAAAAATTATGCAGGGATGGATACATAAGGGCTTTCTCCATACGAGATTTGCATGGAAACCGCGTTGCGACCATGTCGCTCATGTTCCAGGACGACGATTGGCATCTGGAGCAGATCAAGGGATATTCCAACGCTGAAGTATGCATTTCAGAAGAAGTTTACTACGATGGCGAACAAACTCAGACATTGATCGAAATGACGGACTTGCATTATGTAGCTTACGAGGTATTGCGGTGTTATCGCAAAGCCTGGGAAAACGATTGATCAAATTGATTGTTCTAATCGCCGTAGCGGATGGTGATTAAAAGAGGGATAAACAAAACGAAAGTTAGATATGACAGAAAATAATGATCAAGATAGTAAACAATATTCCAGAGAAATTTCTCAACCTTTTATGGACGCTTTAAAGAATGGTCTGTTGAAACCGATCCTGGAGCGCGTAAAACATGACGAAACCCTGATGTTGGCTCTTCGGGGTAAATACATCAATATTTATTATCGGGGTGGGAATTTAATTGAGATTAGAGAAAATGATGGCTGTTTTTCTGGCAAGTTCAGTTTGAATTACATCTGCCAGCGAACTGAGTTTCTCAGAGAAGAAATTAAAAAATTCCAGAAAATCACACTTGACAATTAAGATTGTGTAAAAGCATGGGTGAATGCCATTCCGAAATTGAAGCTTGCCATTGATATTTATTTGGGTTCCGTTAAAGACAAGCATGAACGTGAGTTTCAACAATTGGTTGCCCGTGAAAATAACGCTTCCGGTATTTCAAACGAAACAGAATACTTCATTGCAGACATTGAGTACACCCAGCCCGGGCTAAAAGCGCGATTTGACCTTTTAGCCATACAGTGGCTCGCTAAAGATAGAAGCGACGGCAGTAATTGTCGTTTAGCTTTGATTGAAATGAAATATGGAGACCGGGCTATCGGTGGAAAATCTGGATTAATAGATCATCTTGAAGATATTGCGGAATTTTTTGAGGACAAAGAAAAATTTAAACCATTTTTATCTGAAGTAGAGTCAATGTTCAAACAATTAAGGGATCTTGGCTTAATCCGATTTGGCACTGCTGGCAACGAAAACGTCGTAAAGCTTGCTCAAGAAGATTTGGAAGTGATATTTTTGTTAGCCAATCATAATCCACGCAGTGTTTCACTCATGTCTGAATTGAACAACATAATTGTTCCAAAAAATATCGATTTGCGTTTCTTTGTTTCCAGTTTTGCTGGGTACGGGATGCATACTCAGTGTATGTGTAATCTTGAGAAATTCAAGGAGTTAAATAAATTATTTGAAACCAATATGATAGCAGGTTAACCAGTAGTGTACTTGGGTGCGATCCCGGGGCATGGGACGCACCAACCGCATTGAGGGCGCAGCATTGCTGGCCTGTTATGTTGCCAAACGGACTGCCTGATCAGCATAGGTTCGTGTTTAAAAATTCTCAGCCCTTCGATCCCAGAATCCTGGCTCGTCGTGGTGAGCGTTTTTCATGGCAACATCAAGTGGCAAAAGAAATAGCAAAACGCCTGGGAAACGTGGACTCCCATCGGGATTTTCCAAATAATTGAGGACTTTTTGATATACCGGGTTTGTTTCTTCGAACGGCACATCAATGTAAACCTGCCCGGCATAGGATGTCATGGAATTTTCATCGGCAAACGAGCCGCATGGTTGCCAATGGATCTGGTTACGATTGAACCACTCGATGACTGATTGCCGGTCTGCCGATGATGCCCAATGCCAAACGGAACTGGGTTTAACTTTCCCTTCCAGGTTTTCCGGATCGAGGAATTTAAGAAAAAGTACATCGCACTGTTTCTGACGGGCGATGGCGTCGATATGTTCAATTAATTGAGGCATGGTATTCTCTGTCTGGTGGGGACATTCATGATTTCATGCGGGAGCGAAGGAATGAGTTGCACAGATTACATCCATTACCGGGACGTTCTCCCACACCAATGGCGGATCCGCTGCCAGTTCCAGTAACGTAATATGGTCCGGCAAGCTGTCATCCAGAATCGCAGCCACTATATACGGGGACAGCATCGTAAGATTGATCATCCGGCTGACATAACTATTGTCCACCCCCTCGCGGATTGCCAGTTCGCGCAGGGTTTTCACCTCCCCGGATTCCAGCATGGCCAGCCAGCGATGACCACGCGCCAGTGCCTGCTGCATTGACGTGGGCCTGGATAGTTTTTGTGGCATGCCGATTACTCCATTTGGCAAGGTTATTTTTTTGCATCCACTGCAGCGCCGGATCTGGATCGGAATCTGCAGCGTCAGTTTCCCATCACTGCAGGGCGCAACCTCTGTCTTGCCCGCAACTCGGATGGCACTCATGCCAGTGCCTCCTCAATTTCTCTGACCGGCTTGATTTCTTTCACCACCTGCCCGATGCCATTGGCCCGTAATTGCAATTCAATATTGGTCGGAGACACAATCACCTTTTCCACCAGCAACTGCACGATGCGTTGCTGCTCTGCCGGGAACAGCTGATCCCAGATCACGTCCAGTCGTGTCATCGCCACTGTAATTTGTGCTTCATCCAGCTGATCGTTGAGAGCAACCGCCTGTGGCACGATCTCACTGATCATTACAGGCTGGCGCATCATATTACGCAACTGCTGCAGCACTGCCGCTTCCAGTTCCGCTGCCGGCAACCTGGGCAAAGCGTGCGTGCCCGGCTGCGCCTGATGGTCAAGCGCATACTGCGCAAATACAAGTATCCCCCGGACCAGCAGGATGCAGCAGTGGAACTGGTATTGCAGCAGACGGAGGCGTTGGGGGAGGGATGGGGGTAAGTTAATGGCAATTGTAGCGAGATAGATTGTCGATACGACGGCTGCTGAGGCCGAAGAACAATATTATCGAGAAATCATAATGTAGTCTGTAGAGACTGTTTTACTTTGACCAATTAGTCTCCACGAAACCCGGGGCGATTCAAAAAGGCTCGGAAGCTACCCTATTCTCCCCATCTGATCTGCGTTACTCCAAATTGCACTTTATCTTAAGGGTCTTAGGAAGTTAAGCGCATTATAAAATGTGCTAACCTCCTAATATGGTTAATAAAAATAGATACTATGTCCGTTCACGAATCAGCGAGGCTAAATTCAGGCAACTTGTGCAATGTTTTGCACTCGATCTTACTGCTACCAATACAGCTAAGTTGATTGGAATCTCGGTACGGTCTGTAAACAGCATCTACCTTGGAATTCGTCTTCGCATGGCTGAAGACTGCGAGGTTGCTACTCCACTTAAAGACGCTGTAGAAGTGGATGAATCGTATTTTGGGGCGCATCGTGTAAGAGGTAAACGCGGGCGAGGTGCCTATGGTAAAACGATTGTGTTCGGGTTGCTGAAACGGCAAGGTAAAGTGTATACCGAGATCGTGCCAGACTGTTCCAAAGCCACGCTGCAAGGCATCATCAGAGGGCATGTGGAACCCGCTACCATCATTCATTCGGATGGCTGGAGGGGATATGACGGCCTGGTTGATATTGGCTCCGACAAACATTTTAGAGTGAATCACGGAGAAAATGAATTTGCGAATGGCGATCGACATATTAACGGTATTGAGTCGTTCTGGAGCTATGCAAAACGAAGGCTGGCCAAATTTAATGGCGTACCCGGACATACGTTCTATCTGCATCTGAAAGAAACTGAATATCGTTTTAATCATCGTCGTGATAATCTTTACCTTGAAATACTTAAATTGTTGAGATTAAACCCGCTTTAACTTCCTAAGACCCTATCTTAAAATTCGGCCTACATGATACGAAACATTGGACTCTTTGAAATTCTTCTTACGTCAAATCATATATGATGTTATTTGATATTTATCAAATTATAAATAGTAATTTAATTTTACTATATACATCAAGCAAAAAATCTAAGTTATTAGAATCCTAAAATTTAAAAAATCAATATTTTTGTATAATTTACTTTAATTATGGTTTAAAACTTCGTCTCAGTTCGTTCAGCAGCGGAAGGAGAGGCATAAAAAGAAGAGCCATGAGAAGACTCATGATGTGGGGAGATTCGGCCTATAGTGGTCAAGGTTCTGTGCTTGCAGAGTATGCGCTACAGGCACAGGACTTCACCCGTGCCCGAGCTATCGCAACACATCACTGACCGAAGAAGACAAACGGAAATCGAAGGTGCGCGCCAAGGTGGAACATGTGTTCCGCGTGCTGAAGTGTCAGTTTGGTTTTACCAAGGTCCGTTATCCGGCGTTGATCAAGGCATGGCCGGATGCATAGCGACCATCGCGGAACGACTTC
>NZ_CAJNBL010000028.1 GCF_905221025.1 Candidatus Nitrotoga fabula
AGGCCAAGCTGCGCGATGCGGCCAACGAGCACATGGCCATGTTAGAGAAATCACCCGAGCGGGTGATGAGCTTCTTTCAGGATCCCAGGGTCAAATATGCCGCCGGTTGAGACTTCATGAGGCCGAAGCAATAATGAACATGGGAGATGGATGGCCCTGGATTTTTAATCCAATTCATTGGTTAGGAAAAAAATGGAGCAAATAGTTGTCAAACACTGAAATGCATAAATACAAGATGGTTGGGGTACGACATGTTTAGTGGCATTGTTGCAGGCGTGGGTATCATTGAACATGTGGAGAATCGTGATGGAGGACTGGACCTTCGCATATCCACTCAAGGGCTCTGCATGGAGGATGTGAAGGCCGGTGATAGTATTGCGGTAAATGGTGTGTGCCTGACAGCCGTATGCGTGGAAGACAGGTATTTCTGCGCCCATGTGTCGCGCGAAACATTAAACTGCACAGTTGGACTGGATGCAGAAGGGAGTTGTGTTAATCTGGAAAAGGCTCTCTGCGTCAATGACCGGTTGGGGGGGCATCTGGTGAGCGGTCATGTTGATGGAGTGGGTGATGTGGCTGAATTCACAAATCTTGAGGAAAGCTGGAAATTAAGAATTGCTGTTCCGCGGTCATTGGCAAAATATATGGTTGTAAAGGGTTCCATTGCAATCAATGGCGTGAGTCTGACGGTAAATAATGTTGAAGGAAACGTGTGCAGCATGAATTTGATCCCGCATACGCTAGAGGCGACTACTCTGAAGGAATTGCATGTCGGGGCTCGAGTCAATATAGAAACTGATCTGATTGCGCGTTATGTTGAGCGCCTTTTGCAGGCACGGAGTTGATAACAATGACAGATATCGCTCCGATAGAAGAAATAATTGCCGAAATACGTGCCGGACGCATGGTGATCCTCGTGGATGAGGAAGACCGTGAAAATGAGGGGGACCTGTTATTTGCAGCTGAATTTGTTACCCCAGAGAAAATCAATTTTATGGCCAAGCATGGCCGTGGATTAATTTGCCTGACATTAACAGAGGCGCATTGTAAGCAGTTGAACTTGCCTTTAATGGTGCGAGATAACGGTTCTCCTCTGGGTACCAATTTCACGCTTTCCATTGAAGCGGCAAGTGGTGTGACGACAGGGATTTCTGCCACGGATCGGGCAAGAACGGTGCAGGTTTGCGTGGACCAACACGCTAAGCCTGAAGATATCGTTCAGCCTGGGCATATTTTCCCGCTGATGGCACAGAAAGGCGGGGTTTTGGTACGCGCTGGTCATACAGAAGCTGGCTGCGATCTGGCGCAGCTCGCCGGGCTTACTCCTGCCGCGGTTATCTGTGAAATACTGAAAGATGATGGCGAGATGGCTCGCTTGCCCGACCTTATTCCATTTGCGAAGCAGCATGGCTTGAAAATAGGGACCATCGCTGAACTAATAGAGCATCGCAGCCAGCATGAAAAACTGGTTGAGCGTGTGGCAAGACGCCCAGTACAAACTGCTTATGGTGTTTTCGATCTGGTTAGCTATGTGGATAAAACCACGCAACAAACCCATCTGGCACTGGTTAGAGGTGAAATCCGGTCAGATACAGAGGCATTGGTGCGTGTTCATGAGCCATTGTCAGTTCTGGATTTCCTGGAGCAGGCGAGCTCCGGCAATTCCATCAGCGTGCATGATGCAATGCTGAAAATCAGTCTTTCATCTTCAGGTGTGTTGGTATTGCTGCATCGTAACGAAACCTCGCGCGACCTTTTGAAGCGCGCTTCAGTCATGCATGAGGAGCACCAGATGCCAAAGTGGGATATGCGCAGCTACGGTATTGGTGCGCAGATATTGCGGGATCTAAATGTTGGGAAAATGCGGTTATATGCCACTCCACGCAAATTACCAAGCATGACGGGATTTGGCCTGGAAATTGTAGGATATGTTCAACATGAATAAATTCTGGACGGCATCTATTGTCCTGCACCAGGAGATTGTCAAGCAATTCATTGCAAATAGAGTTTGTGCATACAATCAGGATAAATGATGAAAGAAATTGAAAAAAATTTGAATGGAACAGGAATGCGCATTGGCATTGTGCAAAGTCGCTTTAATTTGGTCGTTTGTGAGGGCTTGCTTGCTGCCTGCCGCACGCAGCTTGTTCAGCAAGGTGTAAATGATGCAGACATTACGCTGGCATGTGTCCCGGGTGCACTGGAAATCCCGTTAGGGCTGCAACTCATGGCAAGCAGCGGAAAATTTGATGCATTGATCGCTATGGGTGCGGTGATTCGTGGTGATACATACCACTTTGAAATTGTAGCGAATGAATCTGCGCGCGGGGTTGGAGAAGTGCAGTTGCGAAATGGCTTGCCCATTGCTAATGCCATTCTTACAACAGATACAGAAGTGCAGGCAGAGGAACGCATGAATACAAAAGGCGTGGAAGCTGCGCTTGTGGCGATTGAGATGGTGAATCTGCTGAGGGAACTGGCATGAATGACGTAGCAGTTAAGCCGAAGGCGCTATCCAAAAGCCCGCGCCATCGTTCGCGTGAACTGACTTTGCAGGGGATCTATCAGTGGAAGCTGACTGGCAATGAAAGAGATCAGATTGAAAAGCAGATATGTGCCGAAAAAAATACCGGTCGTTACGACAAGGCATTTTTCAGCAAGCTGCTTCAAGGGGTGCTGATTCAGCATTCCGTACTGGAAGCGATAGTTGCTAAGCACCTTGATCGCTCTCTGGACGAACTCAGTCCCATTGAATTTTCCGTGCTGATGATAGGAGTATATGAACTGCTTCATCATTTAGAGATTCCCTATCGGGTGGTGATCAATGAAGCTGTAGAACTTGCCAAAACTTTTGGCGGTACTGATGGGTATAAATTTGTTAACGGAGTACTGGATAAGGCTGCTGCAGAAATTCGTACCGATGAGGTTCAGTGAAAGAGGAATATGCGGGAAGTGGAGTGGATATCCATTTCAATTTCCGTTCGATTCATTATACTGCAAGACCAGTAGATAAAGTCCGTTGAGGATCAGAGTAAGCCGTGCGGCTGTAGCGGGGTGGATCAGGCCAGATCAGAATGGTTTAAAATAAACTAAATAAAAAGTATGGATATATTAACGGGGGGGATGAGTCAATATAAAAATATCGTTCTGTCTATATTGTTGTTATTCGTGCAGACATGCGTGACAGCCTCTCCACTAGAGGCCAGGCATCAGGATTCCGGCTTCAGCACAAAGATGAGCAATGGCAACCTGGCGTTTCCCGAATATATTGCACAAACCCGCGCAACGCTTGCAAAAGTGCGTTCTGGGAATGGTGCGGTTGACATGGAACGGGCAATCAATGGCAATTCCCCGTTTGAATTGAAGCCAGCAGAAAGCTGTCCAAAAGGACAGAATAAGCCTTATCGGCGAGGAATACTGCTCACCCATGGATTGACCGATTCCCCTTATTCGATGCATTCCCTGGCATCGTTTTTTCAAGAAAACTGTTTCCGAGTGATGGCGATTCTTTTGCCGGGGCATGGCACACAACCGGGGGATCTGCTGGATGTCACATGGCAGGACTGGGCTGAGATGGAAGCTTATGGCACCAATAAACTTTCAGCGGAAGTAGAAGAAATTTTTCTGGGAGGGTACTCTACAGGTGGTGCGCTGAGTATTTATCAGTCATTGATAGACAGTCGGGTACGTGGCCTGTTCCTTTTTTCCCCGGCGTTGAATGTCAGTCCCAAGGCTGCCCTGGCCAATCTCCACAAAATATATAGCTGGCTGATTCCCAGAGAAAAATGGATTGATATCAAGCCGGATAAGGACATTTATAAATATGAATCTTTTCCTATGAATGCGGCAGCACAGATATATGCGCTGACCCAGGAGCTGCAGGATAAACTGGATGGTCACCCGATGAAAATTCCAGTATTTGCTGCGGCAAGCGAGCAGGATATTACTGTTTCTACCTCGGCTACGCTCAATTTCATGGAAAAAGCGCCTAATCCGGCCAACAGACTGGTACTTTACACTACCAACGTTAATCAGGTTGCGCCGGGTAGATCAGCAGAAAAACTGGAGCGGGTAAACAGCGTTTTTCCGGAATGGAGAATACTCAGTGCAGCCCATACGGCGATTACCCTTCCCTTGGAGGATCCGCATTACGGAATCATGGGGGAATATGTAAACTGCCTGCATTATTTATCAGATCAACCCCAAAAATACAACGATTGTATCAGCAACCCGGAACAGGCATATTGGGGTGAGCTAACCGATGCCAACCTCAAGGCAGGCAACTTGCGTCGCTTGATGGCGAACCCGAATTTTCCGCAGCTTAAAACATCCATGAAGAAATTTATCGATGCCTTGCCCTGAAGGTGTTTCTGCAGGTTAGGTTCTGGTAAAAGTGTGCAGCAATATCACCAGAGAGTCCGGGAGCCGATTTACGTTAGAATTACTCAATGGCCTCCGAGTTCAAGCTGATCGAACGTTTTTTCACCCGCCCGGTTCCTGACACGGTGCTGGGTGTGGGGGACGATGCTGCACTTTTGCGGGTAAATGATGGCATGGAGTTGGCTGTGTCGACTGACATGCTGGTAAGTGGAACCCATTTCTTTCCAGATACGCCCTCTTTTTTTCTTGGCCACAAGGCCTTGGCAGTCAATCTGTCCGATATGGCTGCAATGGGCGCGCAGCCGCGCTGGGCTACTCTGGCATTGTCATTGCCCGCAGTGGATGATGACTGGCTGGAAAAATTCAGCGCGGGTCTGTTTCATCTGGCTGATGAGCATCAGATTAATCTGATTGGTGGTGACACTACTCGCGGGCCGCTCAATTTGTGTATCACGATCATGGGAGAAGTGCCGGAAGGACAGGCGCTGCGCCGTTCAGGCGCACAAGTTGGCGATGATATCTGGGTTTCTGGCGTATTGGGGGATGCTGCGATTGCGTTGGCACATATGCAAGGGCATATCAATCTGCCTAGGCAGAATTTTGAGACTTGCTCGCTTGCATTGCATCAGCCCGCTCCCCGGGTCGCTCTTGGATTGGCACTGCGCGGCATTGCAAACAGTGCCATAGATATTTCAGATGGCCTGCTGGCGGATATTGGCCATATATTGAAAAGCTCAGGTGTGGGAGCAGAGATTGCATTTTCCGCACTTCCAGTCTCCAGTGTGCTTCAGCCTTTTCTTGATCAACCATTAGGCAGGCGTTGCGTTCTGGCCGGAGGGGACGATTATGAACTTTGTTTTACTGCTCCTGCAATTTTCCGCTCCGCAGTCGAGAAAGTTGCGGTCACTCTTGGTTTGCGGATCACGTGCATAGGTACTATTACGCAGGGAAATAGATGCGAGGTACACGCCAAGGATGGCAGCACAGTTGATGTTGGAGTATCAGGCTATGACCATTTCCGTTGATTCCTGCAAAAAACCCACGTGGCGTTTTGTTCTCAGCCATCCCGCACATTTTTTTTCCTTTGGTTTCGGCAGTGGCCTGTTTCCGGTTGCGCCAGGAACGGCAGGAACATTAGTGGCGTTTCCATTTTATTTGTATTTTTCCGAGCGATTGACGGATGGGGCGTTTATATTCGTTTTGATAGGTTCGTTCATATTGGGGGTTTGGGCATGCGGGAAAACCGGGAAAGCCCTGGGTGTGGCAGATCATGGAGGGATGGTCTGGGATGAAATTGTAGCCTTTCTGCTGGTGCTGTTATTTACCCCTGAAGGATTTTTCTGGTACCTGCTGGCTTTTTTTCTGTTCCGTTTTTTTGATATAACCAAGCCTCCGCCGATCCGCTATTTTGACCGGACATGGCATGGTGGCTTTGGTGTCATGTTCGACGATATTTTGGCTGCGGGCTATACCTTGCTGAGTCTGGCGCTGGTGAGGTATGTTCTGTCGTGAAAGGCACCAGTGTTAACCAAGGAATATTCGTCTTATGGCAGGAAGTCTGCGCGGCATGTTTTCCGGAAAACGGAAAGGGTTGATCTAACAGCCTGATAACCGGGTTTCCTGTTAAAAGGTGATCGTTTGCCAGCTGCACCCCGCTTCATCGCAGCGCAAGAAATTGCCTGCAGTTTGCCAGTCTCCCAGCACCCAACGTTCACACTCGTGTCCGTCCACCGTATGCAGGTGACGCTTGGGCCGATGAGTGTGCCCATGGATCAGGCGCGGATAGTGATGGCTACGGAGCAAGTCCATCACCGCTTCTAAATTCGTATCCATGATTTCTTCGCTTTTGTGCTTTTGCGCATTCTTGCTGCGCTCACGCAGTTGTGCAATGTGTTCCTTACGCTGAGCCAGCGGCTGAGAAAGAAAATGCTGCTGAAACACGGGATCATGGATTTTTTTGCGCATATTCTGGTAATCGATGTCGTCTGTGCACAGGATGTCGCCGTGGGTGAGCAGTGTTGGCGTATGGTACAGGTTAATCAGCACAGGGTCGTTCAATAGTTTTGCACCACAGGCCTGGGCGAATTTCTGGCCGATAAGCAGATCGCGGTTGCCATGCATGATATGTATGTCAGTGCCGTTGCTGGAAAGCCCATGTAAGGCATCGGCAATCTGGCAATGCAAGGGGTTGTTGATATCATCATCCCCGGCCCAGTACTCGAACAGATCGCCGAGGATGTAGAGTGTCTCGGCCTTGGGTGCTGTCTGTTGAATAAACTGCAGAAATTCTTTTGTGCTTTGTGTTTGCTCCACGCATAGATGGAGATCGGAAATAAATAGACTATGAGCCATATAATATACTGATTTTGGATGAAACAAGAAAATCGGAGGGTCAGGCGGCTCGATGCCGTGCATGTTTTCCTGCGCCCCTGATTACCCAGCAGAGGCGCAAAGAAATCGCGCTGTCCTGACTATGACAGCTTTACTAGGAAAATTGAATACACTTGCTGAAACGTCGTGCCATATTTATTGTACGACTTCGGCCTTCATAATAATGACATCTTCCAGAGGGACATCCTGATGACCAGTCTTATTACCAGTTTTGACTTTGCGTATGGCATCCACTACTTCAGTACCTGAAACCACTTTCCCGAAAACACAATAACCATAATCGTGTCTGTTGGGAGCGCTATAGTTGAGGAAACTATTGTCCTTTACGTTAATGAAGAACTGCGCCGTGGCTGAATGCGGATCAGATGTGCGCGCCATTGCGACCGTATATTTGTCATTCGTTAAACCATTCGCGGCTTCATTTCGAATTGGCGCCTTGGTGGGTTTTTCTCGCATGCCTGGCTCGAAGCCTCCGCCCTGGATCATAAAGTTGTCGATAACACGATGGAATACCGTGTTGTTATAAAAACCATTGTTCACATAGTCGAGAAAATTCTTGACAGTGGCAGGGGCTCTTTCCTCATCCAGTTCAAGGGTGATATTGCCGTGGTTGGTTTGCA
The DNA here is from genome assembly GCF_905221025.1 of Candidatus Nitrotoga fabula. GTDB lineage: Bacteria > Pseudomonadota > Gammaproteobacteria > Burkholderiales > Gallionellaceae > Nitrotoga > Nitrotoga fabula. Next base: position 7,392 of record NZ_CAJNBL010000028.1, read on the forward strand.
GTTTGACCATGTTAGTTTTTCCTTTTTGTGTGGAATGTTGTTGAGAAATCTGGGCAGCCTGAGCTGAGCACAATAACAGGCAGCCAAGCAGCAGGGTGGAAAATATTTCCTTCATTTTGTCGAATCCTCATAAATGAAATTTAAGTAAGCGATTTTGTTCCAATTCAGTTGAGCACCTGTTCTGCCTTCTTGAGCACGACTTCTTCAGTGGGTACGTTATCCAGTCCATAGCGGCTTTTGGTCTGCACCTTGCTGATTGCATCCACCACTTCAGTGCCTGCCACTACCTTTCCAAAGACGCAGTAGCCAAAATTCTCTTTATCTGGTGATGTGAAATTCAGGGTGTGATTATCCTTCAGGTTGATGAAAAATTGGGAGGTGGCGGAATGAGGGGCAGATTTCCGTGCCATGGCAATAGTATATTTATCGTTTTTCAGCCCGTTTGCTGCCTCATTTTTGATTGGCGGGTTGGTGGATTTCGGGATCATTTTGGTGAGAGTGTTAAATGAAACGATGCCCTGGGAATAATTATAACCGCCTCCCTGGATGACAAAACCTTCAATTACGCGATGGAAAATGGTCTTGTAGTAAAAGCCACTGTTTACGTACTCGAGAAAATTTTTAACGGTAATTGGAGCTTTTTCAGCATTCAGTTCAAGAGTGATAATTCCATAATTGGTGTGCAGTTTAACTATGGGAAAATTGTCCATTCAATACTCCATGGTTTTTCAGGGTTGAGAAAAGCTTCAGCTGGCGTTGCACAGCATTGCATATAGTAAGGTTATCAAAGCAGTGATGGGACGACGAGGGTTCCATGCTGTTATTTTGTATTCTGCCCCTGATTGAGTGCCATTTGCCTGCCTGCAGTCAGGCTGTCAGCCCAAAGCCAGAATGGATACGTGACTGCAGTTGTGGTTGATGGAGAGCAAGCCAGATTACTTGGCGGCACGCTCTTCCTGGATGAGCCATTTACCATTTTGTTTTACCAGAAGCATGAATTTGTCGAAAGAAGAATTTATATAGTCGGACCGATAAGACTGGTGAAAGGTTACGGCAGCATGATTTTCATCCGGGAAGGTGACTTTTTCGTTGTCGATATGAATCTCGATATATTTAGGCATGCTGATGCGTACCCTGCTTGAGTTTTCCCAGTCATTGCGATTCTCGCCATTCGGAGTCTTGAAATCTGCAGAATAGAAAGCCAGGTACTTTTCAACGTCCTGTGATGACCACACATCTACCCAGTCGTGCAAGATTTTTAGCACATTCGCGTCTGCACGGTTGGCAACGGGTTCCCTGTTGTTTGCATTCCTGGCGGGTTCGCCGGGCTCAGGAACGAAAGAGACTACTTTCGAGTGTACAGGAAGGGTGGCTGAAGCGTTAACCTGCGGCTTGGCGGGGGAGGGAGGTTTGGGTGTAACCTCAGCAACCTTAGCCGGCAGAGAAGGAACGGCCCCTGTTGTTGAAGGCTGCACTCTGGCCGGGGATGAAGGTTCGGAAACCGTAAGGGGGGTCTTGGCGGGAACAGACGACGCTATGGGAGCAGTAGCCTGTGGTTTGGACGCGCTGATTACCGGGGGAACCGGCTTGTTCTTTGGGAACAGGTCGTTGACTAGTGCAAGCTTGGTCTGGGCAGATGTATTGTTCCGGTCCAGTTGTGCCGCACGTTCATAAGAATGACTTGCCATTTTGGCGTAAATGTCCCCCAGATTTTCCTGGGCAGTGGCATAATTTGGGTGGTTGCGGATCGCCACTTCCAGGGCGGCCCTGGCTTTCTCATATTGTCCCTGCCCTGCATATAGAACGGCGAGGTTGTTATACGGCTCGGGCAGTTCCGGGTAATCTTCGGTTAGTGACAGGAATATCCCTGTGGCCTCATTGTTTTTGTGCTGTGCAGTAAGAATCAACCCCTTCAGGAATCGTGCCTGCGCATCCTTGGGTTTGCTGGCGAGATAGGCATCCACCCTCTTTAGAGCCTGTGTGTGCTGGTTTTGCTTGAATAACTTATTGATATCCTGGATTTCATTTGCGCCTATGCTGTTGCTGAAGCATAGGGATAGCATGGCTCCGCATAGTAAAAGACGGTTGAACTTGTTCATTTAATTAGTGTTGGTTGAAATATTTGGTGGCAGGATGGGGGCGTGCTGTTCAAGCTGACTATATCTAAATCTAAAAGATCTAAAGCGCATTGAAAATAATTAAACCAATGCCTTGGCAAGGCGTATCTACTCGTCAATCCGAATGACCATCGACTTGAAACCCCTGTGATGCAATCCGTTATTCCACATGTTACAAAATGTTACAAACAGATGACCTGTTTTATTTTATCAATCCTGACCATTTTTACAGCTTAACGTGCAAGCTGGCAAGGGAATTCTGAGCTGATTGTTCGAGTCAGTGGATTTTCAGGTAAAATTGTCCATCTCGCCTTGGAAGAACTTCTGAATCATGAGCAGCAACAAACCCGTACCGGTCTCCCATTTCATCCGTAATATTATCGAGGATGACCTGGCCAATAAAAAGCATACTGAAATTATCACACGTTTCCCACCAGAACCGAATGGATATCTGCATATTGGGCATGCCAAATCGATTTGTCTGAATTTCGGGTTGGCCCTGGATTATCAGGGGTGCTGCAATCTGCGTTTTGATGATACCAACCCGGAAAAGGAAAGTGAGGAATATGCACGTGCTATCCAGGAAGACGTGCAATGGCTGGGCTTCCAATGGCAGGGAAAGGTGCGCTGGGCTTCGGACTATTTTGAGAAGCTATATGATTTTGCGGTTGAATTGATCCGGCAGGGAAAGGCCTATGTGGACGATCTGACTGCCGAGGAAATACGTGAATACCGCGGCACACTTACTCAACCCGGGAAACCCAGTCCGTACCGGGATCGTTCCGTAGAAGAAAACCTCGATTGGTTCCGGCGTATGCGCGCAGGTGAGTTTCCTGACGGTGCAAGGGTGTTGCGTGCCAAGATCGATATGGCCTCAGGCAATATCAACCTGCGTGATCCGACGATTTATCGTATTCGGCGCGCTCACCACATCCGCACGGGCGATGCCTGGTGCATTTACCCGATGTATGATTATACACACTGTATTTCCGATGCTCTTGAAGGGATTACGCACTCGCTGTGCACATTGGAATTTGAGGATCACCGCCCCCTGTATGACTGGTTTCTCGACCGGCTGGATATGTCCGCCCATCCCCGCCAGATCGAGTTTTCGCGTCTGGAATTGAGCTATACCGTGACCAGCAAGCGCAAGTTGCTGCAGCTGGTGAATGAAAAGCATGTTTCAGGCTGGGATGATCCGCGCATGCCAACCATTATTGGCATGCGCAGGCGTGGTTATACACCGTCAGGTATTCGTGAATTTACCCGCAGAATCGGGATTTCGAAGAGCGAAAATATGGTGGACATGGCGGTGCTGGAAGCCTGCATCCGTGAGGATCTGGAAGCGTGTGCGCCACGCGTGATGGCTGTGATCAAACCGCTGAAGGCTGTCATCACCAATTATGTGGAAGGCGGGAGCCAGTCGCGCGAGGCCGGGTTTCACCCGGAACATCCGGAATTGGGAAGCCGCCTGGTGCCGTTCGGCAAAGAAATCTGGGTTGAGGCGGATGATTTTTCCGAAAATCCGCCTGCAGGCTGGCAGCGCCTGACCCCCGGAGGTGAAGTCCGCCTGCGTTACAGTTATGTAATGCGCTGTAACGAGGTAATAAAAGATGATGCAGGCAATATCATTGAACTTCGTTGTACGATTGATTCGGATACGCTGGGAAAAAATCCGGCGGGCCGAAAGGTAAAGGGCGTGATTCATTGGCTGGCTGCGGATCATGCACTTCCTGCGGAGATCCGTTTATATGATCGTCTCTTCACCGTGCCGGAGCCGGATGCCGATAAGGCGCACGATTTTTGTGAATTCATCAACCCGGCCTCTCTGGCCGTGATGCATGGCTGGGTAGAGGCTGCCGTGAAGGATGCTGCGCCAGAAACTCATTACCAGTTCGAACGTCTCGGCTATTTCTGCGCTGACCGGCATGATCACCAGCCCGGGGGAAAGCTCAGGTTCAACCGTACAGTGACCCTTAAGGATTCGTGGACAAGAGACCGAAGCCAGGCGGAAAATCGCGGTGTATAAAAGAATTGCAGTGGCAGTGGATGGAAGCGAGACTTCGGATCATGCTTTGTCTGAGGCAGGCACACTCGCCCAGGAAATGGATTCCGTGGTGTTGCTGCTGCATGTGTGCGAAGAAATGCCGGTAATGTGGGAACCGGCAGGCCTGCTTCTGATGCAGGACAGCATGAAAGCCGTGGCAGATGCAGGGAAAGATTTACTGGAAAGACACCGGAAACAGCTTGCAGAGCGGGGAGCAGCTGTGGAAACGAAACTTGTCGAGTCCTATGGTGGCCGCATCGGTAGCGTGATCTCGGAAGAGGCGGAGAAATGGCGTGCCGATTTGCTGGTCGTGGGTACGCATGGCCGTAAAGGGGTCATGCATTTGCTGATAGGAAGCGTGGCGGAAGGGGTAATCCGTACGGCGACCATACCAGTCTTACTGGTGCGCAGGTAGATCGTTGGAGAAATACTCTAGAGGTTTCTGATGCTTAAAATTTACAATACGCTGACTCGCGACAAGCAGGATTTTGTTCCCATCGAACCGGGGAAGGTTCGAATGTATGTATGCGGCATGACGGTTTATGATTATTGCCATCTTGGCCATGCACGGGTGATGGTGGTGTTCGACATGGTATACCGCTGGCTGAAGGCGACCGGGTTGGACGTGACCTATGTGCGTAACATAACCGACATTGATGACAAAATCATCAAAAGGGCGGCAGAGAATGGCGAGTCTGTTTATTCCCTCACACAGCGCTTCATAGATGCAATGCATGAGGATGAGCGTGCGCTGGGTGTTCTGGCGCCGGATCGGGAGCCTCGGGCTACTCAATACATCCCACAAATGCAGAATATGATCACCAGGCTGGAGGAGAATGGATTAGCCTATCAGGCTGCGGATGGGGATATGAACTATGCAGTCCGGAAATTCATCGGATACGGGAAACTATCGGGCAAGTCACTGGAGGATCTGCGCGCAGGCGAGCGCGTGGAAGTGAATGATGGCAAGATGGACCCTCTGGATTTCGTACTTTGGAAACATGCCAGGGAGGAGGAGCCGGAAGAAGTGAAATGGGATTCGCCATGGGGGAAGGGACGGCCCGGGTGGCATATTGAATGTTCTGCGATGAGCATGGATACCCTGGGCAAGCATTTCGACATTCATGGCGGCGGAGCCGATCTGCAGTTTCCGCATCATGAAAACGAGATTGCGCAAAGCGAGGGTGCGAACCGGTGCAAAAGTGTAAATGTCTGGATGCATAACGGGTTTGTGCGCGTAGATAATGAAAAAATGTCCAAAAGTCTTGGCAATTTTTTTACGATTCGTGAGGTGCTGGACAAATATGACGCCGAAGTGGTGCGTTTTTTTATCTTGCGGGCACAGTATCGCAGTCAGTTGAATTATTCTGATGCACATTTGAACGATGCACGGCAGGCATTGAATCGCCTGTATACTGCATTGGCGAAAATGACCGTGCCTGTCGAAATCAGGTCACCTGACTGGAGCGAGCCTTATTCCCGGCGCTTCAAGGATGCAATGGATGACGATTTCAATACCCCGGAAGCGATGGCGGTCCTGTTTGATCTGGCAAACGAGGTGAATCGCAGTCATTCGACAGAAGCTGCCAGTATATTGAAATCACTGGGCATGACGCTCGGTCTGCTCCAGAGAGACCCTGAAGCCTATCTGCAGGGCAGGCATCGTGATCTTTCCATGCACGAAGCTGCAGGTTCTTCAGACCAGGGCAGTTTCGCAGGCGAGCATCCATTCATTCCTCCGGGAATGACCAAGAGTGTCCAGGATTTAATTGCAGAACGAGCTGCGGCTAAAAAAGCCAGGAATTTTGCCGAGTCCGACCGTATTCGCAATGATTTGTCAAAGGCGGGCATTATTCTGGAAGACGGTGCGACCACAACCACCTGGCGGCGCGCATAACAATAGGTCAGGAAGCAAGCGGATTTTCCGGGGTTGGATCGTGGGATGTGCTTGCGAAAGCAGAAGTTGCCTGCTCAGGTAGATCACCTTTCCCAGGAGTTGATCTGACGAGTGCAGTAGTCATCTAACCCATGTTCATTCAAAATAGCCCGGATTATCGCGATTCAGGAAAAATCTGAAAAATCCTGTAATTCAGGTATTACAACATTCGGCAGCAAATTTTATTAAGGAGAAAACCATGTCTTGTCATCCAACCGATTTTAAAGGATCCATTATTGATGCACTGAAACAGGCAGTCGAAGCAAAAATCCCGGATTCGCAGGCCGAGGTGAGCGGTGGTGGAGGGCATTTCAGCATTGATGTGACTTCCCCCGCATTTGCGGGAAAGAATATGCTGGAGAGCCAGCGGATGGTGTACGGTGCCATTTCCCACCTGATGGCGGGAGATATGGCCCCGGTTCACGCTATTGACAGTTTAAAAACCAGAACGCCATCGGGGGCGTAAAAAATAAAAATGCACGGGTTTTCTTAAAGAACGATTTAGGGAAAATACCAGCTGTTTATCCGTGCATCATAATTCCCGGCGATACCCTTCAATATGGCACTGCAGTCTCTGGATGCAGTGCCATTTTTTATCGTTCAGGGAAAGTTAACTTGGGAATAGGATTGCCCCGGGATGACTGGGGGTAGATGAATGATTCCCCGGAATATATTTTCAAGCCAGACGTCCCCGCAGGGGTGTTCCTGTTGTACCGCGCCAGTTGTACCGGCGTAAAAAATTCTGCTCTGAATCTGGCTGCGTCGGATCCATTCGGATGGTGCTCTCCCGTATCCGGGATGTATTGTGAAGGTAAAGGGCAGGCTACTCCGTTCTCCGTACCCGTCTTCAATTGAAAAATATATTTTTAATGGGCTCTTGAAATTTAATTCCCGCGCCCTTATTATTAGCACTCAAGGGCATCGAGTGCTAATAGCTGATATGAGTGCTAATAATTAGGATGTCGTTATTTTATCAATTATTTGTTCAAGGAGAATAAAACATGTTGGTCCGTCCTTTGCATGATCGTGTTGTTATCAAGCGCAGCGAAGAGGAGCGCAAGACTCCGTCCGGTATCGTCATTCCTGATGCCGCGACCGAAAAACCGGATCAAGGCGCAGTGGTTGCGGTAGGCCCCGGCAAATACAGTGATGATGGGAAACTGATTCCAATGACTGTAAAAGTCGGAGACAAGGTTTTGTTCGGCAAGCATGCTTCCCAGTCTTTCAAGATTGATGGACAGGAATATATTACGATGCACGAAGAACAGATCATTGGCGTCATCGAAAATTAATTTTATATATCTGGTTGACCCTGCCACAGGGCAGGAAGAGAAAAGCTTTGGTTAATACCAAGGTGAAGAAACCGAATAGTTACATTTCAGGAGAAAAGATATGGCAGCAAAAGACGTGAAATTTCATGATAGTGCGCGCAGCAAAATGGTTGCAGGCGTGAATATTCTGGCGAATGCAGTCAAGGTGACCCTCGGTCCTAAAGGCCGCAATGTAGTTCTGGACCGTTCCTATGGTGCTCCCACCATTACCAAGGACGGCGTGTCCGTAGCCAAGGAAATCGAACTGAAAGACAAGTTCGAAAACATGGGTGCGCAAATGGTCAAGGAAGTGGCTTCCAAGACATCCGATGTGGCCGGTGATGGAACCACTACTGCAACTGTTCTGGCACAATCCATCGTTCAGGAAGGCATGAAGTTTGTTGCTGCCGGCATGAACCCGATGGACCTGAAGCGCGGCATTGACAAGGCAGTTCATGCGGTTGCCGATGAACTGAAGAAGCTGTCGAAACCATGCGCTACCTCAACTGAAATTGCTCAGGTTGGTTCAATCTCAGCCAATTCCGATACCAGCATCGGAAAAATCATTGCAGATGCGATGGACAAGGTAGGAAAAGAGGGCGTAATTACCGTTGAAGATGGAAAATCCCTTGAAAACGAACTGGATCTGGTCGAAGGGATGCAGTTCGACCGCGGTTACCTGTCGCCGTACTTCATCAATGATCAGGATAAGCAGGTTGTAGCCATGGAGAACCCCTTCATCCTGCTGCATGACAAAAAAATCTCCAACATTCGCGAGTTACTGCCACTGCTGGAACAAGTTGCCAAGGCTGGCCGTCCGCTGGTAGTGATTGCAGAAGATGTAGATGGCGAAGCGCTGGCCACCCTGGTGGTAAACAACATTCGCGGAATCCTGAAAACAGTCGCGGTCAAGGCTCCTGGCTTTGGCACCAGACGTCAGGCGATGCTGGAAGATATCGCCATCCTGACCGGTGGAACGGTGATTGCCGAAGAAGTGGGTCTGACACTTGAAAAGGCTACCCTGGCAGATCTGGGACAAGCCAAGCGCATTGAAGTCAACAAGGAAAACACCATTATTATTGATGGCGCAGGAAATGAAGATGCGATTCAGGGTCGTATCAATCAGATTTCCAAGCAATTCGAAGAAGCAACCAGTGATTACGACAAGGAAAAACTGGTGGAGCGCAAGGCCAAGCTGGCAGGCGGCGTTGCGGTCATCAAGGTCGGTGCTGCAACCGAAGTCGAAATGAAAGAGAAAAAAGCACGTGTGGAAGATGCCTTGCATGCTACCCGTGCCGCAGTGGAAGAAGGGATTGTCCCTGGTGGTGGCGTTGCGCTGCTGCGCGCCAAGGCAGTTGTGTCCGGGCTGAAGGGTGACAATGACGACCAGAACGCGGGTATTACCATTGTGTTGCGTGCGATGGAATCGCCACTGCGTACCATTGTTGATAACGCCGGTGACGAGCCTTCAGTCGTGGTCAACAAAGTGCTGGAAGGGAAAGGCAACTATGGCTATAACGCAGCCAGTGGCCAATACGGCGACATGCTGGCAATGGGCGTGGTTGACCCGACCAAGGTTACCCGTGTTGCCATGCAAAATGCGGCTTCTATTGCCGGTTTGATGCTGACAACCGGTTGCATGGTTGCCGAACATCCGGAAGACAAGCCTGCCCCTGAAATGGGCGGTGCTGGCGGCGGTATGGGAGGCATGGGCGGTATGGGTGGCATGGGCGGCATGATGTAATCCATCTGGATTTTTCCTGGATCGGACAAACCCTGCCATGCGCAGGGTTTGTTTTTGGGCGGCATAAAAATGCAGCGGGGCTGTTTTACAGCGGGAACATGGCAATCACCCGGGTGGTGATCATTTCCATGTTTCTTAATTTTCTGTTTGCCGTTATAATGGCAACTTAGCACAGGCTCGGTAGCTCAGTTGGTAGAGCAGTGGATTGAAGATCCTCGTGTCGATGGTTCGATTCCGTCCCGAGCCACCAGTATTTGAAAGCCAACCGTTCTCGGTTGGCTTTTTCATTTCTGCGATTTCTTTATAAACCGTGCGGTTTAACGCAATTCTGCCTGTGCTCTCTTGGTACTATTTTGCGGTTAGTTTTGCCATTTTTCTTCCCTGTTCGATTCCTTTCTGCTCTCTGTTCTTGAATAAATGTGGAGAACTGTTCAGATTTGGCACAAGCGGAATTATAATATTATCAATAGGTTGTGCGTGTGTTGCGCAGCATGGTTTGACGGATAGGCTGGTGCAGCAGATCATTTGCCGAACCGATGGTGGAGGGAAAACCCAAACATCCTGCGTTGATCTTCCCATACCAGTGGTATGTCACTGTCTCGCCCACGCATCGTTTGCAGGTTGAGATTCCGAGGTTGCCTGCCCTCCAGCACTGCCTGCACGATATCCGGGGCAAGCAGCGTCATGCGTAGCACCTCGGATACCCAGCCCGGTTCAAGTTTAAGCTGCTTTGCCAGATCGCTGGCATTGGTCACCTCGCCCGAATCGAGTAGCGCCTGCCAGTAAAATGCCTTGCCGAGCGTCCGGATCAGCGGCAAATCCAGTGATGGCTTGAACGTAGTTACCTCACTTCCGACGGGCGGTACGAGCATCTTGCTGACATGACGCCGCTTGATGCTCAAAGGCACAAAGGTGGCCGCCTGGCCATTGACTTCATATTGGCGGGATGTACCAGACTCCTTGATCTCGATGCCGCCGGGAATGACGCGCTCACGCCTTTTGTCGTTTTTCATTGGCTGCTCCTCATGATTCCAGTGCTGCTTCGGTATTGCGTTGTTCCGCTACGAAGGGATGCTCTGCCAGTTCCTGGCTGAAACTGTGCCAGCCATCGTATCTCCATAAAATTTCCAACCCATCGGAATGAAGCTGGATACGCTCAACCAACAGACGTAAAATCCGATGTTGCTCGACTGGAAACAAGTGTTCCCATACTTGGCTGATCTGATTCATGGCCAGCACAACAACGGGTTCATCCAGGTTAGCCCCGTCTCGCATGGAGGATGTAGCTTGCCATGTGGCAATGATCATCTCGGGTGATTGCAAGGTTTGGTGCACTCGTGCCAGCACGGCTGCCTCGATTTCGGCGGCAGGCATTGTCCCCATCGTACTTGCAGATGTTCCGGCTCCTCTGCGTTTGTCGAGGTAGGGGACATAATATCGATAACGTTTTCCGCTCTTTTTTTGCGTGAAGGTTGGCAACATGCGTTCGCCATCGGCGGTATAGAGCAAGCCTGACAACAGCGCGGGATTGTCGGTATGGCGCACCCGCGGCCCCTGTTTCCGTTTTTCGATAATCGCATGCACATCATCCCAAAGTGACTGGCAGATAATGGGGTCGTGCTGCCCTGGATAGACATTTCCCTTGTGTACCATTTCGCCCAGGTATAGCCGGTTGCGCAACAGGGTGAACAGGTATTGCTGATCCATGATGCGCCCGGCATGAAGCTTCCCGGCCTGGGTTACCCAGGATTTGGTAGTATGCCCCTCGATCTGTAATTGCCGGACCAGCAGGGCCGCTGACCCATGCTCGGCGTATCTCACAAAAATGTCGCGTACCAGATTGGCTTCGGTTTGATTGATCACCAGTTTGCGATCCTGGACGTCATACCCCAACGGTGGGGTGCCGCCCATCCACATTCCCTTGGCCTTGCTGGCGGCGATTTTGTCACGAATCCGCTCGCCGGTGACCTCACGTTCAAACTGCGCAAACGACAGCAGAATGTTGAGCGTCAGCCTCCCCATGCTGGTGGTCGTATTGAATTGCTGGGTGACCGATACAAAGGTGACGCTATGCGCATCGAACAGATCCACCATCCGACCAGTCTGACGCTTCGAATCCACCGGGCCTTGAGCTGGTTGAATCGCGCCGAGTAGGCTGAAGACGTGGACGACAGTTTTGACACGTCTATCTTTGCAAGATCGCGATCTCGCCAGGTATGGCCACTTAGTTTCTGGTATCTGAAATTCAGGTACAATGGAATGATGGGGATCAGGTAAAACCATTCCACGAGGTTGCTTTGAACCGATTGGGTAACTTGGTGATCGATAGCATTTCCCCCAATGCAGCCAAAGGGAATAAGGATTTCTCCGACAAGCTTGATAGTCTTTCCAGTTTTATTTATTTGAGTCAGAAAGAACTGACCAGGTTCTTGGAAAATCGAGACACTCTGGTCTGGAATCTCAAATCAATCCAGGCAAGGCATAAGCATTTGGTAGAGTTCGCCCTCAAGACTTGGAATCCGTCCACTTGGCATAAATCTTAGCGGGGAGTCCTTCAATTGCCTGAACAACCACGCTCCGAGCCTCATCTTTAATTTCCAGATCAGGAAAAACATAGTCACTCCACAGCCTAAGAGCACGTAAAATTCCCGATCGGGAAATATCACTTGCATATTGGTCAGTTGTGGTTGATAATTTCCCGAACGGGAAATGAAGTAAACCATGATATCAATACGATCATCTCAGCAACTTGGCGATGCTCTGCGTGCCGCCCGGAAGCAGCTTGGCCTGACACAGCCCCAGTTGGCTCTGGCGGCAGGAGTTGGTGTGCGTTTCATCGTTGACCTTGAGGCAGGCAAACCCACTTTACGACTGGAAAACGTGCTGCGGGTCATTGATGCATTAGGTGGGGAGATCCAGTTGAGAGGATTGCCATCTATTGCAACCGACGATCGAAGTGAGGACTCCGTTCATGGCGCATGAGCTGGAAGTCTGGCTTTTTGCCGATCGTGTCGGTACCTTGGCGTTGGTCGATGGACGACTGAATTTTTGCTATGCGCCTGATTGGCTGTCGCAACCAGGCGCTGTTGCTTTGTCCACTTCGCTGCCCCTACAAGCGGAGCCGTTCGATGATCGCAAAGCACGGCCCTTCTTTGCCGGTCTGCTGCCAGAGGGACAGATGCGTCGGCTGATTGCGCTGCAATTCCAGGTTTCTGGCCAGAACGACTTTGCCCTGCTGGATCACATCGGCGGCGAATGCGCCGGCGCTGTGACGTTTCTTAAACCCGGGCAGGTTTTGCCCGTGCCTACCCGCAACGATGATGTTCAATGGCTGAGCGACGAGGAAGTCGTTGCCATCCTGGATGAACTGCCACGGCGCCCCATGTTGGCGGGCAAAGACGGCTTGCGGCTTTCACTGGCTGGCGCTCAGGAGAAACTACCGGTGGTTTTTGATGGTGACCGCATAGGGCTGCCCTTCAATGGTACGCCCAGCTCCCACATCCTTAAGCCCGCTATCCATGCCGTTCAGGACAGTGTGATGAACGAAGGATTTTGCATGGCACTGGCTGATATCATGCAATTGAAACCAGCAAAGACAAAGGTGCACGTGGTTTCGGGCCGTTCCTTTTTGCTGGTTGAACGCTATGACAGACTGATCGATGCTCAAGGACACCGGCAGCGCCTTCATCAAGAAGATTTCTGCCAGGCACTGGGTGTGGTGCCTGAAATGAAATACCAAAATGAAGGCGGGCCTGATCTGACCCAATGCTTCGATCTGGTGCGTCGGGCTACGCGCCCTAGCGCTCCGCAGGTCTTGCGTTTGTTCGACTGCGTGATCTTTAATGCGCTGATCGGCAATCATGATGCACACGCAAAGAATTTCTCACTGTTGTACTCAGGGAAAGCTCTCGTTCTGGCGCCGCTTTATGACACGCTCTCGACAGCGGTGTATCCGACATTAACGCCGAAGATGGCGATGAAGATCGGTACAAAGTATAAGTTCAGCGAAGTCCAGGCGCGGCACTGGGATCAGTTTGCAGAAGGCGTTGGTCTTGCCAAGGCACAGGCCAAACGGCGCATTCTGGAGTTGGCAAAGTCATTGCCAGCTAATGCGCGCAAGCTCCAATCTGACCCCGGATATGCTTTTGTTGACAATGCCGTGGTTGAGCAAATTAATGTCTTGATTGAACAGAGATGCGCCCTGACGATTCGGCGGCTCACCGACCCCGCCTCCGAAAATAACGCGTACGCAGGATCTTCTGTCTGAACCGTCAGACGGACGCGGGTTCAATCTCGGATTCGAATTGAACTGCTCCCGGAAAGAAGGTGAGTTTGATGCCACTTTTCGGCGACCAGTATAACCAGTAAACCTGCTTGCAGGTCTACAATCCGGCTGGTTTTTGGATTCAGTTCGTAATGGTTCGCAACTGCTGCCACAACCATGACAGTTACGACTTTTGCTACAATGCTCTGATCAGTGAAAGAATGGTTCGATTGATTACTCCTCTACACCACTAAATAAACAAAGGTTTACAAGGTTGGAATCTTGTAAGCCTTTTTGATTTATGTAATTCCTGTGTAATTGCGTCAAAGATTTACGCTATTTTTTTCGTAATACTATTGTCCAGTTTGCTTATTGCCAACTTGATAGGTTCACCGTTCTGGTGGGGTAGTAGTGTTCGGCCATGCTCAAGGTCTTGTGGCCAGAAATTCTGGTTACTTTGATGAGGTCGACGCCAGCTTGAACCAGGTGGATGGTGGCAGTGTGGCGTATGGCTTCATTCGGGTTCAGGCCTGCCGTCTCGACTATCTCCAGAACCGAGGATGCCGATGACCCGGCAGGGGGATTTTGCTGCAATATCAACCCTGCCCGGAATACCCAGGCAACCGGGATTCTGCTGGCTGGGTAAACACACAGATGCAAGTCAGCCTTGCGTCCGTCTATTCGCGTGATCAGGAAGCAGAAGGAATCTTGCCTGGATCCATGCCGAACTGAACCAATGCAGGTTTCAGGGACGGAAAGGGAACCCGATCCAGATTTTGCATGCCGTGGAATCATGCGGCTTCCATGGAGCAAAACCTCTGTGACATTCTATATGAAATTTGGCCAAAGGACGCTGGGTTAATGGTTAGGAGCATCCTGATGAATATTTTTCTCCGGGTCATGGAACTAATTGCATGAATTCGAAAGGATCAGGGGATTTTTTGCCAACACGGCCGGACTGGCACCCAGCAAGATTTTCCAGATTACCCATAACCTGAAATTACCCACAAGCTGAAATTGTTCCATGAAATGAACAGGATATTTCTGCGGCACAGCGGGGTAAATTCTAACCAATTGTTTTTTAGTAATTTGAATTGTGCGCATGAATTAGGCGGGGGTCAAAAATCATTTTGATTCTGGTCACTTAGCTGCGGTTTGACCAGCTCAAGCCCCCATCAATGAAGATTGGAGGCCAGCCCGCAGCACTTCTTGAATTTCTTGCCGCTTCCGCACGGGCATGGGTCGTTGCGTCCCACCTTGGGTTGCATGGATTTGGCGGTTTCACGCTCATATACCGCCTGCCGGAACGGGAGCCAATATTCATAAATTGCCACAACCGCCTCGGGGATCTGCTGTGCAAGCTTGTCGCGACGCAACGGGGTTTTTGTCAACTCATCCTGGTCCGGCCCAAAATCGTCCTCTCCCAAAAGACCAATCGGGCGATACCAGGCCTGCCCTTCCGGGGTGTCCAGCATCGGTTTCCAGTCATTCCAGCATAGCTTCATGCCTTCGACGAAGCCATATGCCCAGCCTTCTGCATCATCGTACTCCTTGCCACGATAGGTACGGGTACACCAGATCGGGGAGATTTCGCGAGGGTCGGCTTGCAGGCCGCTGATGATGCCATTGAACTGGCGCAGGATCAGCCCCAGGGTATGGTTCAACTGATCCATGGATTTCATGCGAGGCATGAAGCTATCCAGACCCCAGACCTTGGGTAACCACTGCCTGGGCTGAAGAGTTACCGGGCCAATGGCGATGGCATGCAGGTAACCATCCAGCATGTCGAGCAGCATGGCTTCGTCGGATTCGACTTCATGCAACAGGAACCATTCGAGTTCATCAATTTCGTCCTCACTCAGAGGTGTAAATGGATGGTTCATGAGGATGGACTCACTTCAGACGGACGGTAATGACGTGCTGGAAACGTTCCAGCGGGTAGTGTTGAGCATGGTTGGCATAGCCTATCATAATGCATCAAAAAGGCTTTTGTCATATTGTTGCTCATGCAATGGTTTTTGTTCGCGCTGGTTGTTGGGGGAGCTCTCTGTTAAACTATTAATAGTTAAAACTAATTTTAAATCAAAGGATAAGCGTTATTGACGTTATTGTCATGAATGCCAAACAAGGGCCGCTGCCGGGCATGTTGCCCAACATCTGGGGGAGTGAAGAATGCTGCCCACTGATGGTGGGAGCGTGAGGGGATGGCCGTGTACACACGAAGGGCATCTGGTTTTATGACCTGCGTACCAACAGGCATTTCACGCTGAAGACCCGGACACTGAAGCTGGACGACCTGCAGGACTTCATTAGCTGCTACAACCCGGAAAATCGCTACGAGCGCGTTGCCACCGACCGCTTCAGGTTCTTCAGCTACGAGGAGCTGATGGCGCGGGACAAGGCCAGCCTCGACATTTTCTGGCTGAAGGACGAAAGCCTGGATAACCTCGACGATCTGCCGCCGCCCGAGGTGTTGCAACAGGAAATCATTGAGCATCTCGAAGCGGCATTGGCCTCATTTCGGGATGTGGCGGCTGGACTGCGGAGCAACTGATTTTTTCGGCGAGGGAACGGACGGAATTTTTCGGGAGCTCGTTGTTTACGCCATTTCAACTGCCCGGAAGTTCCGGAGAGCTTGCACCAACCCATAGCAACCCGCGCCAGCGCCCATAAGCCCGGCAGGCCAGTCGGTACATAGCCAACCATCCACCATTAACAGCCTGAATTTTACCCTGGATCAGTCGGGATTTTTTGCCTGAGAAGCCCGTATTGGCCGGGTTTCTGGCTTTTCTGTAAAGCACGCCGCCGCTCAACAGCTTCGCGTCAAGGCAACACATCATCAGGGTCGCACGCTACCTACAGCTTCTAACATTAAGGATGCCGTGAAACCGGCTCAGCAACGTGGACAGTGTATTCCTGTCAGAGAGCTGCCTTTGGTTTTTATGCCCTCCGCAATGATGGTCATGCTTTTCCCCAATGCGGTTTTGTGCGTCCTGCGTTACGCCGCAAGGAATGCGTTCACGGAAGCGCTATAGTCATCGGGGAGCGAATTTCTCCGCCTCTTCGGTTGTGTCAACAGATCGTGTGCAAGCGGGTGACGCATTGGATCATCCTGAAATTACTATCGGATATTTCGATAGTAATGTCCAATTTAAATCGTTTGTGTTTTATAACGGTAACAATTTATATTCGCATCCATAAATTAATAGTCTTGGGAAAAACAAGTGGATAGTTTGCGTTGATTGTGTTTTGTTTTGGTGCTCAGTGATATTCATTTACCCGGGGAGAAAAAATGGATGAGGGAATAGCTGCAAAAAATAGATATATGCGATTCGCCAAGCTTGCACTGGCTGTTCCCGTGGTTTTATACGCCGGTGTGCCTGGCAAAATTTTTGCCCTGAATCTGTATATGGATAATAAAACCGCCCAGATTTATGCAAAACCCGGCCCCGGCCGGCAGTTCATCGGGGCTTTCGAGAAGATTGAGGAGGCTCCTGATCAGGCAATGGCTGCATCGAAACATCAGCCCCATCCGGTAGCAGGGGGCAGGTCTGATTCACCGGCATTGCAAGCGGCTGAGGCGGCGCAGAAAGCGCGTCCGGTAGAGGCGGGAAAATCGGTTCAGACTAGGCTGGGAGAGCAGGGGCTGGAAATAGAATCCAGCAATGGCGATTTTAAAATGAACATTGGCGGTGATGTGCAGCTGGATGCGCAGCTGAATGACAATGGTGAGGGCATTCCGCAAAGCGCGCAACTGAATGACGGCATGGGCGCACGCCGGACGCGGGTTCACACGCAGGGGAAGCTGAGCAGGGATTTCAATTACCGGTTCGAATATGATTTTGTGCGTGGCAGCGGCACCGGCGCAGCAGGAATCACGGACGCATGGGTCGAATATTCCGGCTGGCAGCCCGCCAGCATTACGTTTGGGCAGTTCCGGGAACCGTTCAGCCTGGAATCCCTGACCAATTATAAATACCTGACTTTTATCGAGCGCTCTGCTCCCAATAATGCCTTTGTGGAGTTTGCCAATCCGTTTTTAATGGGGATCAGTGCGCAAACTTCCGGAGAGAATTATACCGTTCGCGGCGCCTTTCAGGCAGAACCCATTGGCAACGGAAATTTTGCCAACAATACATCTTTGACCAGCAACGGCAATGCCAACCGTAATGGCCAGAGTGGAAATTCAAGCTATGGTTTTACCGGGCGTGCCACCTTTCTGCCGCTTTACGAGGGCAATACCGGATTGCTGCACATAGGGGCATCGGGTTCTTACCGCAATGTGAACAATACCAGCAATGGAGTTGCGGCCATGTCATTTGCCAACTGGGCAGGGAATGTGGACCGCACCAACTGGGCAAATACAGGTGGCCTCACCGATCCGGCCAGCATGGCGGGCAATCGCAGGGTTCTGGAGAGTTTCTCCCGTCTGGGGGTCGAAGTGGCGGGGGTATACGGGCCATTTTCGCTACAGGCTGAATACATGCGTACCGGGCTCGGCGGGCAGAATTATGATTCCAGGGATCATCTGGACGGCTACTATGCCTATGCCAGCTATTTCCTGACAGGCGAATCGCGTAGTTATGACAAGAAAAGAGGGGCATTTGGCCGCCTGAACCCAGGCCGGAATTTTGATCTGAAAAATGGCGGTCCGGGAGCCTGGGAATTGGCCATACGCTTTGATTCCCTGGACATGAATACTGCGCACGTATCCGGTGGTTTCATGCAGACCGGGACGCTGGCGTTGAACTGGTATCTCAATCCCTATTTCCGGCTGATGGCGGATTATGCCCATGTGTTTACCAACCAGCATAGCGATAACGGTTTTACCAAAGTAATGCCAGCCCTGGCCACTGCAGGCCAGCATCCCGGCATCTTCACGGCGCGCGCGCAGGTGGAATGGTGATGCGGCAAAATGTAACCCTATGCATGGTATGCAGGCCAGGTTTGCTGCATTCAGCAGGGAAATTATTCCACCGTACTCACCTGTTATCAGTGGTTAGTGTGTGTTACACAGAGAGGGGCGGTTGCGGGTTGCCGCCCCTGCACCGATAAACAAAATCTGCCAGGCACTCGGCTCAACCCCACTCAGTTCAATCAGACATTCTTTGACTTGGGTTTATTCCGGGTCAGTGATCAATCATTGCCAAGCCCAAAACCGGAAGCGAGCCATGTGGTCTT
The DNA here is from genome assembly GCF_905221025.1 of Candidatus Nitrotoga fabula. GTDB lineage: Bacteria > Pseudomonadota > Gammaproteobacteria > Burkholderiales > Gallionellaceae > Nitrotoga > Nitrotoga fabula. The sequence goes on from NZ_CAJNBL010000028.1 coordinate 25,991, forward strand.
TGCATGGATTGAGGTCTGGTATCGCTCACACTCGCGGTATCGGGGTATCGGACAGCAGTCATCTAACAAAAAAACGGGAAAATCTTTGCACCGATGTTCCTGCTTCCGCCAACAATCGCCTGGTCTGCTTTCTCTTCTAGTCCTCATTGAATTCAGATGGATAGCACAGGGGGCTGTATTCTGATCATTCAGCCGGAATTGATGAGTATTGCGTTTGATTTTCCAATCAACCATGCAACCAATTCTGCATGCTCCTGCAAAAAATGAATTACAGAAAATCCAGTGGGGATGTTTCCACCATGGAAAATTATTTAAACAATATTCAACATGCTGATTATTAAGTAATTATCAGTAAATTTTTTGCCAGTATAGATCTTGGCATGGTTCTTGCTTTACTTAGCGATATGACTTTAAAGCAGGGCAAGCCATGTTGCACACAATATTCGTTCCATTGGTATTTGAACCGATCGCTTTGCCGCACCACCCGGGCATATTGAAAAAAATCAGTGATCCGCCCCCGGCTATGGTCGTGGCAGGTTTTTTCATGAATCTTCCTTTTCTTTTCAGGGTGCAGCAGGCTGAACGTTCAAAAAGCAGGGATAGCTTGCCATCGTATGCTTGCTTCGCTGCTCTTGCCTTGCCGTTCTTGCAACCTTTCATTTCCCGGTGAATTTCCAGATGAATCCAGTCATTTCCAGCGTGATGTCTATTCGACAATGGGTATCTAAATCAGCAAATCTTCCCAAAATCAAGGTAAGGCCGGAATTGCTGGCCGTGGTCCTGAGTTTGTATTTTACATTTTTTTGCAACGATGAGTTATGGAGCCGCCTGCTAAAAAGCCAGGCAGGCAACATGGGGCTGTTTTTCTGGACGGTTTGCGGGATTGTGGTATTCCTTCAGATCGCAACCATCACATTGCTGATGTGGGGGAAATCATCCCGATATGTCGCTGTGTTTCTGGTCGGTTGCACCGTGTTCGCCAGCTATTTTTCCCGGCATTATGGGGTTCAGTTTGATGCAAGCATGATGCAAAATGTTTTTGCAACCAACGTACCGGAGGCCAATGAGCTGCTGACCGTATCTGCAGGCTGGCATGCTTTAAAACTGGGTCTGTTGCCGATCATTGGGCTTCTATTCTTTGAAATCCAGGAAACCAGCTTACGGAAGGAATTCTATTTTAAAGCGGGCATTGCATTAATTTGTCTGGCGCTAGCGGTGATGTTGATATTCAGCCAGTTCAAGAATTTCTCATCCACCATGAGAAATCACAAGGATATACGCTATCAGATTCTTCCGATCAGTGTTCTGGTATCGTCAGTTACCGCGCTGGCCGGGAATACGAAAAACCAAATCATGGAAAGAAAGGAAATCGATCCTGGGGCCAGCAGAAAACCTGCGTCAGGCCGCAAACCTAAAACCGTTGTCGTGGTGGTTGGCGAAACCGTGAGGGCTGCGAACTGGGGTTTATCCGGCTACGCCCGGCAAACCACACCGGAATTATCCGGGTTGCCGGTGATCAATTTTCCCTATGTAACCACCTGCGGGACCAATACAGAAACATCGGTGCCCTGCATGTTCTCGCCATACGGCAGGAATCAATATGATGAAGATAAAATCCGGTCTACAGAGTCCGTTCTTCATTTGCTGCACAGGCTGAATGTGGATGTAACCTGGATTGACAACCAGTCAGGGTGCAAGGGTGTGTGCGCGGATTTGAAAACAATTGAAGCCAAGGCACTGGGCGATCAGTCGTTTTGCAAGGATACTGCGAATTGCCTGGATGAAGTGCTCGTTCAGGGGCTTATGAAAACCTTTGGCAAGGGTGAGAAAGATCAGCTTATAGTCCTGCACCAGTTGGGTAGCCACGGACCGGCATATTATGAAAGATATCCAAAAGAGTTTGAGAAATTCAAACCTGCCTGCCGGTCCTCAGATCTGGGGAACTGCAAGAACAGTGAAATTGTGAATGCCTATGACAATTCGATCGGATATACCGACCATGTATTGTCCAGAATGATCCATGAACTGGAGGGAGTGAAGGACAGGGATACGTTTTTTATCTATCTTTCGGATCACGGGGAATCGTTAGGTGAAAACAATCTTTACCTGCATGGCATCCCTTATGTAATTGCTCCATTGTTTCAGACCAGGGCCCCGATGTTTTTCTGGCATTCAGATCATTTCCCTGTAAATCATGCCTGTTTGTCCAATAAGGCAAAAAAACCCGCCCATCACGACAATCTGTATCATTCCCTGCTTGGGCTGTTTGATGTCACTTCCCGGACCTATGTAAGATCATACGATTTGCTGGCGGAATGCCATGCGGGATAGGGAGATCAATCTTTCCATTCAGGCAGGGTGCGTATTTTTTGCTGCAGTGCTGACAATATGCGTATTTGAATGGACCACGCTGGACATTCAGATTGCCCGGCTGGCTTTTGACGAAGCGGAAAAAATCTTCCCTTACCGGGAGGAGATTTTTTTCACGAAATATCTGCATCACGGCTTAAAAAACCTGATGTATGCGGCAGGATTGACTGGGATTGGTTGGGCGGTATATTGCTACCGGAAAACACAAAGCCAGCCCTTGCGGCAATCTTGCCTGGTGGCGATCATGGGCATCATTCTGATTCCGTTAACCATTACAGTCATCAAACACGTTACAAGCAGGCACTGTCCCTGGTCATTGGATATTTTTGGCGGCAGCATACCGTATACATCTCTGCTGGCTTTTGTGAGCGAAGACTACCCCGGCGGACAATGCTTCCCGGCGGGTCATGCCTCAGGCGGTTTTATGTGGATATCGTGGGCGATGGCATTCTGGCATACGCGGCCGATGCTGGCTAAAACAGCGTTAGCAATGGCAGTGGTACTGGGCGGTTTGATGGGGGTCGGGCGCATGGTCCAGGGAGCCCATTTCTTATCGCATACAATCTGGACTGTTATACTGGCATGGTTTCTTTCAATTAGCCTGGTATACATGGTTAGAATTCGCATCGCTGGAAAGCGGCCTTGTTTAAAGAGTGGGACATGATCCGTTTCCTGAAACGAAGGATTGTGAATACTTTTCTTTATTCGGTTGACGGCATTAAAGCTGCATGGAAGATGGAAGAAGCGTTTCGTATCGAGAGTATCCTGGCCCTTCCATTACTGATCTTCGCGATGTTTCTGCCCGTGATGAATATTGAAAAAGCGCTGCTGATGGGCAGCGTGCTGCTGGTTTTGATTACCGAGCTGTTAAATGCCGGTCTCGAAAAAACCATAGACCGGATATCCACACATAAGCATCCGCTTTCAAAAATGGTGAAGGATATGGGAAGCGCGGCGGTATTGTTCGCATTGCTGAATGGAATGGTAGTCTGGTCTTTGATTGTAGTGATTCCATTTTTTAAAGAATGGATCGTGCGAATGCAATAGATGGTTGCAGTACCCTCGTACGTTTTTCCGTCAGGGGGACAGAAACACCAGTATCTTAGCGGCAAAGGGCGGTTTCGTGAAATCGCCGGGGGAGGCAGGTTTCCCGGTAACCAGTAATAGCAGGCAGGCCGGTCATTGGGAAAATGGAATGGCCGCATTCATTGCTTGAAAGGTTGTGCAATCGCTGACTTTCTGTCATCTTGAAGTCATCTCGTGATTGCTTTTTCGGGGGAACGTGTGCTTCTCTTTTCCAGCTTGTTGCGGCCCAAATCTGGCCCAATCCCGGATACACAGGCTGCACCGGACGGTTACTGGTGCCTGCCGACCGAAAATCTGGTTGCAGAGCTGGAATCCGATGTAATCAACGGATTGTCTCCGCGTCAGGCCGGTGCCCGGCTGAAGCGATTCGGGCGAAATGCCCTGGGGACGCTGAACAGAGGAAACGCGCTGGGGCTGTTCCTGAACCAGTTCAAAAGCCCGCTGGTACTGATACTGATCGTCGCCTCGATCATCTCGATGGTCGCTGCAGACTGGATGGATGCTGGCGTAATTCTCGCGATCGTCTTTGGTAGCACCGTTCTGGGTTTTGCGCAGGAATACATTGCCGGCAATGCAATCGAAAAACTGCGATCAAAAATTACCATTCATTCGAAAATCCTGCGAGACGGGCAACTTCATACCCTGCCATCCAGCCGGGTGGTACAGGGCGACATAGTGCAGCTTTCAGCTGGCAGTCTGATCCCGGCGGATGGAGTCGTGCTGGAGTCGAAGGATTTTTTTGTCAATCAGGCAGTACTTACGGGCGAAACTTTTCCGGTCGAAAAAAGGCCAGGAGCCGTCCCTGCGGATGCGGCGCTGGCCGAACGCAACAACTGTGTATTCATGGGCACCAGCGTGAGCAGCGGTACGGCTCGCGTCCTGATCGTCCAGACTGGTAAGGCGACCGTTTTCGGACAGATCGCGGCCAAACTTGCACTGCGCCCCCAGATGACCGAATTCGAGCGCGGTATACAGCGCTTTGGTTACCTGCTTACGCGCATCATGCTGGTGATGGTAGTGGCAGTTCTCGCTATCAACATTTTCATGGCCAAGCCACCCATTGACTCACTGCTGTTTGCCCTTGCGCTGGCCGTGGGTCTCGCCCCGGAGCTATTGCCGGCAATCGTTAGTATCACGCTTTCGCATGGCGCCAAGCGCATGGCCAGGCACGGGGTCATCGTGCGCCGGTTGAATTCCATCGAAAACCTCGGCAGTATGGATGTGTTATGCACGGACAAGACTGGCACGTTGACAGCAGGTGTGGTCGAACTCAATGGTGCGGTCGATCCTGCTGGGCAAGCGTGTACGGAAGTGCTGCGGCTGGCCGGTATCAATGCAAAATTCCAGTCGGGACTGGTTAATCCGCTGGATGAAGCGTTGCTGGACGCGATAAGAAAAACCGGGATTGATCTTTCATCCTTGCACAAAGTGGACGAGATTCCCTACGACTTTGTCCGCAAGTGCCTGTCTGTAGTGGCAGCGGATGCCTCCGGGGCGCGTACGTTGATCACCAAAGGCGCACTCGACAAGATACTGGCGCTATGCGTCAGTGCAGGGGACGATGCCGCGCCGCTTGACGCTGCCATGCTCGCTGGCATAGAAGCACGCCTGGAAAAATGGAGCAGCCAGGGTTATCGTGTGCTCGGGGTAGCATCGCGGGCGATTGAATTTCGCAGCGAACCGTATACGCGCGCAGATGAACAAGGGCTGAATTTTGCCGGTTTTCTGCTCTTTCTGGATCCGCCCAAAGCGGATGTACACCAGACCCTTGCCGATCTGGTTCAGCGTGGAGTGCAGGTCAAGATCATCACAGGCGATAACCGCAAGGTGGCGCGGCATGTCGCTGAAGCAGTCCGTCTTCCGGTTGCGCAGATCCTGACCGGCAGGGAGTTGAATGACATGGGGGACGAGGCTCTCATGCATGTGGCTGGGCGTACCACAGTGTTTGCGGAGGTCGACCCGAACCAGAAGGAGCGCATTATCCTCGCACTGCAGAAAACGGGTCATGTGGTCGGTTATATGGGGGATGGCATCAACGACGCGCTAGCCCTGCATGCAGCGGATGTAGGGATCTCGGTGGATACGGCGGTGGATGTGGCCAAGGATGCGGCGGATTTCGTATTGCTACACAAGGATCTGGATATTTTGCGCCTGGGAATCGACGAAGGTCGCAGGACATTCGCCAACACCCTAAAGTACATTCTCACCACGATCAGTGCTAATTTCGGCAACATGTTCAGTATGGCCGTGGCGTCGGTTTTTCTGCCATTTTTGCCGTTGCTTGCTTCGCAAATCCTGCTCAACAATTTCCTGTCCGATATTCCGGCCACTGCGATTGCCGGTGACCGGGTAGACCAGGAATGGGTATCGGTTCCGCGCCGGTGGGACACGGTCTTTATCCGCAATTACATGGTGTGGTTCGGGTTGCTGAGCTCGGTATTCGATATCCTGACGTTTGGTGTGCTACTGTGGGTGTTCCAGGCCGCACCGGAAGAATTCCGCACGGGCTGGTTCATCGAATCCCTGCTGACGGAACTGGTGATTGCACTGGTTGTCCGTACCCGGCGTCCGTTTTATCGTAGCCGGCCGGGAAATCTGTTGTTAATCAGTACTGTGATAATAGTGATTATTGCCCTGATCTTGCCATATCTCCCATTCAGCCCGATTTTTGGTTTCGTTCCATTACCTACTCCGTTGCTGCTGAGCATGATCGGCCTGACCCTGGCTTATGTTTTTGTGGTCGAAGCAGCGAAGAGAAAATTCTACTCGTATGCAGGGATTGACAATAAATAGAAGAATGAAGTTGAGCATGCTGGAGCTGAATAGAAAAGCGGGATATTCATGAGAAGGGGAGAAAAATATGTCCGGTATGTAAACCGGAGTGGAGTTGCGTGCCATTTGGTGGATACTGATTGCTCCATTTACAGGAGTTTGATCATGCCCGGATAAACCAATCCGGCCTATCCTGCAGAATTTCGCCAGCGGAAGGTGGAAAGACGCAACCCGGGTAAAAAACCCGGCACAGCTATCCAGGGGGTTGGGCGATCTCCCTGATTGCTGGCCCTCACCTGAATGACTGGATCACCCGTTGACAGGCAGCTGGGATGACCATTGGGGGTGTCCGTTGGTGGCGACTTTCTGTTCATCTACACCCCCGATGACGCTGGCAAGCACGGTTTGGTGCTGATTGTTTACAGCGGTACTCTCACCGCACTGTTCTTGTGGCTTCGAAAGAAAGTCGTCTGCCATGTGAGGCGATGAAAGACTGGAAAATCAGGGAGGAAATGTTGCTACAAGACAGCCTCTGCAAATCCGGGTGTGATTCACTCTCTGGAATTTGTCATCACTGTAGCGGTTAGCCAAAGGTGCGGGTAATAGAGCAGCAAGAAAGGTTGTAGGTTTCTCGACTGGATGAATGGGATTGTTCCAACTATCCAGTTTCAATTTGCTGTGATTTGAAAGGGCGGAATAAGCTTGGACGGCAAAAGTTCCAGTGAGAAAAATCCTCTGTATGAATGTAACGAAATAATCATAATGAAATTATTGAACCGGAAAATTTTATGATCACCTATATGTACCTTACATCTGTCCATATTTTCAAACAGTTATTAAACAGCCACGCAATATTTTAATCAAGACGGAAGACCATGCTGCGGAGAAAAAATTGATTCAGCCGTACTCCTGGAGGCCAGGTTATATCCGGACATGTTTCCCGTAATTCGCCAGGTGCAAATTGCCACCGATTTTGCCAAGAGTGCCTCTGTCCGCGATTGGCGGGTGTGGAAGTACCGGTGTTTGGCGACCATGAAGGAAATTTCACCGAACTGAAGGAACGAATTGGAAAGACGCTGTTATTTATCGAAAGCCTGACACCCACGCAATTTTAAGGCAGCGAGACACGAGAAACCGTATTGCGTCCGGGCACGCCTAAAAAATGTTTGGACATGCGTATTTGACCAGCTATGGCTTACCGCAATTTTTTTCCATGTGACTTCAGCCTACGCGATTCTGCGGCACAATGGCCTGAATGTGGGTAAGGGGGATTTTATGGGTATCTTCTAAAATAGAGTGCTCTGAGCAGTTGACGCTGGTTTACATATGGCAATTTAACGGTAATTGTCCTCCAATCAAGGCGCTTTTTGACGTAAGAATTGCGCAGGTTGCGTTATCGTTTTAGAGCGGATGCATGGTTTTTGGAAAATTTTTGAGCAACGGATAGCGTTTTTTAGCTTTTTACTATACAAATGTTGGAGGGTAGCAAATTGGATAGCGTAAATCTTTCGGTATTAAAAACTCTTAATGACTGGCAGTCCACCGATACTCCTGTATGGTTGTTCACAGTCGTCGAAACTTTTGGCTCCAGTCCGCGCCCCCTTGGTGCCATGCTCGCCTTGAGATTGGATGGTCTTGCTGTAGGTTCTGTATCTGGCGGCTGCATTGAAGATGATCTGATCAAGCGTGCACAACGCTTCGAATTACCAACCGATCATGCAGAGATCCTGACCTATGGCTTAACCCAGGAAGAGACTTTGCGCTTTAGGCTGCCATGCGGCGGGGTAATGCGTCTGGTTGTTGAGCCCGCTGGGCAGGCAGATTGGGTTCGGAAAGTCCTGGAGCGCATATCCCGGCATCAACTGGTGCGAAGGGATCTGGATTTAAAAACGTTACAGGTTACGCTAAATGAAGGGCTCCCCGAGGATACGGTTACCTATAACAATGGGATACTTGCAACAGTCTTTGGTCCTCGTTGGCAAATGCTCATCATTGGTGCAGGCCAGGTTTCCAGCTATCTGGCAAGAATGGCACAAGCACTGGACTATAATGTAATCGTTTGTGATCCGCGCGAGGAAATGAGGGAAACATGGGATGTCGCGGACACGATGCTGAGCAAGGAAATGCCGGATGATGCGGTATTGGCGCTTCCGGTTAATAGCCGCACTGCGGTCATTGCGCTCACGCACGACCTTAAGTTGGACGATATGGCACTACTAGAGGCATTAAAATCATCAGCATTTTATGTTGGTGCCATTGGTTCGAAATCAAATAACGATAAACGCCGTCAGCGACTTGCATTATTTGATCTTACAGAAGAAGAAATTGGCAGGTTGCATGGTCCGGTTGGATTGAATATCTCCAGTCGTACTCCACCCGAAATTGCAATAGCGATCCTGGCTGAACTTATACAAGTCCGTTCAGAGCAAAGAAAGACTGTGAGTCTGTCTGCTAATTGTAATATGTAGTAATCCAGACCTCATCTGACAGATTCTGTCTGATGTTCGGCCATAGCGGTCAATTCACTTTTTTGCATTTCGTCCGCTTTTGTATCTACTGCGGAAGTTCGAATCTCTTCGGTCACACCATGTAAGTGTAATAACGGGCACAACTTGGTCGCCGAATGTCACTTAAAAGCTAATTCGATAGGCGCTACCAACCTCTTGGTTTACCACGCATACACACGCGAGCCGTTCTTTATTTGAAGTGGCCTATATATTTTGACATATGGTTAATTGTATGATCTGGTGATATATTTCATTGAGATGTTTTTATAGCCCCCCGTGTTACCTGAACGGGGAAATAATATTTGTAGAGAACATTAAGATGGCAAAAGAAACCAAGAAATTATCTTTTGATGAGTTTGCAGATGAGCTACTTGTAGAGACTCAGCCGAGAGCATTGATTATTTTGGCTTCATCTCAAATAGATTATCTACTAAGGAGTATTCTTGAGCAATACTTATGGCCCAAGTCAGCAAAACTCAAAGAAGAGGATGAGTTACTCGATGGAGATCGCCCTTTGGGAACGTTCAGTTCACGAATCAAACTAGCAAAAAGAGTTGGCATTATTGATAATGAACTGTATGACTTATTAAATAAGCTGAGGGAAATCCGGAATATTGCTGCCCATTGGATTGTTTTTGGTGTTTCGGACTCGCCATTGCGGGAAAATGTCAAAGAACTACGTTCGAGAGTAGCTGGCCGAAAGTCCTTCAAACTTACTACAAATAAGTATTTTCTGAACGAGGATTTGTCCAATGTAGAATCGCTACAATCTGTATTACTAACAATTTGTGTGATAGTTGCCAGTATAGAAAGTGTGGCTGACAAATTGTCATTGCGAAACAATAAACCTATCGTTTTTGACTGAGGCTCATGGAAAAAGAAACTCAACAATTAATAAAGCTCAGCGTTCCCGTTATTCGGGGCCGTGTATTAGGGGTTAATGCTTATAGAGGCTTCGCTAAGTTATGCGATCTAGCTGACATTTCAAAAGCTGACATATACGACCAAAATTCAAATCCATTAGGTACACAGAGAGATTTAAGTGTTTCTCATGCTAAAGATGCGTATGAGTATGTCAAATCCAAAGAGCTTGGATTTTGGCCTGAGGTATTCTTATGCGCTCGGAAACGGAATGTCATTACGTTCACACCAATTTCAGATGAAAATCCAGAAATTGGAATTCTAGAATTGGATGTGAGGGAGATATTTACTTCACCTGAAATTGCGATTTCAAGGATTGATGGTAATCACAGATTGCATTTTGCCAATGGAAGAGAAAAGGGCTATTCAAAAATTGAAAAAATAGCATCGTTTTGCCTTGCATATGAGCTTTCGCGTGAAGATGAAATTCAATTATTTAAAGACATCAACAAAAATCAGAAACCCATGAATACTAGTCACCTTGATGGTATCGAGGTGCGATTAACTCCAGAAGAGTATCTAAAAAGAAGAGATCCGGAGCTATATATTGCTCAGAAACTTGGAGATGATGATAAGAGTGTCTTTCACAACAGAGTCTTCAAAGGAGGAAAAAAGGGGAGCGCCGTAGATTTGCCTTTAAGATCTGTAAAAACAGGTATCGAATATATGCTATCAAGGTCTACGCAGCTTCCTCGCTTGGAGGATGCGGAGGCAAAGTACCGTGTTATTCGAAACTATTTTGCTGCATTTAAATCATGGCAGCCAAAATCATGGTCTAATCCAAAAGAATACATAACGCTTCGTGGTGCAGGATTTTGGGCCGTTTGTTTCATTGGTGCTCATGTGATTGATAGGGCATTAATTCAAGGAAAATTTGATGAAGAGTCTATGTTAAAGATTTTATCTTCAGGTAAGGAATGGGATTGGTCTAAGAGCGGTGATTTTAAGGGCTACAGTGGAAGAGGCGGGGCTTTAGAAATAAGCAAGCAGGTTTCGAGTAAACTTCATGATGAAGAACGAATGTCTACCAAAGAGCTTTTTGCAAGCATTATGTCGATTGACTAGCAGGTTTTAATTAACAAACGAAATTAATCAATGGATTGATAGTTTTGTTTTTCAGTGCCCAGATTCATCTCTTCGGGCGCGCCCGAAGAGATTCGAACTTCTGCAGTAGATACAAAAGCGAACGAAATGCAAAAAAATGAATTGGCCGCTATGGCCGAACAACGGACAATGTCTGGCAGTTGAAGTCTGGACTACTACATGTAATAGTACCTGGGATGAAAGTATCCTTGGGGATTCTGCCCCTTAAATTCCTGCCAGATCCGCTTGGGTATCAATGTCCATCAATATTCCGGGATCTTCACATTCGAAAGTATGTACCTCATCCTGGTGGCTTTTGATTACCGATCGTGCACCTTCATCCCCCTGTAGTTTTTCAAGTTCACTTCGAAACTTTGCCGCGAAGCCTACAGGGTGCCCCCGGGAGCCTTGATAGGTTGGCAACACGATGGAATGATTCTCTTGACTAAGCTTTTTGGCCACCATTTCAATAGAATCCGGCCGGATAAATGGCATGTCAGCCAAAGCAATTATAAAACCACCGCTGGATTCAGGAAGCTTTGCAGCGTATTTCGTTGCAGCGGCCAAGCTATATGCCATGCCTTGTTCATTCATGCACGTCACTACCTGGAGTCCAGCAAGTTCCAATTGCTTAGCCAGTTTCTGGCTGTCAGGCTGAACCACCGCGATAGAAACCGGGAGAACGTCAATCAGGTTTATTGCTGACGTAGCACCGATTGAAGCACCGTTGGGCAGAAGATGAAGAAGCTTATTGGTTTTACCAAATCTTCGAGAAAATCCTGCCGCTAGCAGAATACCGATCACTTTGAACCACCTGTCCTATGATCTCCTGTAACGATTGACCATGCCAGATTTATGTATTCTTTAAAACCGGTTTGAATTTTGGCGTAAAGCACAACAGGCAACCTGAATCCTATAGCGACAGATTTATTAGCCTTTGGCCATTCAAGCCATTCCTCACTTCCAGAATTGGCTTGAATCCCGGGTTTTCTGACCAGGCTATGGCGTTATGGGTAGCGAAGTAACCCGTTTGCCGGCTGGAGTGGTGGCCGTTGCCAAAACTCTGGCATAGGCATTGGCAATTGCAGGTGCAACGGGCGGTACTCCAGGTTCACCGGTGCCTGAAGGTGCGTAATCATTTTTCATGATTTCAACCCTGATGTCCGGAGTCTGATTCAGTTTTAACATACGCAAGCTGGCAGAAGTACTACCAAAATTAAGTTGTTTGGCTACTCCCTTCGTGAAGGTGGTTTGACCATACAATGCAGCATTCATACCATGAATGATCCCTCCCTGCATTTGCATTTCAACCGAATCTGGATTGACCGCAATTCCGCAATCCACTACGCATAAAACGCGATGTATTTTTAATGATCCCGTGGAATTCAGCGATACCTCGAATACCTCCGCTACAATTGTGCCAAATGATTTGGCAATCGCCATCCCCCAGGCATGGGAAGGATTGAAACCATCCCACCAGCCATGTGTGTCAACCGTTTCCAGAATCTTCCTTGCCCGGTCATCCGTGACAATGTTTAAACGGAAAGTCAGCGGATCAATTCCTGCTGTTTGAGCAAGCATGTCTATCATGCTTTCATAGGCAAACACATTCAGAGAGGCTCCCACTGAACGCCAGAAACCGATGGGGATTTGTGCTGAATCGTTATTCGGCACCCACTCCGTATAGTAGGCGCCCATTTGGTAAAGCGGCTCTATGGCACCTTCAACTGCCTGCATATCCAGGCTGGTTCTAATACCGCTTCTTTGCCAACTAATCGAGGGAGTAACCACCCGGTAAGCGCAGCCGGAAATTTGGTTGCTATCCGTCAGCCCCGCCTTGACATTGATTAATGCCATCGGGCGATATAAATCATGAGCAGAGTCTTCTTCCCGTGACCAGGTTAATTTGACGGGTTTTTTCACTGCAAATGCAACCTGCAGTGCCTGATAAATATAATCTTGCTCAATCTTTCTTCCAAGTCCTCCCCCAAGGAACGTTGTGTGCACGACAATCTGGTCTTTTGTCAGAGGAAATCCCAGGGCAGTGAAATAATTAAAGGCCGTAGTCTGAACCGAACCCGGATTTTGGGTTGGCGCCCAGATTTCACATTTTGTGGGCGTTGATCCGGTAAAAATAATGCTAGCCGTGCAGTTCATCACTTCCATGGTGGCATGCGCCAGGTAGGGCAGACTGAAGGTAGCCTGTATAGACTTTGCGGAAGCATTGATAGCTTCATTGACTGAAGTTTCAGTACTCGTGATAACACTGATATTAGCGGTATTCGAGTTGCTGATCGGGCCCGCAACATTGCCGCTGGCATCGCCTGATTCAGCGAGCCAAAGTGGTGTCGCACCATTGGGGGTAGCAGTATCCATTAATGTTGTCGCATTTGAAAGGATGCTCGCGCTATCAACCGTTGCTAGCATCGTGGATGCGGGCAGTTTCCAGCTGACACTCAGCCCTTTTGCCAGTTTCATGGCAGTCCAGGTATCCCCTGCAACGATAGCCACTGCATTGATAGTGTCTTTTACAATCGCCCCACGATTAGCCAATGCCTTGCATGGCACAAGGGCAAGGGCGCCTGAAGGTTTTACAGGGGTAGTGCCCAGCGTGCCACCAATGGGACCATGTTTGATTGCAGCAAAAACCATGCCGGGAAGTACAATATCAATCCCAAATTTGGCGCTTCCGTTCACTTTCAGGGGAATATCTGGTCTTGGAAGAGGTTGCCCGATAACATGGAACGAATCGGTTGGCGTAAGATAGGTAGCAGGGTCGATTTTTGAAAAATCAACAACAGGAAGAGAGGTCTGTGCTAACTGCCCATAAGTCCACTGGTTGGTTACCCCTCCATCCAGGTAACTAACCACGCCGTTCGCGACACTGTAATGGCTTCGCACGTCGTCACCCTGCAGATTCATTGCCTGCTTTACCAGCACTTCACGTGCCTGGGCAGCTGCTATTCTGAGAGGGTACCAGCGCCTGGAGATCCCGCTGCTGCCTCCAGTTCCATACCAGAAACTAGTGGAAGCCGGCGTCTTGGATATAGGTAAGATGTAATTGAAAGATGCCAAAGTTGAAGTTGTGGGCAGCTCGCTGGTATCCGGACGCCGGATATTAATCTGATCCCAGCCAACCTTGAATTCTTCGGCCAGTAGCTGCGCTAATCCGGTCATTGTGCCTTGTCCCATTTCGCAACTGCCAAACAGCAGTTCAATCGAGCCAGTGGGGCCGACTTTGATCCAGGCATTTAGATTATTCGACCCTGCTGGTGGTTCATCCAGTGTTGCAGCCTCTGCTTCTGGCAGCCCCGACCTGAATCCGTTGGTTGGAAGTAAAAAACCGATAAACAGCCCTCCCAGCCCACCTGCCATGCTGACTATGAATTTTCTGCGTGATGGCTGAAGTGAGTTGTTATCCTCAACAGCCGATATTTGCGTTTCGTTATTCATTATGCGCTCCAGTGAATGGGTTTAAAGCTCGGCTGTAGAGTCGGTGATGGCTTCACGAATACGTTGATACGTGCCGCATACGCAAATATTTTGAATCTCGGGAAGAATTTCCTTACCGTGATGGCCCGCTTTTATCGCTCCTGTCACAGCCATGATCATGCCGCACTGGCAATATCCACATTGCGGAACCTGATGCTCAATCCAGACTTTCTTGACTTTCTCCAGATCGGGGTCATTCAGCCCCATTTCCAGGGCTTCAATGGTAAGAATATTTTTACCTGCCGCAGAAGAAACGTTGTAAACGCAGGCATGTTCAGGCTGACCATTGATCAGAATGGTGCATGCAAAGCATTTCTCTATACCGCAGCCATATTTTGTTCCCGTCAGGCCAAGAATATCTCGCAGAACCCACAACAAAGGCATATTTCCATCGGGGACTGTAACCGTCTTGGAAACGTTATTGACTTTAAATGTATATGAAGCCATCGGTGATTTCTCCTAAAGAATTGGCAGGTTGAATGAAGCATACGCTGGCATTTGAATGCGCTACTTCAATGCGGATATGATATATGCTATCAAATGACAATAGAAATTAATATCGTTTGGTCAATCATTTCTATCTGTACGTTCAAATTGGATAAATCAGGACATGGCGACCCTAAAATGGCTTACGAATTAACCCTGATATTCCCTTGAACATCGTCCAAATTATACACAAATACTATAATATATATGTATGTATATTATTCCGCAATGGTGCCTTATTGATTTGTGGCATTTCTCGATAATGCATGGTGCTACGCGGAACCCATGGGATCAGACAGGGGCTGTGCTTGGATATAATTTTAGAAATTAGTGAGCAAAGTATTAATCATGTGTGGCGCAATAAATTACCTAGCCCCTTTGCCTGCCAGCTTTTTCATCAAGTTGTTCACCCGGACCTTCTTATAATTTATTGAAATTATGGGATATAAAATATCTGTCTCACAAATTTCAGCTATAAATGCTTAGGTAGGGACGCAGAGATAATGCACAGGAAGAAAATAGCGCCCAAATCTTGACTGAATAGCCTGACAAGAAGTTCGCAAGAATTAGCAGGAAAGTTCCACGAACACGCGGAAATGCATATGAAAAAAGGCCAACGGATAACCGTTGAACTTTAAAATTGGCGGTGTTGCGACGAACCAACACAGCCGCTGTGGGTTGTAATGGGCACTCTAAGAATACATTGGACTTCACTATTCTCAGACCCTAATTATTCCTGGTTGACTTTGAATATCTAGCAGGAAATTGATAATCATTGTCATCTATCCAATGCGCTGATACGTTATATCAACACGGATAGCAAACAAAGGGGTCTCGCCATGAAGCGTTTTTTATTAGCAACTGTACTGGTCACTATTGCTGTCCCGGTATTTGCTGATCATGTTGGAATGTCAGTGAATATCGGCCAGCCCGGTTTTTATGGGCAAATTGATATTGGCAATTTTCCACGACCAGCGGTAATCTACCCTGCACCAGTTATTATTCAATCAGTGCCAATGGGGATGGTACCGCAACCGATTTATCTGCGTGTACCTCCAACCCACCGGAGTAACTGGGGTAGACATTGCCATAGATATGGTGCATGTGGCCAACCAGTCTATTTTGTTCAGGATAATTGGTATAACAATGTTTATGTTCCTGGCTACTACGACTACAGAGGTGGTTGGGGAGGCTATAGGGGTTACTATGATGGCAGAGGTTATGACAGGGGCGGCCACCATCATCACCATAGAGGCCATGGGAGGGGTGACTACGATTGGGACTGAATCAGTATAATGGAAACTTTGAATTGATACGAAATCAAAATCGGTTCAACAAAAGAATGGCTTGGATGACATGTTTAAGCCATTGATAGGCCGGTAGGTCGAAGGGGACTTGATGCCGCAGACAGAAATATATTAAGAATTCTTGGCACCATCCAGAAATTATTAAATTCACAAATTTACATTCCTTGAAAATGGTGTGAGTTGAAGCAGATCTCAATCTAATCTGACAATGCACTTGTAAAAGTGAGCGTGCCTGTGTCTTTTATTAATCTATAGTTCGTGAGCGGCCATTTCGTCTTGGGTTGCCCACCATTTAGTGGATACTGTCTGTTTCATTTACAGGAGTTTGATCATGCCCGGGTAAAACAATCCGGCCTATCCTGCAGAATTTCGCCAACAAATAATAAAGAAACACGACCCGGCTAAAAAATCCAGCACAGCTATCCAGGGGGTTGGGCGATCTCCCTGGTTGCCTGTTCCACGGCGATGATCCTGGCCTCCCGTATTTTCTCTGCAATGGCCTGCCCGTTTTTGCACTGTTGTGCGATGTCGCCAGCATTCACGGTCTGCGCTGCCTGAAGCATGCGCAGCAGGTATCCGGCCTGCGGATAGTCGTCCTGTTCATGCCCGGTGCGCCCCCGGGCATCGGAGGCGCATGCCTGCAACAGGTTCTCGAACCGCGCTGGCCTGCGCCATGCATCGCAGTTGTGTAACAGGTCGACGATGGTTTCCGGACGCAGTTCGCGGGCACGATGTACATTGCCGTGATGGCGTGCGACCAGCAGCCCGAGGTCGCGGCATTCGTTGGGTACACGCAGACGGACGCAAAGCGCGTGCAGCAATTCCACGCCGTGTGCTTCATGTCCAATATGGCGGGGCAGGATGTCTTCCGGTGTGTTGCCCTTGCCAAGATCGTGGGTGAGTGCGGCAAAACGGACTTCAAGCGGGTAGCCGTGTTGTGCGGCATCATCCAGCACCAGCATGGTGTGTATGCCGCAATCGATTTCCGGGTGATATCTGGGGGGCTGC
The DNA here is from genome assembly GCF_905221025.1 of Candidatus Nitrotoga fabula. Classification (GTDB taxonomy): domain Bacteria; phylum Pseudomonadota; class Gammaproteobacteria; order Burkholderiales; family Gallionellaceae; genus Nitrotoga; species Nitrotoga fabula. The sequence continues at coordinate 43,023 of NZ_CAJNBL010000028.1, forward strand.
GGCACGCCGAACAGGGCGTGAATTTCCGGCAGAATTTTGATCAGTGCGTTGCATTCGCGCAAGGTGATAAAGAAGCGGGATGGGGTGGCTTCCATCAGGGCGCGCGCGATTTCTTGCCATACGCGTTCCGGTACCAGGGTATCCGCTTCGCCGTTTGCAACCATTTCGCGCATCAGTTCCATGGTTTCAGGTGCGATTCTGAAACCGAAACGAGCCACAAACCGGGCCGCGCGGAGAATGCGCACCGGGTCTTCGCTGAACGCGGGGCTGACATGGCGCAGGATTCCTGCGCGCAAGTCGGCTATGCCATGGTACGGGTCAATCAGCCTGCCGTCCGGGCCGCGGGCTATGGCGTTAATGGTAAAGTCACGGCGCAGCAGGTCCTGCTCCAGTGTCACGTCCGGCGCGGCATGGATGGCGAATCCCCGGTAGCCCGGCGCAGTTTTGCGCTCAGTACGCGCCAGCGCATATTCTTCGTGCCTTCCCGGGTGCAGGAATACCGGAAAATCTTTGCCAATGGTTAGAAAACCCCGTGCCAGCATGTCTTCCGGCGTGCTGCCTATTACCACCCAGTCATGATCCCGCACCGGTAAGCCGAGCAGTTCGTCACGCACTGCGCCGCCTACGCTGTACACTTTCAGGCCGTTATCTTTCATCGGAGAGTGTTTGCGCATTCACCACGGTGGTTTTGGCTGCGATCACGCCCAGACGCTGCTTGAGCGTGCTGGGCGGGTGACCGAAAAGCTGTGAGTAGTACATGGTATTGCTCATGACTTTCTTTACATAATTGCGCGTTTCATCGAAAGGGATATTTTCGGCGTAAACCGCTCCTTCCAGCAAGGTGTCCCCGCGCCATTTGCTGGCACGCGATGGGCCGGCATTGTAAGCGGCAGAGGCCAGCAGCGGGTTGTTATCGAAAGACGAAAGTACCGTTTTCATGTAGTACGTGCCCAGCCTGAAATGCGTATCCAGCTGGTTGGCCAGTGACTGTCGGAATGACTTGATGCCAATTTTCTGTGCGATCCACTTGGCCGTGGCGGGCATGATCTGCATGAGGCCGGTTGCTCCGACGGGGGATTTCGCCTGGTAGGCGAAGCGGCTTTCCTGCCGGATCAACCCATAGACCCAGGCTTCGTCCAGCTCATTGTGGCGGATATGGTCTTGCAGTGTTTCCCGGTAGGGAGCAAGATAGCGCAGGTTGAAGTCGTGTACCTGGGTGGTGCGGTCGGCAGTGTTGATTGCATAGTCATACATCCCGTTTCGGCGTGCGATTTCGGCTGCCACCAGTAGTTGCTTGTCGTCCAGCTTGCGGGAGGCCCAGGCCCATTCCCGAAAAGCATCGGTGCGCAGATTCATGCGGTAGAGCGCCAGGGTGCGCTGGATGGCCGGGCGGGCCAACATTTCATTGATTTCCGTCTTTCCAGGCTGGTATCCGGTAGGTATGGCTGCACGGGTATCCGTTCCGATTTCCTCTGAGGCAAGCTGGCCGTAAAAGTTATGCTCACTGCTCAGCTGGGAAAACAGTTCATTTGCAGTTGCAAGGTTTCCCTGTGCTTTCAAAGCGCGAGCTTTCCAATAGCGCCAGACGCCTTCACGTTGCTGTTGCGGTGTCATGGCATCAATGCTGAGCTGCACTTCTCTCCAGTTCTGTGCAAGCAGGGAGGTGCGGGTTCGCCATGCCAGCTGCTGCGGGTTCAGGGGGGTTGAACCTGCCGCCTGGTACCACTCCAGTGCGCGGGCATCCCGCTTGCGCGCAGCTTCATAGGCCAGCCAGCCATAAAAATAGCCCTGTTCTTCTTTGGTGAAATAGGCCGCCTTACTTTCCCATTGCAGGTAGGCAAGCTGGGGTGATTGCTTGGCAAGCCGTTGCAGTGCGAACAAGGCCACGAAACGTTGCGCTTCAGGGGCGTTGTCCAGTGGGGCCGCGCCCAGATAGGCGATCGGATCGGTAGCGGCGCTATCCAGATCGGATGAGGAGAGGGCGCGGTTGGCGGGCAGTTTTCCCGATAGCTGCTTGGCCAGCGTCAGGTTGCCTTCCTCCAGTGCATGACGCAATCGCAGCCAGATGTCTGTTTCACTGATAATGCCGCTGGCGATCGCTGCATCAAGCAATGGCGCACAGTTTTCCGGCAGATCGGCATTATTCGATGTCCACAGTTTGCGCGCTTCATGCAGTACCTGTTCTGCTTGCAGGGACTGGCGTGAACGTAGCGCATAACAGGTCAGATCGGTTTCTTCGCCCACCAGCCGCGGAAACTGGGCTGAAAACTCATCCCATTGCTGCCTTTTCCCGAGCAGGCGTAACCACTCTGCGCGTAAGCGGTTGATCAGAGGCGTGTCGTCCGGGCGTGCCAGAAATTCCTGGATAGCGTGTGCGGGGACGGTTTCCAGTTGTATGCGCAGCTGGTAATAAGCTACGTAGGGCTCCAGTGGAGAATGCTTGAGTTTTTTAGCCATGCGATCCAGCTTTGCCGAATCCCCCGCGCGGAATGCATCGCGTGCAGCGATAAAGTCTGCATCCTGGTTGGTTGCCGCCAGGGCAGGGTTCAACATTGTGATCAAAACCAATAATGCTGGAAAACGCATGGATGATGCCCTTATATGATGCTCATGGCCCTTATTTTTACGACCGGATTCACATATCTGCACGACGGGTAGTCTTCTTGTTTGTGCTGCAGCGGGAGCAAAAGTTCTATCGCCGGACAGGTGCATGCCGGATCTTGCCTGTAAAGTCGAAGTGGCGCCTGCCTGGGTTGTCCCGCAAAGGCTTCTTTGCAGACTCTGGTTTTTATCATTTTATCAGATCATGCAAACAGTACGTTGTCATGATTCTATGGAGACTACCCGCGGAGGGATTCCATATTCCTGTGACCAGTCTGGGAGTGCGCGAGCCAGGCAGCAGAACAGGGAACTCAGCGTCGCCCGTTCGGCCTGTGTTGCAGATCGGTTCTGGTCTGGGCTGTGGTGAATAAATCCGGGTTCTGGTTCCTCGGAGACTTGGAGGGAGTATACAAAAACCTGTAAAATGGTGAAATGCAAAAATTTTTATCCACCAAGGCAAGGGAAACAGCATGAGCAAGAATCTGGTGCAATTCATGATTGAGGAACAACGGCAAATACCGGGTGCAAGCGATGATCTCACCGGGTTGATCGGTGATATCGTTACGGCTTGCAAACAGATTGCCCATAGTGTGAACAAGGGAGCCCTGATTGGCGTTCTGGGGAGCGCAGGTAGCGAAAATGTGCAGGGTGAAACCCAGAAGAAGCTGGATGTAATCACGAATGAGCTGTTTATTAAGGCGAATGAATGGGGAGGTCATCTGGCGGCCATGGCCTCGGAAGAAATGGATGATATTTACCCGATCCCTGCCCAGTATCCGAAAGGTAGGTATTTGCTGACTTTCGATCCGTTGGACGGTTCTTCCAACATCGATGTGAATATTTCCGTGGGCACGATTTTTTCGATCCTGCGTTGCCCGGCAGGAAGTATTCATCCGACAGCCGAGGATTTTCTGCAACCCGGAACTGAGCAGGTGTGTGCCGGTTATGCATTGTATGGCCCATCTACCATGCTGGTGCTGACTACCGGGCATGGGGTGAATGGCTTTACGCTGAATAATGACATTGGGGAATTCATTCTGACCCATCCGAACATGACGATTCCTGTCGATACTCAGGAATTTGCCATTAACATGTCCAATCAGCGCTTCTGGGAAGCCCCTGTGCAGCGTTACGTGGATGAATGTGTGAAAGGGAAATCGCCGGGGGGGCGGGAAAAAAATTTCAATATGCGATGGGTGGCTTCCATGGTTGCAGAGGTTCACCGGATTCTCAGCCGCGGGGGCATATTCATGTATCCGTTCGATACTAAGGAAGCGGGTAAGGCAGGCAAGCTGCGTTTGCTGTATGAGGCCAATCCCATGTCGTTTATTGTGGAACAGGCTGGAGGGATGAGTTCTACCGGTCGCGGAAGCATCATGGAGCTCAAGCCGACAGGTCTGCATCAGCGCGTGCCGGTGATACTTGGTTCCAGGAATGAGGTAGAACGGGTGGTGGGATATCACAAAGAAGCGTGACCGGATGCTTTTTTCATTGTAGTGTAGGGCGCGCCTATGCCGGTGCGCCCTTTTTTTATCCAGCAGCCAGTGTGACGCAGGCGGATATCCGGTTATCCGCGAATAAAATACAGCACAATCAGTCCGCACAGGACGACGAATGCAATCAGGTTGATTTGCAGCTGGATTCTGTTCTGACGGTTGATCAATTCGTGAATTGCTTTTGTCAGTTGCAATTCCGGTTTTTCATTCAGGCTCTGGTGCAGTAAACGCGGTAACTGCGGAAGCAGGGTGGCGTAGTTTGGCGCTTCTGTTCTCAGCGCATTCAGAAAACCGCGCCAGCCGACCTGCTCGCTCATCCAGCATTCCAGCCAAGGTTTGGCTGTTTTCCAGAGATCCAGCTCCGGATCCAGTTGTAGGCCCAGGCCTTCAATGTTGAGCAGGGTTTTTTGCAACAGAACAAGTTGCGGCTGTACTTCAATGCCAAATTGGCGCGATGTCTGGAAAAGACGCAGCAATACGCGTCCAAAAGAAACTTCACGCAGGGGGCGGTCGAAGATAGGTTCGCATACCGAGCGGATTGCCGCTTCCAATTCGTCCACGCGGGTATTGGCAGGAGCCCATCCCGATTCTATGTGGACTTCAGCCACACGCTTGTAATCACGGCGAAAAAAAGCAATAAAATTTTGCGCAAGATATTGCTTGTCGGGATCGGTGAGTGTGCCCATGATTCCAAAATCCAGAGCGATGTAACGTCCATCTGCTGCAATCTGGATATTGCCGGGGTGCATATCCGCGTGAAAAAAACCATCGCGAAAAACCTGGGTGTAGAAAATTTCAACCCCATTGGCAGCCAGTTTCGGAAGATCGATACCGGCTGTGCGCAGGACATCCCCCCGGTTGACCGGAAGGCCATGCATGCGCTCCATGACCATTATTTGTTCTGTGCACCAGTCCCAATAAATTTCCGGAACGATCAGCAGGCTGGAGTTGCTGAAATTACGCTTCAACTGGCTTGCACTGGAGGCTTCACGCATCAGGTCGAGTTCGTTGTGCAGATGTTTCTTGAATTCTTCGATTACCTGGCGCGGTTTGAGTCGTTTTGCATCTTTCCAGCTATGTTCAAGCAGATAGGCGCAGGTGTCCAGTAGCGCGATGTCATGCGAAATAATGTCCGCAATTCCAGGGCGCAGGATTTTAACCGCCACTTCCCGTCCGTCATGCAGCACGGCAAAATGCACTTGCGCTACGGAGGCGCTGGCAACAGGAGTTTCTTCAAAAGTGCGGAAAACTTCGCCAAGTTTTTTTTTGTAGGCGGATTCCAGCAGAAATATAGCCTGGGCGGAAGAAAATGGCGGAACCTGGTCTTGCAGTTTTGCGAGTTCGTCTGCGATGTCGGTTGGCATCAGGTCTCGACGAGTGGAAAGCATTTGTCCGAACTTGACGAAGATAGGTCCCAGGCTTTCCAGCGCAAGGCGCAGTCTTTCGGCGAGTGGGGAGGAATTTTTTCGCGTAAAGAGCAGCAGATTGATGGTGGCTGGCAGCCAGCGCGTTCGTGCGTGGGGAAGCAGAAATTCATCCAGGCCGAAGCGCAGCACGACAAAAATTATTTTCAGCAGGCGTATCAGGCGCATGGTAAATTCTGCGGCAGCTCTGCAAGCGAGCGTTCATTCATTTTGTCATGGCAATAAATATCGATGGTTCCTGCTCAGGAACCGTTCAAGCGGTGGATGCGTTGTTCCAGCCGTGCCACATCGTCCCGCAGCTTGTCGGTCTGATGCACAAAGCTTGAGATATGGGTCGATTTGGCAAGCAGCGGGTCTTCTTCTGTCCAGAATTCTGCCAGTGCCTGTGACAGGACGGTTGCAGTATGCTGTATATATCGCCGGCCGGCATTCGCATATTGAACCATGTGTTCTGCTGCGATATCTCCAGTCAGGTGGCTTAGGTCTTCGGCCACATCCCAGCGCAAATGTCGGCTGAGATAAAAAATTTCAGCTAGCAGCGCGGCATCCCCAGCGTTTTCAATTTGCAAGTAAGCAGATTCATCCTGGACTGCCAGGCGCGGAAGCAATGATGGAGGTATGGTACAGACTGCGTCAGCGTTCGTTGCTTCCGCTGCAGCAGAAATGCTTCCATCATCCTGAATAGTATAAGAAAAAGAAAATGGAGCGATTTGAAAGCAAACCGTTTTTCCTGCATGGGGTGCCAACCGCTTTGCTGCCCAGCCGCTTTGTGCGAGCAAGTGGCTGAGAACGGAAGCGGTGGGCTGGCCAAGCATGTTTATGCGACTTGCTGGATACCGGAGAGTAACCAGACGGCTTTTTCATCACGCAGATTTTTCTGCACATGCCAGATTTCATCAAAATTCTCAGATGGCCCGTTGTTTTCACGCAATTGGCCGGTCATGCGCACACTGGCGATGGCATAGCCATTTTCATTGGCGACCTCGATAATCTGGGTATCAATCGAGAGCACATCCGTTTTTTGCGGAGCATCGCCACGTTCCTGTAATTGCAGGGAAATTTCTGCGAACATTTCCGGAGTGGTATATTCACGAATATCGTTCAGATCCTTGCGGTCATTTGCGGCCTGCAGTCGTATGAATGAAGTTTTGGCGCTGCGCAGGAACGCTTCTACCGGGAAATCTGCAGGGATATTGCCGCTAGTACGTGTCTGATGATATTGCGGTGCAGCGGCCTGTCCTGAAAATGAGGGCTGTGCCGATTCCCGCTGGAAGCTGGAAGCACTGCTGCCGGCATATTGCACTGCAGGCTGCTGTGCTTTACGGAAGCGGGAAACCAGAAACATGATCAGGCCTGCTGCAAGAAGCGCTAGCAGAATACCGCCTATTGCGCCGCCCAGGCTGCCCAGACCGCCGGCAAACATTGCGCCCAGGCCGGCACCGATTGCCAGACCGGCCAAAGGGCCAAGCCATTTATTGCCTGCCGCAGGTGCGGCCGGATTGGAGGGAGCGGGTGCTGCGGAGGGCGATTTTGGTGTCTGTTGCGGGCTTACTGCACGCTGGTGGCCAATGTTTCCGCCCCCTCCCATGCGCTTGGCTTCGGCGCTAACCGTTAACATGGGAAGACTGATCAATGCGAGAGCAAACAACATCAGAAAACGTTTCATGGACTACCTCTTAATAATAGTTAACAACAAAAAGCGGTTTGAGGATCGGGAAAATGCCCGGGTGCCTGGAACGGTTAAATTATATATGAATTTCAAAAAAACCAGCCAGGCAAAGAAGGCTGAATATTTTCGCGCGTTCCTGGATTCAGCAGGAAACAGCGAGTGACCGGGTTAAATTTTGTATCCTCTGTGAAGAGCCACAATGCCAGCATTCAGGTTGAAGTATTCAACATGGTGCAGACCAGCTTCTTCCATCATGCGCTTCAGTTCCTCCTGCGATGGGTGCATGCGGATGGATTCTGCGAGATAGCGATAACTGTCCGCATCTCCGGCGATCAGTTTGCCCATCCGTGGAAGCAGATGAAAGGAGTATGCATCGTATGCAGGTTGCATCGGCTTCCAGATCCTGGAAAATTCCAGTACCAGCAAGCGGCCGCCAGGTTTAAGCACACGTCGCATTTCAAGTAATGCAGTATCCTTGTGAGTGACATTGCGCAGTCCGAAAGCAATGCTGATACAGTTGAAATAATTGGATGGAAATGGCAAATTTTCTGCGTCGCACTGTACTGCGGGGACCGTGATTCCTTCATCAATCAGGCGGTCCCGACCGACACGCAGCATTGCATTGTTAATGTCCGTCAGCCAGATTTCTCCGCTTGGTCCAACGCATCTGGCGAACTGGCGCGAGAGGTCACCCGATCCTCCTGCCACATCCAGCACCCGTTCTCCGGCGCGCACCCCGCTGATCTGGACAGCAAAACGTTTCCATAACCGGTGGAGACCCGCAGACATGAGGTCGTTCATCACATCATATTTATTGGCGACAGAAGTGAAAACTTCGGCTACACGATGAGCTTTTTCTGTTTCCGGTATCGTTGCAAAGCCAAAAGAGGTTGTTTTATCCATTTTTTCCCTCTGGATGGTTGGTTTGTTCCAAAGAGTTATGTGGGGCACGACTCTTGCCGGTTTCTGACAGCCTGTGCAGATATTCGCGCCATAATTCATCCTGATGCTTGCCAAGATCATACAGGTAGTTCCACGAATACAGGCCAGAATCGTGGCCGTCATCAAAAATCAGTTTGATGGCATAGCTCCCTACTGGTTGCAGGTCGAGCACATTTACATGCTGTTTGCCAGTCTGGAGAACTTGCTCGCTGGGGCTGTGACCACGGACTGCAGCAGAAGGTGAGTGTACCCGCAGGAACTCATAGGACAGGTGGTAACGCGAGCCGTCATCAAAAGCAATTTCGAGAAATTTTGATTGTTGATGCAGCGTAATTTCAGTAGGGTTCAGCATTTCTGGCGCTCAGACCATGGTATTGTTCCGTGATGAAGCTGCAATATTTTCTGGTTCCTGTGTGTTCTGAAAAAAAAGAAATTCAATCCGTTAGTCCAGATATTCAAAAACCTTTACAACTCGCTCCACGCCACGGGAGCTGCTGGCGATCTCGGTAGCGGATTCTGCTTCCTTGTGATAAACCAGACCCATCAGGTACACGGTGCTATTTTCGGTAATGATTTTTACATGCTCAGGCTCAAAACCCTTGCCGCTGCTGATGAACCGCATTTTGATATTGCCGGTAATCATGCTGTCGTTGCTGCGCCATGACAGGTCAGCGAGAGATGAGGATACCTGCAGCTCATTATTGATAGCCTTTACATTGGTGAGGCTGGAAACAATTTGTTCAATGTCTGCTTTTATTTTTTCATTCGGTACCTGTCCGGTAACGAGCACGCGACGATTGAAGCTGGTCACGTTCACATGTACCGTGTCCCGGTATTGGGCGCTGATTTGTTTCAGTGCCTTGTTTTCAATATTTTCATCTTCGAGAATGATACCGGCAGTACGACGGTCGGAAGAGAGCAGAGCCCCTGCGGCGACGCCTGCACCCACTACCGGAACGCATCCTTGTGTTACAACCAGCACGATGGTCAGAAATAGGAAATTGAAATAATGCATTGTTTCCTCGATTTAAATTGTGTATTCATGGAACGAGTGAAATCTGATTCCATTCATGTTGCCCACACCTTCAGGTGTGGATTGCCGATTTTACCCGAATTCAGGTGGTAAAGGCATTTCTGATCCATTCTGGCCAACCGTTATCGAGATTGTGAAATAATAATGCATCAAAACGACAGGGCGGGGTGTAGCCGAGCGTAGCGAGATAATGCTGGGCGGTGCGGATCAGACGCTTTTGTTTGGCTGCATTGATACTGGCAGCTGCTCCACCATAATGGTTGTGGCTACGCAAACGCACTTCTGCAAAAACCAGTGTGTCTCCGTCTTGCAGAATCAGGTCAATTTCGCCGTGCCTGCAACGGTAATTCCGCTTCAAGAGTTTAAGGCCCTGGTTGGACAAATACTGGGCCGCCAAAAGTTCCGCGGTTTCGCCGCGTGTGCTCATGTCTGCTCTGCTGCGGATTGAAGCATGAACAGGGGATTTAGGCAGGTGCGTGCAGAGAGTCCGTCCTTTTCAGCCTGAATATAGGGAGGATAGATCACCTTACCGGTGTGACGCAGGTTTCGGGTGCTGCAGCGGGAATTCCTCGCAGTGGCACCGGCTCCGTTGCTCAAGTATAGTGTGGCAGCTGACCGAAATAAATGAAAGGAATGGTGATGCATGGCACGCAAAGTCAAAAATTAGAATGTGCATTATATGTGGTTGCCACTCCAATTGGGAATTTACGGGATATCAGTTTGCGCGCACTCGATATCCTGGCGTTGTCAGATACCATTGCCGCTGAAGATACGAGAAATACAGCAAATCTGTTGATGCACTATTCCATTTCGGCAAAAAATCTGGTGTCGCTACATCAGCATAATGAGCGTGGAGCCGCAGAAAAGGTGATTGCTTTGCTGGCAAGGGGGGAGTCAGTTGCGCTGGTATCGGATGCAGGTACTCCGACGATTAGTGATCCCGGTTCGCTCCTTGTGGCCGGGGTACGTGCTGCCGGCCACAAGGTGATCCCTGTTCCAGGAGCCAATGCGGCACTGGCAGCTTTATCTGTTTCCGGACTGGTCTCGCCACATTTTCTTTTTTATGGGTTTCTGCCGAACAGAGCGTCTGCCCGTCGCAGGGAGTTGGAAAATCTGGCCGCCTTGCGCTGTACCCTGGTTTTTTATGAAGCGCCACACCGTATACTGGAATGTGTGGCTGATCTTCAGGCTGTCTTCGGCCATGACAGGGAAATTGTATTTGCGCGGGAAATCACCAAGTTTTTCGAAAGTATCCAGCGATGTTCCCTTGCAGAGGCGCTGGACTGGCTGAATGAGGATTCCAACCGGCAACGGGGGGAGTTTGTAGTGCTGGTTTCTGGAGCAGTGGAACAGAAACAGGGGTTGGATGCAGAATCGGAACGTGTATTGGCGGAGCTATTGCATGACTTGCCACTTAAGCAGGCAGTCCAGCTTGCAGCACGTATTACTGGCGTAGGGCGCAATATGCTATATCAGCATGCACTTTCACTGAAGCCTCGGTAAACGGTTAGCCCGTTGGAGTATGGGTTGATTCTGGTTTTGTTTTAGGATTCCTGCAGTGCAGGAAATACGGCTTGCTGTGCAGCATGGTGTGAGGGGTGACGGATGCAATGACTTCATGTTTCAAGATTGGAGATGCTAAGGAATTTTGCAGAAAAACATTTCAAGCCAGCCCGGTAATATTTGTTCATCAGGTAGGCATGCTTTTGATGCGGGTAATGCGTACTACCTCGGTAATTCCGCGCAGCCCGCGTATCACCCTGGCCAAGTGTATGCGATTGCCCACCTGTAAGGTGAAATACAGGGTGGTGTAATTGCCCTCGTTGGTGAAATGAACGTTCTCAATATTGGATTCGGCATCGGCAATGGCCGCAGCAACCTTGGCGAGAACTCCGCGTTGATTGGCTACGATTAACTTGATGCTTACTTCAAAAGGCCGGTTGATGTGCTTGTCCCATACTACGTCCAGCCATTTGTCCATCCCGCCGCGGCCTTTGCGGAGTGCAGGGCAGTCATGTGTATGCACGATCAAGCCCTGCCCTTTTTTGATGATGCCGACGATCGGGTCCCCTGGAATGGGGCGGCAGCATTTTGCAAATTGCACTGCCATGCCTTCGGTGCCCAGAATGGTGACTACGCTGCTTGTCGCAGGATGTTCCTGCATACCCCCGGTTTCTGCGATTCGTATAAGCTGGCGGGCAATAACCATGTTCAGACGGCGCCCCAGTGCGATGTCGGCAAAAATTTCCTGGCGAGATTTGACGCCCGTTTCCTTGAGTAGTTTTTCCCAATTCAACATGTCAATGTCTTGAATCTTGAGCCCAAGTGAGGCAAGCGACTGGCTGAGCAGGCGTTCACCGAGCGCGGCTGATTCCTCGAAATGCATGGTTTTGAGCGCATGGCGAATCTGGCTGCGCGCTTTGCTGGTTACGACATAGCTAAGCCATGCAGGATTGGGATGGGCATGCGGTGCGGTAATGATTTCCACACAATCGCCATTTTTCATTTCCACGCGTAATGGAGCCAGTTCAAAATTTACCTTGGCAGCTACGCACCGGTTGCCGATATCGGTGTGCACGCTATAGGCGAAATCCACAGCAGTTGCGCCTCGTGGAAGAGCAAGTATTTTGCCCTTGGGGGTAAAAACGTATACTTCATCCGGGAATAGATCCACTTTCAGGTGTTCTAGAAATTCTATGGAATCGCCACTCTGGCTTAAGCTTTCCAGCAGGCTTTGGAGCCATTGGTGAGTTTTTTTGTGGAGGGCAGTAAAGGATGAATGTCCGGTCTTGTATAGCCAGTGAGAGGCAACGCCGGTTTCAGCAATCTTGTGCATTTCTTGAGTGCGGATCTGTATTTCAATGGGGGTGCCGTATGGGCCGAACAGCGTAGTGTGTAGTGATTGATAAGCGTTTGCCTTGGGGATGGCGATGTAATCCTTGAATTTTCCAGGAATGGGTTTGTACAAGCCATGAAGCAACCCCAGTGCCAGGTAACAGGAAGCGACATCTTCCACCAGCACACGGAATCCATAAATGTCCTGTACTTGGGAGAAGGCCAGTGATTTGGCTTGCATTTTTTTGTAAATGCCATATAGATGTTTTTCCCGCCCTTGCACCTGGGCAGTTATATGATGTTCTTCCAGGCGTTCCTGTATGGCTTCCTGGATTTTTTTCACCACCTCACGGCGGTTGCCGCGGGCTACTTTCAGAGCCTTGACCAGGACTTCATAGCGTTTGGGATAGAGGTGCTTGAAGCTGAGGTCTTCTAACTCCTGGTAGATGCTGTTGAGGCCTAGACGGTTGGCGATTGGGGCGTATATTTCCATGGTTTCGCGCGCAATACGTTCACATTTTTCACGCGCCATTGATTTTAACGTGCGCATGTTGTGAAGGCGGTCAGCCAGCTTGATTAAAATGACGCGTACATCTTGTGCCATTGCCAGCAGCATTTTCCGGAAGTTTTCTGCCTGTGCATCTTCCTTGGTCTGAAATTCAATTTTATCCAGCTTGCTCAGACCTTCTACCAGTCCAGCTACAGGGTTTCCGAATGTGCTGGCCAATTCTTCATTGCGGATGTCCGTGTCTTCCACTACATCATGCAGTAGTGCTGCCATGATGGCCTGTGCATCCAGATGCAGCGGGGTAAGAATCCGGGCGACAGCGATAGGGTGGGAAATATAAGGTTCACCTGATTTGCGCAGCTGGCCTTTGTGTGCATGGTCACTGAATTCAAGTGCCTGCCGGATGTGCTCCACATCCTTGGGTTTTAAGTAAGCGGAAACCTCCTGCAGGAGTATTTCGGCATCGGTCGTCATACGTTACCTAAATATTCGGATTGGCGGATGGCTGCCGGGCAGATCGGGGAGAAGAGGCATGGTTTGCTGTTGTTACTGCAAAAAAATTAGAATGCGATGCGCTACCATCATAATATTTTCGTTCAGCCTGTGTATGATAAGAGGACAGGGTACCTAGAATGCACAGCATACAGGATATTACAAAAAAAGCATGTTTCGGAACAGTGAATATTTTGTTTGGGGTGCATGAAATTCGGATCGAAATCATATGGAAATGAGTTTGCTCGTCTGTGCAGAATGGGTTAGGGGTCGGTAGCTCCTGGCGAACGGAATCGTCCGATGCTGAATTTGACATTGGACAGGGAATAGAATGGCCGGGAGATTGCTGATTAGACGAAATGCGGTAAATTGCCGGATGCATCTATAGTTATGGGTCTGAATGTGATTGATGTTGTCGTTGGTATATTGCTGCAAGGAGGTAACCAGGAAAATGGTCTGCCTGTGCTTCATAGTGGAAATGGGGGCGGAAGTTTTCTACTGGCGCAGCGGCCGGATGGGAAGTCGTATGCAGGTTACTGGGAATTTCCGGGAGGGAAGGTTGAACAGGGGGAAACCCTGCTGCAAGCTTTACAACGAGAGCTCTGCGAAGAGTTAGGCATTGAAATTGTGACTGCTTATCCGTGGCTGGCGCGTAGTTATAATTATGCGCATGGTAAAGTGCGGCTGAATTTCTTTCGCGTTACTTCATGGCAGGGTTGGCTGCACGGAAAAGAAAATCAATCGTTGAGTTGGCAGACTACCTATGGTTTGACGGTGTCCCCTGTGCTTCCAGCCAATGAATTTATTTTTCGCGCGTTACAATTGCCTTCTTTGTACGCGATCAGTAATGCTGCCGAACTGGGAAGCGAATTATTCCTGGAGCGTTTGCAAGATGCACTGGGAAATGGCTTGAAGCTGGTTCAGGTACGGGAACCAGGCTATTCCCGGGAGGCAATGCGGCAGTTGTCCATGGATGTGGTGAAAATGGCACACAGATATGGTGCACAAGTGCTGATAAATTCTGATTCAGAATTGGCTAAGGAAGTGCAGGCTGACGGTGTACATATGACTGGTTCGCAGCTTGATGCATGTCAATCGCGCCCGGATTTTCCCTTGTGTGCTGTATCTTGTCATAGTATTGAAGATATACGGCGGGCCAGCAGGCTGGGGCTGGATTTTGTGGTGCTGAGTCCTGTATTGCCTACTCGAAGCCATCCAGGCGCAGCTCATTTGGGATGGAATAGATTTGCGCAGATGGCAGAAAGTTCCGCCATCCCGGTATATGCGCTTGGCGGATTATATTCTGAGGATATGAAAATAGCTTGGCAGCATGGGGCACATGGTATTGCAATGCTGCGTCATGCCTGGTGAGCCGGATCTTCTTCCGGATTGCTGTCGGTATGGGAGATGCAATAATCTTCCGAGAACCATTGTCCCAAATCGATCATTTTGCAGCGTTCGCTGCAAAATGGGCGATAGCAGTTCGAATGATTCCATATTGTTTCTTTTTTACATTGTGGACAGGCCACTGTGGTTATTTTATTCATGTGCATGAATCGGGATTTTCAGAAAATTTGTGCCAGTTTTATTTGCGCGGTTGGGCCAGTTTCGAACCGGAAAGGGCGATTACAATGAGCAGAAAGTCAGGTTGAACTTAACATCTGCATTGTATAAGGCGCTCTTGGCCACATAATCTGCAGCAATAAAGCGGATGTTCAGCATATATTTGTTGGCGCTGATCTCAGGAACGCATGGCAGCGCCTTATCCAGGCTTACACGCAGCATTTGTGCCACGCGACCGCACTGCATCTGCTGAAATGCGCCATTCTTGGCAATGTAATGGTGCATTTTCCCACTTTCGCGCAACAGCTTTAAGATGATGGCGAGGCCGTCCCGGATAGGAAGCAGAGGGGTGAGGCTGGACATGAGGTAATGACGTCGTAACGCGGCGTCCTGATTCAGCCAGTGATGGTAGGATGGCAAGTCGAATTTACAGGTTCCTCCAGGGATACCTGTACGCTGCTTGATGCTCATCAGCCATTCGTTTTCACGCAAGTTCTGCCCGAATTTCCCGCTCATATTAAATACGCCGTTACTGGCGCTTTCGATTTCATCAAGCACTGCATCCAATGCGGTTTCTGAAATTTCCGGGTTGTTGTGAAAAGCGGCAAGCTGCCTTTTCTGACGCTCCAGTTCTTGCAACAGATCCGATTTCAGGTCGGAACGGTTGGCAACCTCCAGAACTTCAAATAGCACCCCTAGAGCAGAGTGATGGTCAATTGCATCTGACCTTTCTGTGAAGCATAGCAATTTGGTATATAAGTCCTCAAGGCGCAGTAAAGTGCGCATGCGTTCATTCAGAGGAAATTCATAGCTAATCACAATGCAAGAAAAGTGAGAATAAGTGGTGATAAGCGGATAATGTTATTATGGGGTTAGTATTATCGTCAATCAATTAGTTCCTGAAGAAAAGGCCAAATAGAATTGGTGCAGGCGGTTCACCTGCTGGCTCAACTTTTCCAGGTCACCATCATTGCAAATGATGTCGTCAGCCTGTTGCAGCCGGCTGGAACGCATAATTTGGGATGCCATGATAGCGCGCACGGATTGTTCATCCAGCCCGCTTCGCTGCATTGTGCGAGTAATCTGGGTACTTTCTTCACAGTCCACCACCAAAGTGCGCTGGATCAGCCCCATGTAACCCAGTGTTTCAAACAATAGAGGAATGACGATCATGAGATAAGGCGGTGTAGGATCGTACTTTTGGACATTTTCGATATGAACGGCTATTTGCTCGCGGATCATCGGGTGGAGAATGTCTTCAAGCTGTCGTTTGGCAGTACGGTCGGAGAAAATCAATTCACGCATGAGTGTTCGGTCAAGCGCCCCGCTGGCACGGATATAACGGCTCCCGAAAGTTCTGCGGATAACCGGGATGGCCATGCCACCTGGCTGGGTTAGCTGGTGTGAAATGACGTCGCAGTCAATTATAGCGACCCCATGTTCCCTGAATAGAGCGGCAACGGTGCTCTTGCCGCTGCCGATCCCCCCGGTTAACCCGATGCGGTATTTCATGGGGTCAGGAGCAGTTTCATATAGGCAGGGGTAAGCGTCTGCCCCCAGAATAGTGCAATTAGACCGCTGAGTGCCAAAAAAGGCCCAAAAGGTATGGGATCATTGCGGCCTAATCGCGCTGTGGTAATCAAGGCAATGCTGCTGATGATTCCTGTAATTGATGCAAGCAGTATGATCATTGGAATGGATTGCCAGCCCAGCCATGCACCGAGAGCCGCCAGAAACTTAAAATCACCATATCCCAGGCCTTCCTTGCCGGAAATAAGCCGGAACAGCCAATAAATCCCCCACAAGATCAGATATCCTGTGATCGCGCCGATGACGGCACTGGATAGATCAATGAAAGTGCCGAATAAATTAAACAACAGTCCCAGCCACAGGAGAGGCAGTGTAATTTCATCAGGCAAAATTTGGGTATTCAGGTCAATGCAGGACAGCACCAGAAGCATCCAGATAAAAATCATTGCACCCAGCGTAGCCAGGCTAACGTCGAAATGCCATGCTGCATATGTGCATAGCAGACCGCTAAGCATTTCTACTGCGGGGTAGCGCGTCGAGATGGGTATGCCGCAATGTTTGCATTTTCCCCGTAAAAACAGATAGCTGATAACTGGGATGTTTTCCAGGGGGCGAATTTTATGGTTGCAATGCGGGCAGGAAGAAGGCGGCACGAGCAGGTTATAAGGGGACAGATAATCTGTTTTTTTGCCGCTGTATTCTTGATGTTGGACAAGCCATTCCTGTTCCAGCATTTTGGGTAAACGATGAATGACTACATTGAGGAAACTGCCCGCCAGTAATCCGGTGATTCCGCAAAGAGCAATGAATAGAATCGGGAAAGTCTGGAGTGTTTCAGTAAGTTCTGCCATGGTTGCTTAAGACCCCAATATTCCATCCTAAACAAAATAATGTTGAATTATGACAGGTGGGATAGGTGTTGGGCTATGAATTAAGTGCAGTGCAATAGATGGATAGCGGTTTGACTTGGACATAAGCGAGTATTACAAGTGTTTTCCTATTTTAATATTAGGCTATTCTGGATGTTACTATGGTGTCTGTAAGGATCAGGGATCTGCGGGAAATCGCTGGTCGTGTTGTCTTGTTTACGTATTCCGGTTGGGCTGGGGCGTTTGGTGAAAATGCATGTCCTGACGGATACAGAATGCTGGCTTGCCAGTTTTTCCCGGCGAAACGACTGGTCTGGATACCACACAATCATGGTTCCTGCGTATGGTCATGCCGGCTCAATAGTATTTTTTCACGTCTGGCAAGCCTGTAATGTTGGGTTTTGATGTGGATTCAGGAAACTTATGGGACAGGGAAGCTGGATTTTCCGGAAGGTGTGGCTGGTGCCTGCATGGGCAGGCTTCTGCGTGACCCCAGCGTATAGGAATAGATACGCGTAAATTCAGCACCCAGTAAGAAAATCTGAGCGGAGTAATATATCCAAACCAGTACAACAACCAGTGAACCTGCTGCTCCGAAACCTGATGCGATGCTGCTTCTACCAATGTATAAGCCAATCAGGAATTTTCCGATTGTAAAGAAAATCGCGGTGACCACTGCGCCGATCCAGACATCCTGCCAGTTAATCTGTGTGCGTGGCATGAGCTTGTAAATCATTGCAAAAATAGCGGTCATAAGGGTGATGCTCAGTACTATATCGAGCAAATATGCAAGAATCCCAAATCCGCTGAATAAGTGCCCCCACCATTTCCCCAGTGCTGCGAGCGCTGTGCTTAATATCAGTGAAACAATCAGTATGAATCCAACCCCGAGGATTAATCCAAACGAAATGAGCCGGGTATGAATAAACTCGATTACCCCGGAATTACTGGTTCTTTTGGGTACGCGCCAAATCGTATCCAGGTCGGACTGTAATTCGGCAAGCACTGACGTCGCACCAATCAAGATAAAAATCAGACCGATTGAGGCTGCAAATATGCTTTCGGAAGGTTTATGAATCTTTGCGAGCAAGTCTTGTACTACCAAGGCTCCCGATTCCCCCATCAACTCTTCCAGGCGGGAGTGAATTTCTATCCGGACTACCTCGATATCAAAAATAAGCCCTGCTACTGAAACAATGATCAGTAGAATTGGGGCAATTGAAAAGATGGTGTAATACGCTAGGGCTGCCCCCATACTGGAGGCATGGTCGTCGACCCATGCTGAGAAAGTTGCTTTGAGAAGGTTCACGATTTGTTTGATGTTCATGCGATTTCTCCAAAGAACAATGCGGATTGATCCAGATTTCCATCATGTGAAAAAATTCGATTTAACTTTGGCATGTTCCTGAGATTACTTTGTTGTAGAGGCTCAAGTTTATTCTGCCAACTTTAAATATATTCCTTATAAAAATCATACCATTTTTACATGGCTGGCTCTGTTCGCTACCGTACCGATCAATTGTGCAGCCAGGTGGAACGATTTGAAAGCCAGTCTGATGGAGCGGTTGGTTTCAATCCAGAGAACGCTGAACAGGATAATTTTCGGCTACAATTCTATTATGTATTGTTCCAGCTCAATTCAGCCCAAGCGCCACTCGGGTAACGTTTTTCTTATAGGCATGATGGGTGCGGGAAAAACAACCGTAGGCAGGTTGCTCGCCCAGCAGATGGGCAAGATTTTTGTTGATAGTGATGAGGTGATCCAGAAGAGAACAGGTGTTACGATCCCGCACATATTCGATGTTGAGGGTGAGGCTGGTTTTCGCCAGCGCGAAGCAAGCATCATTCAGGAACTGGTACTGGAGGATAATATTGTCCTCGCGACCGGAGGGGGGGCAATTTTGAATGAGCAAAGCCGGGTTGCGTTGCGTAGCAATGGCATGGTTGTTTATCTGAAAAGCACTGTGCATGATCTTTGGCAGAGGACTCGCCATGACCGGAACCGTCCGTTATTGCAGACATCTGATCCCTATACCAAGCTCAGAAGCATGTATGAGCAGCGGGATCCAATTTATTCGCAAATGGCGGATTTGGTGATGTTTACCAGCAAGCAAAGTGCACAGAGCCTGGCTTTGCATTTACAGGAAGAGTTGAGCCGGATTTGGGAAAAATGAATTGTGATACGAAAATTAAGATTGCTTTGATTTAGGATGGTTGTTCAGGAGCGGTTCCTGTTTTGCCCGGTCTATTCTTAATTGCTCCCAGGTAAATCCGCATGCCGGGCATCCTCCATTCCTGCTTTCATTGTGAAAAATTTCCTATGCTCAATTGACCTTGCCGTTTTTAATGTTAGAAGTACATGGAGTGTATGCAAAAATTAATAGTTGGTCTGGAAGAACGCAGCTATCCGATCTTCATCGGTAGCAATTTACTGGGTTGTGCAGAGTTGCTATTGCCATACCTGACAGCCGGAAGGGCAGCCGTTGTGACCAATACCACTGTTGCGCCATTGTACCTGGAGTCCCTCCGTGCCAAGTTGCATGATCATGGTGTGGAGACGATACCTGTTATTCTGCCGGATGGTGAACAATACAAAAATTCAGAAACACTGGGAGCAATATACAATGCTCTGCTTTCCAGCCGCTGTGAGCGCAATACCCCATTGATCGCACTGGGGGGAGGTGTAATCGGGGATATGACAGGATACGCTGCCGCTACTTATCTGCGTGGAGTGCCCTTCATTCAGATTCCTACTACTTTGCTGGCGCAGGTCGACTCATCGGTTGGCGGTAAGACCGGGATCAATCATCCCTTGGGTAAAAACATGATTGGAGCGTTCTATCAACCCAAAGCAGTGCTTGCCGACATTGCTACGCTGGATACTCTGGCAGACAAGGAGTTGCGTGCAGGCATTGCTGAAGTGATCAAATATGGTTTGATTCGCGATCTGCCGTTTTTCGAATGGCTGGAACAGAATGTGGAAAAACTTCTGGCAAAGGATGGGGATGCTTTGCAATATGCGGTCTTACGCAGTTGCCAGAACAAGAGTGAGGTAGTCGCTGCCGATGAGCGTGAAAATGGAGAGCGCGCACTGTTGAATCTCGGTCATACGTTCGGTCATGCAATTGAAACCGGTATGGGGTATGGAACATGGTTGCACGGTGAGGCGGTTGCGGCCGGCACCATTATGGCCGCTGATCTGTCGTGTCGTCTGGGTTGGTTGCGTAAGGAGGATGTAGAGCGAATTATCTGTTTGTTTAAACGGGTTAACCTGCCAGTTTCTGCTCCCGCCATGGGCGTGGAGAAATTTATGCAATTGATGGGGCTGGACAAGAAAATGGTTAATGGAAAGATACGTTTTGTATTGCTTAAGAGGATCGGTTGTGCGGTAGTCAGCGGAGATGTTGATCCGGAATTATTGCGGCAAACGTTGGTATTGAATAGTGCGCGTGGTTGAATTTGCTTCTTACGCGGTAACATCGGGCAATACGCGCGGCAGAGCGCAGCGTGAAGAAGCCCCCTTCGGGCGAAGTGAATTCCAGCGTGATCGAGACCGCATTATTCATTCCACTGCTTTCCGGCGTCTAGAATATAAAACACAGGTGTTTGTCAACCATGAAGGGGATTTGTTTCGTACGCGGTTAACGCATAGTATGGAGGTGGCGCAGATCGCTCGTTCCATTTCCAGATATTTGAATTTAAATGAGGATCTTGCAGAAGCCATATCTTTAGCTCATGATCTGGGCCATACCCCGTTTGGCCACGCTGGTCAGGATGCGCTTAATTCTTGTATGAAGGATTATGGTGGCTTTGAGCATAATCTGCAATCCTTACGCGTAGTGGATGTGCTTGAAGATCACTATGCTGCGTTCGCGGGGCTCAATCTCTGTTTTGAAACACGCGAAGGGATCCTTAAACATTGCTCGCAGAGAAATGCTGTGAACCTGGGTGAAGTGGGTGAACGTTTTCTAAAGAGGCAGAGCCCTTCGCTCGAGGCGCAGATTGTCAATCTTTCTGATGAAATTGCATACAACAATCATGACGTGGACGACGGGTTGCGCTCCGGGCTGATTACCCTGGAACAAATTTCCTCGGTACGTCTGTTTGCCACCCACCTTGAAACGGTTCGAAAGACCTTTTCGGGATTAACTGAACGTCGCCTGATTCATGAGACCATTCGCCGCATGATCAATGCACTTGCAACAGATTTGATTCATGAAACAGAAAAAAATATCCGGATGCATGCAGTGCATGATATTGAAGATGTCAGGGTTGCCCCACGGTTGGCAGCGTTCAGCAGGGAGATTCACGAACAGCAACGCGAACTTAAAACATTTCTGCATGCAAATTTATATCGTCATTACCGTGTTATGCGCATGAGTTCCAAGGCACGGCGAATCATCATGGATCTTTTTGCAGCCTTCATGGAAGACAATCGCCTTTTACCCCCGCAGTTCCAAAGGCAGGCTTCATCCGAACGTGCCCGTACCGTGTCTGACTATATAGCGGGCATGACTGACCGGTATGCTGTCAAGGAGCACCGTAGACTGTTTTCCATTGATGAATAGCACAGACGCATTCAGCGCCATCTTGCCAAGCATGGCCCTATTTTGCCAGCAACCGGGCAAGGTGTTCTTCATCTTGCCTGTCTTTTTCCCTATCCGATGTTAGGGAGTTCCAGCGTTTTGGTCAATAATCAGGAAAGCCTCCATTCAGAGTGGTTTGCAGGTCGTATTATAGATTGGCAGCAACAGTATGGCCGATGCGGGCTACCCTGGCAGGGTGCAGACGCTTATCGCATCTGGCTTTCCGAGATCATGTTGCAGCAAACCCGGGTTGCCACGGTGATTCCCTATTATTTGCGTTTTGTGGATCGTTTCCCCGCTATCCCCGTTCTTGCTGCAGAAAGTGAGGAGATGGTTTTGGCATATTGGAGTGGCTTGGGATATTACTCCAGGGCGCGCAACCTGCATAGCGCATCCCGAATCATCATGCAACAGCATAATGGAGAATTCCCCCATCAGTTCAAAGACATTCTTGCCCTGCCGGGCATAGGCCGATCAACTGCCGCCGCTATCAGCGCGTTTGCATTCCATGAACGCTGTGCGATCCTTGATGGGAATGTCAAGCGATTACTGGCCCGTTACTATGCTATTGATGGTTATCCGGGCGAACAAAAAATCGAGGCCATGCTTTGGGAGAAAGCTGAGGCGTTGCTGCCTGAGAAGAATGTTGCAATTTATACTCAGGGAATGATGGATCTGGGTGCTACGATTTGTACACGAAGCAAACCAGAGTGCTGTAGATGTCCGGTTCAGGCAGGGTGCGTAGCACACCGAAATGGATGTGTCGCACTATTGCCTACTCCGCGTTTACGCAAGAAATTGCCGGAAAGAAAAACCACATTTCTACTGTTGCGTAACGGCTCAGATATTTTGCTGGAAAAACATACTGGAAGGGTTATCTGGGGAGGGTTGTGGTGCCCGCCGCAATTGGATATCCAGATTCCAGGCGATATTGAAAGTGTGAGGGTTTATTGTCGCCAGTTTTTCAATGTGGAAGTGATAAATGTGCTGGCGTTGCCAAAATTTTTGCATACTTTTACTCATTTTAAATTGCATATTTTTCCTTTGCTGATCGATGTGGCGGTTGAGGACACTCTTAAAGCTCAGGAAACTGGCATGGCCTGGATGGGTTTGGATGACGCACAGTGCGCCGCAATTCCTTCTCCGGTGCGCAAATTGTTGCAAGAAATCCAAAAAAATTGCTGGGAGAGTTGACCCTTTTAAAGGAAATCCTTGTGTGCATTGCAAGTCATGCAGGTTGATGGAACCTGAAGAATGCTTCTTTAAAATCCAGGCAATGATTCAGTCGCCCGTTTGGGATTATTATGGTGCATATACAGCGGCTTAATATTTTGGGTATCCGGCTTGTAAACCGGGCCACTGTGATTGAAGAAATTCGTCTGGCTATTGCATAAAGTGATCTGCACAGGATATATTTATTCGAAGGTTGCCAGTTTGGATCGCTAATACCATAGTTTAGTGTTCATTGACAGTAACCAAGGCCTGAGGATGATTTGAGAACAAGGCGTGGAATATGGTGCAAAACCGATTATTAAAAGTCGAAGCATTGCCCTGCCTGGTAAGTTGAGCTTGAGGAGAATGGAATGGGAATAATTGCTTTCGTTAGGTCGTTGGTCAACCCGCCTAGCCCCCAAGCGCTGGCAATCAAGGAACTTGAATCAGCCCGGCGGGCGTTACTAGAGGCCCAGTCGGAAGAAGAATATGCGGCAGCAATGGTTAGTTATAACCAGAAGCGGGTTGAGCGCTTGAGCCAATATATCGCTGAGTTTCAGATGAATGAAAAACCAGTGGATGTGAGTGCCAATACAGGGTGGGCAGAGCAGATGCCAGCGATGCAGACTGCAGCGTTAGAGCAGCATCCAGTCCCGACATCCAAGGTGAGTTCCAAAAAAGTTCAAGATTCGTCCGGCATCCCGTATATTAAGCATGTCAATGCCCAGCACGAAAGGTAGCAGGGTTAAACGGGTGAGATAGAGCAACCGTGGAAAATTAAGAACGTTGCATCAGGAAGCAGAGGTGAGATTTGCATACTCCAAGGCCAGCCACTTCGTGCCGGTTGTCCGAAAATTCACTTGTATGCGGCTATCTGACCCACGTCCTTCCATTCCGACAACGATTCCTTCGCCAAATTTAGCATGAGACACAGCTTGGCCAAGCTGCCATGGTGAATCCTGTGCGCCAATAGTCCGCTCTTTGCGTTTTACTGCCAGGTTTTCCGGAGGAATGGGGGTAAAACCATGGCTAAAGTTACTCCGCATCGGCATGCGAGGTGTAATCCAGTGCAACAGTTCGTCTGGAAGTTCGTGTAAGAAACTGGATCTTAGTCCGTAATTAACCTGCCCATGTAACATGCGGCTTTGTGCAAATGTCAGATATAGTTTGCGTTGTGCACGTGTGATGGCCACATACATCAGGCGACGTTCTTCATCCACGCCAGCATGGGTCATGCGGCTGTTATGGTGCGGGAATAAGCCTTCTTCCAGCCCGCTGACAAATACGGAGTGAAATTCTAGCCCCTTTGATGCGTGTACGGTCATCAGTTGTAATGCATCAGTGCTTTCATCTGCCTGGCTTTGGCCTGATTCAAGTGCAGCATGGGTGAGAAATGAAGTCAGGCTGTCATCTTCGCTTTCATGTACAAAAAGGGTTGCGGCATTGACCAGTTCATTGAGATTTTCCATGCGTTCCTGTGCTTCGCGCAGTTGGGTACCGGTCTGGTTTTGAAAATGTGCAATCAGTCCGCTATGCAGCAGGACATGTTCGATGATTTCAGGCAGCGCTAATTCACGGGTAGAATCGCGCATCATTTCGACCAAAGATACAAATGACGATACCTTGCCGCCGGATTGCGTTGCTACCTGCCATAAGCTGATGTTCTGCGCGCGCGCCTTTTCCTGTAATTGTTCAATTGTGCGCGCGCCAATACCACGGGCAGGAAAATTGATAATGCGCAGGAGGGCATGATCGTCGGCTGGATTTTGTATCAGGCGTAAATAAGCCAACGCATGCTTTATTTCCTGCCTTTCGAAAAATCTGAGTCCGCCATATACCCGATAGGCCAGCCCGGCTGACACCAGCGCGTGCTCGATGACGCGTGACTGGGTGTTGGACCGGTAAAGTACGGCTATTTCTGAAAGCCATATGCCTTCGCTGTGTAACTGTGTCGCAGTGTCCACGATAAACCTGGCTTCTTCTGCATCGGTGGTAGCCTCGAACACGCGTATTGGTTCACCTTTGTTTTCCGATGTCCACAAATTTTTGCCCAGGCGGCTGGCGTTATTCTGGATGAGAGCGTTAGCAGCATCCAGAATGTTGCCGTGGGAACGATAATTCTGTTCCAGCTTGATTACGTCTTGTACATGAAAATCACGGGTCAGTTCCTGCATATTGCCGACATGAGCGCCACGAAACGCATAGATGGACTGGTCGTCATCACCAACGGCAAATAAGGCATTATGCTGGCCAGAGAGCAGCTTAAGCCATTGATACTGCAACCGGTTGGTGTCCTGAAATTCATCAACCAGGATGTGACGGAAACGTGCCTGATAGTGATCCCGCAGTTGTTGATTACGCGCCAGCAATTCATGGCTCCGTAATAGTAATTCGGAAAAATCGACAACCCCTTCGCGCTGGCACTGTTCATCGTAGGCAGCGAAAATTTCCATCTTGCGCCGACTGTAAGGATCAAAAGCCTCTATTTCATGTGCGCGGAGTCCTTTTTCCTTGTTGCTGTTAATAAAGACCTGGATTTCGCGCGGCGGATACTTTTCGTCATCGATATTTAAGGTTTTCATTAACCGCTTGATCGTGGCAAGCTGATCAACTCCGTCCAGGATCTGGAAAGTCTGGGGTAGCATGGCTTCCCGGTGATGGGTGCGTAAAATCCGGTTGCATAACCCATGGAAAGTCCCGATCCATAGTCCGCGTACTGGGATGGGGAGCATTACCGACAGGCGCAAAAGCATCTCCTTGGCAGCTTTGTTGGTGAAGGTAACGGCCAGAATATTTTGCGGACTGGTTTGTCCGGTGCGGATCAGCCAGGCGATGCGGGTGGTAAGCACCCGTGTTTTCCCACTGCCTGCGCCAGCCAGGATCAGTGCTGACCGCTCAGGCAGGGTGACGGCAGCTCGCTGTTCTGGGTTCAGGCTGGAAAGGAAATCCATTTAGGGTGTCCGTAAATAAAAAGGGGAACCAGATACTTTGCCTGATTCCCCGTCAGTGCTTAATTACAAGAGGTTATTTATTTCGGTTCTGTAACATTTCATGCATGATGGGGGCGAGAATCACTTCCATGGCAAAACTCATTTTTCCGCCAGGCACCACAATCGTATTGGAGCGTGACATGAATGAGTCCTGGATCATATTAAGAAGGTATGGGAAATCCACTTTCTGGGTATCGCGGAAACGAATAACTACAAAACTTTCGTCCGGCGTCGGGATGTCACGCGCAATGAAGGGATTGGATGTGTCTACAGTGGAAACGCGCTGAAAATTAATATCCGTACGCGAAAATTGCGGGGTAATGAAATTAATATAGTCAGGCATGCGCCGCAGGATGGTATCAACCGTTGCTTCGGCGGGGTAGCCACGCTCAGCCTGATCCCGGTGAATTTTTTGTATCCATTCCAGGTTCACGATTGGCACCACTCCAATGCTCAAATCAACATGTCTGGATGCGTCCACGGTATCGGTTTTTACCATGCCATGCAATCCCTCATAAAACAGCAGGTCAGAGCCGGGAGCGATTTCTGCCCAGGGGGTAAACTGGCCTGGTTTCAGGCTGGTGTTGAAACGGGCATTTAATTCCTGTGCTTCCGCATCGCTATGTATGTAATAACGACGTTCACATATGCCGGTTTCGCCATAGGATTTGAAGGTAGATTCGATCTTGTCGAAATGGTTGGCTTCCGGCCCGAAGTGGCTGAATGAATGATTCCCCGCCTTTGCAGCTTCTGCCATTGCAGCCCTGAATTCCATGCGGTCCAGGCTATGCAGGCTATCACCTTCAATTACGGCGGCATTAATATTTTCACGGCGGAAAATGTTTTCAAAAGCGCGCTTGGCAGTAGTAGTGCCGGCGCCCGATGAACCGGTCACAGCAATCACGGGGTGCTTGCGGGACATAGTAAAACTCTCCTGAAGAATGATAAAAAAATATTTGAGTAGCCTTGATCTAATTCAGGCTGCATTTTAGCAGAACCTGTATTCCAGGGCATCTTAAACGGTCCCGTCGTGTCCTTTCGGGTAGCCAGCTAATACAAGTCTGGACAGGATAATGCCGCTATAATGTCAACTGGACGAGTCAACCTGGAAATTAGAAATTAAAATGCTACAGGATTATAAACCAAAAGATATTGAAGCGGCCGTGCAGCAAGATTGGAAGCAGCGGTTGCCGTTTCGGGCAGAAGATATTTCAAGCAAGCCAAAATATTATTGCCTGTCGATGTTCCCGTATCCCTCGGGGAAGTTGCATATGGGGCATGTGCGCAACTATACCATTGGCGATGTTCTGTCGCGTTATCATTCCATGAAGGGATGCAACGTGATGCAGCCGATGGGGTGGGATGCATTTGGTCTGCCCGCTGAAAATGCGGCGATGGCAAATAATGTGCCCCCTGCGGAATGGACATACGCCAATATCGAGGTCATGCGCAGGCAGCTGGAAAGCCTGGGGTTAGGCCTGGACTGGTCGCGAGAGGTGACCACATGCAAACCGGAATACTATCGCTGGGAGCAATGGCTGTTCACGCGTCTGTTTCAAAAGGGGCTGATATATAAAAAAACTGCTTCAGTAAACTGGGATCCGGTCGATCACACTGTTCTGGCCAATGAGCAGGTCATTGACGGGCGCGGCTGGAGATCAGGGGCGTTGGTGGAGAAGCGTGATATCCCAATGTATTTCATGCGTATTTCCCAATATGCCGAGGAATTGCTTGACGACCTTGAGCTGCTGAAAGGATGGCCGGAACAGGTCAAGACCATGCAGCGCAACTGGATCGGCAAAAGCCATGGCTGCGAGGTGCATTTTCCCTATGATGAGGCAAGCGTCGGATTGGCGGGTGAACTCAAGGTGTATACCACCCGTCCCGACACCCTGATGGGGGTGACATACGTCGCAGTGGCCGCCGAGCATCCGCTGGCGGTTCTGGCTGCAGCCAGCAACCCTGAACTGGAAAGGTTCATCGCGGAATGCAGGCGCGGGGGAATGGCTGAAGCCGACATGGCTACGATGGAAAAAAAAGGCATGGATACCGGCCTTTTCGTGGCCCATCCACTGAACGGCGGACTGCTGCCGGTGTGGGTTGCCAATTACGTTTTGATGGGGTATGGAGAAGGGGCGGTGATGGCGGTTCCGGCGCATGACGAACGGGATTTTTCATTCGCAAAGAAGTATGGGCTGCCAGTTAAACAGGTGATAGAACGTAACCGGATGGACTCAACGTCCGGCATCAACCCGTTTACAGCCGAGTATTGGCAGGAGTGGTATGGCACAACAGAATGTCACGTATGTGTTCACTCTGGCAAGTACGACGGGCTTGATTTTCAGCAAGCCTTTGATGCGATTGCCGCCGACCTGCAGGCTAAAAAACTGGGGCAGAAACGTACCCAGTTCCGTCTGCGCGACTGGGGAATTTCGCGCCAGCGATATTGGGGTTGCCCGATTCCGATCATTCATTGTGCAGACTGCGGGGATGTTCCGGTACCGGACGAGCAGTTGCCAGTGATATTGCCCGAGCAGGTTACGATTACCGGGGGCGGATCCCCGCTGGCAAAAATGCCGGAGTTCTACGAGGCGACCTGCCCTCGATGCGGCAATCTGGCAAGGCGCGAGACGGATACCATGGATACTTTCATTGAATCTTCCTGGTATTACGCGCGCTATACCAGTCCGGATTGTCTTAACGGGATGGTGGATGAACGCGCACAATACTGGCTGCCTGTGGATCAGTATGTGGGCGGAATTGAACATGCCATCCTGCATTTGTTATATGCCCGTTTCTTTAACAAGCTGATGCGTGATGTTGGCCTGTTCGGCGAGATTCTCCCGGCTTCCGCTACACAGGAACATAAAACAAAGGATACAGAACAACGCCAGAAGTCTTTTAGTGAACCGTTTACCAACCTGCTTACGCAAGGCATGGTGATCGCACCGACTTTCTATCGTGAAGACGCTAAAGGAAAGAAATTATGGATTAATCCTGCCGAAGTGGATATTGAAACCGATTCCCGCGGCCGCCCGGTCGGCGCCCGCCTGCGGTCGGATGGTCAGCCGGTAGTGATCGGCGGAACAGAGAAAATGTCCAAGTCCAAAAATAATGGCGTGGATCCCCAGATGATCATTGATCAATACGGGGCGGACACTGCACGCTTTTTCATTATATTTGCCGCTCCGCCTGAGCAAACCCTGGAATGGTCAGATTCGGGCGTGGAAGGTGCATTCCGCTTTCTGAGACGCGTATGGAATTTCGCTTGTTCCGACCAAGTTCAAGAAGAAATGGAGCCCAGCCGAGTGATAATTCCATTTGCTTCATATAACCTAGAGATAATTTCTGAGGTAATCAATGCAAATTTACATGAAGACGCGAGTGATGAACAAAAGGCTCTTTACAGGGAGATGCATGTTGTGCTCAAGCAAGCGAATTTTGACATGCAGCGCCTGCAATTCAATACCGTTGCTTCCGCCTGCATGAAAATCCTGAAATTGCTTGAACAGCAAATGGTGATCGAATCGTCATCAAGGGGCTTTATCATTTTTTTCGGGTTCAGTATCCTGTTGCGCCTGCTTGCTCCGATTGCCCCGCATATTACACAAACGCTCTGGAGGAAGCTGGGGTATGGGGAGGAAATTCTGTCCGCTCCCTGGCCAGAAGCAGATGAAGCCGCATTGATACAGGATCAGGTCGAGCTGATTATTCAGGTCAATGGGAAATTGCGAGGAAAGATGCGTGTAGCGAAAGATGCTGATCAGGAAATGATCCAGCGCATGGCGCTGGAGTACCCAACGGTTGATAAATTGCTGGCCGGCCGGGATGCAAAAAAAATTATAGTGGTGCCCGGGCGTCTGATCAATGTAGTCATTTAATGGATGGGACATGCAAGCGAGAAAGCATCTTTTATTCGTGTTGTTGCTGGTTCTTACGGTTCTTCTGGGAGCGTGTGGCTTCCATTTACGCGGGCATCAGGGAGGAGGCACGTTACCTTTCCAGTCATTATTTGTTCAGGCGCCGGATTCCAATGCACCTTTTATCGTGGATTTAAAACGTGCCATACCTTTGTACGGTGTAAAGCTTGTTGAAACTCCGGAAAGCGCGCAACTGATTCTGCATATTGTGTCTGAAAACACGAGCAGACAGATTCTTTCGATGAGCACTGCGGGTCGGGTAAACGAATTCCAGTTAAATTATCGCGTTTCGCTGCGCGCGTATGACAATAAGCTGCTGGAATGGATACCCGCAGATGAAATCGTATTGCAGCGCTATTTGTCCTATGATCCAACGCAGATTCTTGCCAAGGAAATGGAAGAAACCCTGCTCTATCAGGACATGCGAAAGGATGCAGTACAGCAGGTGTTGCGCCGGTTAAGTCTTGCAAAGCCCCCGACAACTGAGTGAGTCTTGTTGGTTTAAAATGAAAATTTCCGGGGAAAATCTGGCGCGCCATCTTGCTCGAGAACTTGCTCCGATGTATGTTGTTCACGGCGATGCTCTGCTGCTTGTCATTGAGGCTGCAGATGCCATTCGGGCTGCTGCGCGGAAGGCAGGCTATACTGAAAAGGATGTCTTGATTGCTGAGCCAGGTTTCAAATGGGCAGACCTGCGCAACAGCGCTCAGAATTTTTCTCTGTTTGCAACGCGCAAGCTTGTGGACCTGCGCATTCCATCTGGAAAACCCGGGGTGGAAGGTGCACAGACCTTGCAGGATTTTTGTCAGAACCTTCCTGTTGACACTGTCACGCTGATCACGCTGCCACGCCTGGACAAGGCAGCCACGGGCAGCAAATGGTTCGCGGCGTTGTCATCACGTGGGATAGTCGTTGCAGCAGATGAAATAGCGCTGGATGCCCTTCCAGCGTGGATTGCCGGTCGGTTGAAACGTCAGGACCAATCGGTTGACGCAGATACTTTGGCCTTTCTTGCCGAGCGGGTAGAGGGGAATCTGCTGGCGGCTTTTCAAGAAATCCAGAAACTTGCATTGCTTTTCCCGGCCGGCCCGCTATCCTTTAAGCAAGTAAAAGATTCGGTAATGGATGTTGCCCGGTATGATGTGTTCAAGCTGTCCGAGGCTATGCTGTCCGGTGATATGGTGCGGTACGCACATATTCTTGACGGGCTGCGTACGGAAGGGACTTCTTCGGTGCTGATACTCTGGGCGTTGACTGAAGATATTCGCACCCTTGGCAGGGTGATGTTTTCAATGCAGCGCAAGGATGATCTGGCTGCAGCATTACGGGATGCACGTGTGTGGGGGATGCGCTCGAAACTGATAGAGCACACTATGCGGCGCATCAATCAGGTTACAATCGAGAATGTGCTGTGGCGATTATCTTGTATTGACAGGATAATCAAAGGGTTGAGCAGTGGTGATGTGTGGGATGAGTTGTTGCAGGCGGGTGTATGTTTTGCGAATTTGAAATCAACGTGCAATAAAGCCGATGGATGAAATTATTCTGGTTCTGACCAACCTTCCGGATCGAGAGAGTGCTCTGCGTGTTGCCAATGCCTTGATTGAAAGCCGCGCTGCTGCATGCGTTAATATTTTGGCAGAGTGTACTTCAGTTTATTGCTGGCGGGGGAAGACGGAGACTGCAAGCGAGGTGCCGCTGTTAATCAAGGCAACTTACAATACATATCGGGATATCGAGAAAATCATCCATGCACTCCATCCCTATGAACTTCCAGAGATCATGGCTGTCTCTGTCAGGGATGGCTGCCCTGACTATTTAAACTGGATCGTACAGGCAACATCCGTAGCGAAGTTATAGACCCAGTATCTGAAAATTCAAAATGCTCCTGTGTTGATCCAGTAACCCCTGTTTACGTTTTTAAAATGCCAGCTCATGATCATGTGCCTGCGATTTGAGCCGCTTTTAACGGTGCATTCTGAATGGAATGAAGTACGTTCTTACTCTTTGTTTACCGGCCTTTTTGATAATATATTGAGACTGAAATAATTAAAATTAGGATTTGATCTGGATGCCGCCATTAAACAGAAAGTCGTCATGAATGCAGAATACACTTTTGAGCCGCGGGCAGATGGAGTCGATGATACCGCCTGGTATACAGTGCAAGCTTTTTTCAAGGGTATTTAGCGATGCGTTTTGTGCTGTTGATATTGTTATTATTGACCCAGGTTTCCCATGCGGACAGTTTCCTGGATCGTTTACCCTTGCTTGGAGGAGGAGGGAATAATGTCATTCTGCCGCCGGATAAAGCGTTTGGTCTGGAAGTTAGAGTAATCGACGGATTCACTCTTCAGGCAAGTTTTAATATTACACCTGGATATTATCTGTATCGCGATAAAGTCAGTTTTTCAATAACGGATGACCCTGTACAGGCGGCGGATGTAAAAATTCTTAATGTGTCCATGCCGGAAGGGGAAATGAAATCTGATCCCAATTTTGGTGACTTAAGAGTATTTCATCAGCCTTTCCAAGCAATGATTACACTGGAGCGAGGCAACAATTCATCGCGGAAAATTATCCTGGCGGCCCGTTATCAGGGATGCAAGGAAAATGATCTTTGCTATGCTCCGATTGACAAGCAGTTCAGCATTATGCTGCCCGAAGCAGGTTCAGTAACACTAGGGGAGCGATCATTTCAATCCATGACCCAGGCATCACAAGCGGGAGGAGCCCCTGCGCAATCTGAAAGCGCTTTGCTTTCCAGTTTGCTGCAACAGGGCAATTTCTGGTTGATTATATTATTTTTCTTTGGCGCTGGCCTGCTTCTTGCCTTTACACCTTGCGTACTTCCGATGATCCCGATTCTTTCGGGGATCATCGTCGGACGCGGTTTGCATCCAACCAAAATGCATGGCTTTATTTTGTCGTTTGCCTATGTGCTTGGCATGGCGCTAACTTATGCTGCAGCCGGTGTGGCCGCTGGCCTGTCAGGAACGTTGCTTTCCAGTGCGCTACAGACGCCTTGGGCGCTGGGCGGCTTTGCTGTCATTTTTGTGCTGCTGGCCCTGTCAATGTTCGGTTTCTATGAGGTGCAACTTCCCTCTGTCCTGCAAAGCAAATTGACCAACACCAGTAATCGCCTGCATGGTGGTCACTTGAGTGGGGTATTTGTGATGGGTGCGCTTTCTGCGCTTATGGTCAGTCCTTGTGTTGCCGCACCCATGGCAGCTGCACTCCTGTACATCGGACAAACTCATGATGCGGTAATGGGCGGCATTGCGTTATTTGCATTGGCAATAGGGATGGGCATTCCTTTGCTCGTGATTGGAGCGTCAGCCGGGGTGTTGCTACCTAAGGCAGGTGCATGGATGGAAACCGTCAAGAATTTTTTTGGCGTCGTAATGCTGGCAATGGCGATCTGGATGATTTCAACCTTAATACCACTAAGCTTGCAGATGTTGCTATGGGGGGCTTTGTTGGTGCTATCTGCCATTCACATGCGTGCGCTGGAGTCTTTATCAAATAAAGCTTCCGGCTGGGAGAAACTATGGAAGGGTGTCGGTATTCTGGCACTGTTACTGGGTAGTGCCTATTTGATCGGAGCCCTTTCAGGTGCACGTGATATTTTGCGTCCATTGGCAGGGTTGGGAAACGGTCCAGCTATCGCGGTTCCGGTAATGCAATTTGACCGGGTAAGAAATGTAACGGAGCTGGAAAACCGTATTTCGCAGGAAAAAGGCAGAACCATAATGCTGGATTTTTATGCAGATTGGTGTATATCCTGCAAAGAGATGGAGCGTTTTACGTTTGCCGATGAGAGGGTGCAGGCCAAGTTGAAACATGCTGTTTTGCTGCAAATTGACGTTACAGCCAATAATCATGATGATCAATCATTGCTTAAACGTTTTGGATTATTCGGTCCACCCGCTATTCTGTTTTTTGACAGGCAAGGAAACGAGCAGAAAATGCAACGTATAACGGGCTATCAGAACGCAGATCGCTTTTTACAATCTTTAAACCAGGTGGGATTATAGTTTTATATTTCCTTAATGATTGATTTCCAGAGAACGATAGGGTACAGTTTGCTGGAGCATAAGATATTACTGTTTATTTATGTTCTTCATGAATTTCATGGGTAAGTTGTACTGTTCGTTATTAATCTTTTGTTTACCAATTAATTTTTGAAGAGTTCATTATGGCTACAATAACCGAGAAAGATTTGACTGAATTGCTGATTGGCTTTACTAAAGCGCAGGTTGCAATCATTAATGCTTTAAAAGATCAAAAAGATTACCATGCAATGACTAGGGTTGTGGGGAGTGTCGGCATTGTTGCAGGAATCGAAGATGAAGGAACGACAGGTGGGCAGGATCCGATACGTCCACCGATTACTCTGAGCACATTGCCCGCTCATTTGATATTAAGAGAAATTTCTGCCCGGGGATCGTTCCCGCTCAATATGGAACAGCTTGCACATCAGGAAGTCGGTAAGATTTTCAGTAAGCCCAGACCGTAGGATTGGTTAGACCGGGTATTCGTGGGCATGCTGGATTTGGGTATCCATGGGCTACATGGCAAATTTTGATCATAATGTTGTGGCCACTTGCCTAATGTGGAGTTTTTACTTATATCTTTAGGAAATAGATTTTTCCAGATTCTGCATGCCCGCACCCTTCAGATTTCTGATGTGCCCTGATATCGCGACCGGTGCTATACAGTCGTTTTCATCAGGCCAATTGGTTGGCAGGAAGTAGACCGGGTGTAATTGGCGCATTGATTCTATTTAGCAGTTCCCCTCGAAAACTTATAAGTACGTTGCTCATACATCAAGATGTGGGTTGATATTACAGCGCCTAGGTTCTAGCCCGGAACCTGGGTATCGGTTGTATAGCTGGTGCTTTTTCATGATGATTCATATGGCTGAGGTAATATTTTTCCTGCCTTATGCTTGAGCCGTTTGCGGTATTTTTCATCGCTAATTCTTATGCAGAAAAATCAGGAGCGCAACTTGAAACAGGAATCCAGTTAGTTAACCTGCATTCCTGCCGGGGGATGCAGGTTGTGTTTGTCCGCTGAATGAGCTGCATGGATGTATATTTTTTGGGGCCGTTTGACGTATGAAGCAGGTTGTCGGACACAGGTTCAGTTGCCGATGTATTTTTCATGCTGATTTTAATCAGGCTTTGGTGCTGTCCTCGGAGCTTAACCGGTGGAAAGGAAATCAGGGTTATTCTGGGGTACAATTGTTTTATATGCAAATTGCAGAACGATACTTCGAATATAACCTAGGCAAAAAACAGGAAAGGGGTATCCATGACGGCGTTAAAAAAATCATATTGATGTGATTGATGTGACTGATGTTATAAATCGTATAGTTAGGTATGTTTATGTTGCTAATGATAGACAACTATGATTCTTTTACTTATAACTTGGTGCAATATTTTGCCGAATTGGGTGAAGATGTGGCGGTTCATCGTAATGACCAGATTACTCTGGATCAGATCGAGATGCTTCAACCACAACATATCGTTATTTCGCCAGGACCGTGCACACCCAATGAGGCAGGAATTTCACTTGCCGTTATTCGGCATTTTGCGAACCGCATCCCTATCTTCGGGGTCTGTCTTGGTCATCAAAGTATCGGCCAATCATTCGGTGGTCATATAGTCCATGCCAGGCAATTGATGCACGGAAAGGTTTCAGCTATATATCATAATAATAGCAGCGTTTTTCGTGGGTTGCCCAGTCCTTTTACAGCTACCCGATACCATTCACTAGTGATTGAGCGTGCCACGCTGCCAGAGTGTCTGGAAGTCACTGCATGGACTGAGGATGGTGAAATCATGGGGATAAGTCACAGAACGATGGCAGTAGAAGGGGTGCAATTTCATCCAGAATCCATACTTACTGAGCATGGCTATAAAATACTTGCTAATTTTTTGCGTGGTAGTCGTTAATGGATTATTTTAGTGTCCTCCGTCGCCTGTGTAATCGAGAAGATTTATCGTACGATGACATGCAGGAATTGGTGCGGAATATCATGGGCGGAATGTTGACTCCTGCTCAAATTGCGGCTGCACTGGTTGCTCTGCATATGAAGGGGGAGAGTGTCACCGAAATTACTGCGGCTGCCCAGGTAATACGCAATCTTTCAGCCAAAGTGAAGGTGCATGATGTTGATCATTTGATCGATACCTGCGGGACAGGCGGCGACGGTGCACAGACCTTTAATATTTCTACTGCTTGTGCGCTTGTTGCAGCGGCGGTAGGGGCACGCGTGGCTAAGCATGGTGGACGTTCAGTTTCCAGTACCTGTGGGAGCGCCGATATTCTGGAGAAATTGGGCGTCAATGTTAATTTTACCCCACAACAAGTAGCGCGTTGTGTGCAGGAAATCGGGGTGGGTTTTATGTTTGCCCCCAATCATCATAGCGCGATGAAAAATGCGGCACCAGTGAGACGAGAACTTGGAGTGCGTACTTTATTTAATTTGTTGGGCCCTTTAACGAACCCAGCAGGCGCACAGAGTCAAGTCATGGGTGTTTTTCAGCGTGAATTGACAGGAAAGCTGGCACGAGTGCTTCAGCAACTGGGCAGCAGTCATGTTTTGGTGGTGCATGGCGCAGACGGTCTGGATGAAATTTCTATCAGCGGCCCTACTTATGTCGCGGAGCTGAAAAACGGAAATGTAACTGAATACATGGTGCGGCCCGAAGATTTTGGATTAAGGTCCGCCCCGCTGGATAGTATCCGTGTTGTGAATGCCGATGAGGCGCTTACTATTTTATTGTCTGTATTGGATAATCATCCGAGCGCCGCACGTGATATTGTGCAGCTAAATGCTGGAGCAGCTATTTATGTGGCAGGACTTGCTGCCAGTCTGCAAGAAGGGGTAAAAAAGGCTGGAGAGGCCATTGCCAGCGGTGCAGCAAAAAAGAAGTTGGAAGAGCTTGTCAGTTTTAAGTGTGCGGGAGAATAATGGCTCAAGGTTTTTCCAAATGCATATTTTTTATTTCGACTCAATTTTCCAGATTGGATACATTGAAAGTAGGTATTTCTTGAATTGAATCTGTTTTTACTTGATATGGTGTTGTGGCCCATCCATGTAATTGAGTTCAGCATTTGATGCTTCAAAATAATCGGCCAGGTTGTTTTAACATTAAGTTACATATAACGCTGAAGACTACTTGCTATTTAAATGTAATATTGTGTCAAGAACTTTAAGGGTGGCAATGAAGTCTGTAGATGATTTTCGCCTGAAACTTGGTGAGCATGAATTGGTTCCCCTTATAATAGGTGGAATGGGAGTCGATATTTCAACAGCAGAACTGGCGTTGGAAGCTGCCCGTCTTGGAGGTGTAGGGCATCTATCTGACGCTATGCTGCCAACTGTAACAGATAGACTTTTGCATACCAATTTTGTCAGGACAAAACTCAGGCAATATAAGAGCAATGTCGCGAATGCCGATAAATCCACAGTCCAATTTGATCTTGAACAGATTGCGGAATCGACACGTCTTCACGTGAGCAGGGCCATGGAAGCTAAGCGTGGTACGGGGATGATTTTTGTTAATTGTATGGAAAAGCTTACCATGAATGCACCGCGCGAGACATTGCGCGTACGTTTGCACGGGGCACTTTCTGCGGGTATAGATGGAATAACCTTGAGCGCAGGTTTGCATTTGGGATCATTTGCGTTGATGGAGGATCATCCTCGTTTTCGTGATGCCAAGCTAGGAATTATTGTCTCTTCATTAAGGGCGTTGCAGATTTTTTTGCGTAAAAATGCCAAGCTGAATCGTCTTCCTGACTATATTGTAATTGAGGGGCCATTAGCTGGCGGGCATCTTGGTTTTGGTATGGATTGGAACAAGTACGATCTAAGAGAAATTTGCAAAGAAATTTACCTTTATCTTCGGGCTGAAAATCTGGAGATTCCTATTATTCCGGCGGGTGGAATTTTTACTGGTAGCGATGCTGTTTCTTTTCTGGAAATGGGTGCAGCAGCGGTGCAAGTGGCAACGCGTTTTACGGTAACGCGTGAATGCGGTTTGCCGGAAAAAATTGTGCAGGAATATTTCAAGGCCAACGAGGAAGATATTGAGGTAAACATGATTTCGCCTACTGGTTATCCAATGCGAATGCTAAAAAAAAGTCCAGCCATTGGTGCAGGAATTCGTCCCAACTGTGAGGCTTATGGCTATTTGCTTGATGGTAACGGTAATTGTGCTTATATCACGGCATATAATCGTGAAGTAGCGGCACATCCCAATGCAAGAAAAATTTCTGTCATGGATAAAACATGTTTGTGTACGGCTATGCGTAATTTTGATTGTTGGACTTGCGGGCATAATACTTACCGGCTTAAGGATACTACACGCCGGCTTGCAGATGGAACATACCAGATGTTAACAGCAGAACATGTGTTCAAGGATTATCAGTTCAGCACGGATAACAGGATATCATTGCCAAATGTTCATCCCCAGTAAATTAATATATTAAGCCGTATAACACGAATACATTTCCATTTTATGGAAACAGGCTAATGACTTAATATGGGATGGCTGGTCATCTTTAATTTTTCTGTGCAGGCTCTTTGAGATCAAACATTTTGTTTAATGAAGTCTGATTAGTAAGCAAATCTGCAAGGGTGTAACGATTCAAAGTATCAAAAAAATTTTTTCGTGCGGTTGCAAGAACAGATTTGAGGGTGCACCCTGGTAACAGTGGACAGCTTTGATTGTTTGGATTAAAACACTCAACTAGGTTAATGTTTTCTTCCATGTCACGCACTACGGCTCCGATGTTGATCAACTGGGGTGAATGCGCCAATCGTATCCCTCCCCCTTTGCCTCGTGTGGTTTGAATATAGCCACGGTTTGCTAGTTGATGCACTACTTTTGTCAAATGGCTCTGTGAAATACCGTAACTTTCAGCAATTTCGCTGATGGTGGCCAGCCTGTCTTGTCGTGCACCTAAATAAATTAAGGTACGCAACGAATAATCAGTAAAGTGGGTAAATTGCATTTGTGGCTACATGTAAATGTTAAACTTTTAATTGAATCAGCGTATCATTTTAATCAGAATTGTGTTTGATTCCTAGAAGTAAATGGTTATGTAAGCTTGGATTTTTTCCTTGAAATAATTTGGGTTGCTCTTGATCTTAAAATTAGTCCTTTGGCGAAGACAGTTCCGCTTATGTGCCTGTGCATACAATCTGCAAGTGAAAAGACAAGGGTGTAATGTGAATACGTTAATTACTGTGCTTCTTCATAGATGGGGACATGCGAATTCGGTTGCACTATAGTAATACCTGATTTAGAGGTTTTGTAATGTCGTTTTGAATGAATGTGAAGGAGTTCAATTAATGGTGAGTTTGCAACCTCCGATTTGCAACTTTGGCTGGAAAGCCCCTGTATTTGATTTGCCGGGAGTAGATGGAAAACGCTATACCTTGGAAAATATTCGAGGTAGAAACGGACTGCTGGTAATGTTTATTTGTAATCATTGTCCGTATGTAAAATCAATCCGTGACCGAATCGTACGAGATACAGGGGAGTTGTTGCTTTATGGCATCAATAGTATTGCTATTATGTCGAATGATTCTGCCGAATATGAAGAAGATTCATTTGAGAATATGCAAAAAGTTGCACAGCAGTATGCTTTTCC
This sequence comes from Candidatus Nitrotoga fabula, assembly GCF_905221025.1. Classification (GTDB taxonomy): domain Bacteria; phylum Pseudomonadota; class Gammaproteobacteria; order Burkholderiales; family Gallionellaceae; genus Nitrotoga; species Nitrotoga fabula. The sequence continues at coordinate 82,362 of NZ_CAJNBL010000028.1, forward strand.
ATTTCCTTATGTATGGGATGAAACGCAGCAGATTGCGAAAAATTATGGAGCAGTTTGTACACCGGATTTTTTTGGGTTTAATGCGCATTTGGAGTTGCAATATCGCGGTCGCCTGGATTCCTCGCGTAAAGAAGCAGTAATGAATGCCCCCCGGGATCTATTTAACGCTATGGTACAAATCGCCCAAACTGGCAAGGGGCCGCTGGAGCAGATTGCCAGTATGGGGTGTTCCATAAAATGGAAAGAAGAGTAGCAAAAAACCCAAGTTTAGCAATGCAGTAAATGCAAAAAAAGTAAATGTTTTGGGGAAACCATGTGTACCAGTCCATGAAGCGAGCTTCTGGCTATATTAATCAAAATCCTGGATGGATCCGGCAGCGATTGGATAGTCTGCGTGTGTGGTTTGCATTGCATTGAATATTTTTGCTAACAATAAATTAACAATAATAGTGCCTTGACTACACAAGTGATTTGGCTGCCGCATAGACTTGGATCCACGGTTAGATCGGTTCCTGATTTATATAACCATAGTCCAGATATCTTCATATGGTATTTATGTGTGTGAATGGCAGAGGGTGACTAATATTGATGCACAAGCCTGTTATTTTGTTACTGGGCAAGAATGGCCAGGTCGGATTTGAGTTGCAAAAAATATTGCCGTGCCATGGTGTGATGTACGCATTTGGCAGGGAAGATTTTGATTTATCAGACTTGTCATATCTAAGAGAGGTTGTCCGAAATATATGCCCTGACGTGGTTGTGAATGCTTCCGCATATACTGCTGTGGATAAAGCTGAAAGTGAATCACAGGTAGCTTATGGCATAAATGCTGGCGTACCTGAACTTCTTGCAAAGGAGTTGGCAATATCAGGTGGATTATTGGTACATTATTCTACTGATTATGTATTCGACGGCTTGAAATCCGGGTGGTACACAGAATCTGACATTCCAAACCCGCAATCGGCCTATGGTAAAAGTAAATTTTCGGGGGAATGTCAAATAGCATTATCTGGATGCCGCTATTTGATATTTCGTACTAGTTGGGTGTTCGGTACGCATGGTGGAAATTTTGCCAAGACGATACTCCGGCTTGCGAAGGAACGAGAATGTCTCAATGTGGTTGCTGATCAGCATGGGGCTCCGACATCTGCATCTTTAGTTGCAGATGTCTCTTCACGAATACTTGCTCGATATTGGCAGGAATCTGATCGAGATTGTTTCCCCTATGGTGTTTACCATTTAACTGCAATAGGGGAGACAACCTGGTATGAATATGCGAAATTTGTCGTTGACTATGCTCGAAAAGAAGGTGTTGTTTTGCATCTGCAGCCAAGTGCGATTCAAGCGATAACAAGCAGCGATTATCCGGTTGCTGCGCAACGGCCAGTGAATTCCAGACTTGATTGTGGAAAACTTAGAAGAACGTTTGGATTGACTCTTCCAGACTGGCAAGTTGATATGGCATGTGTATTAAAGAAGATTATTTCCGATGAAGCATCCGTGAAAGGTTAAAATGCAACCTGACCGATTCCGGCAGTTTGCAGCCGGAATAAGAACATGGTTAAGCATTTTCGTGTTCCATAGTGCACAAGCACTATTTGATCACTTATTTTTCAGAACGTACCAGGCGCACGCGGTATCCTGCGCTATTGTGTTCTGACCCATAGTCCACATAGCCATAATCAAAATTAACCCCCCATGCGTAAGCAGGTTCATCCGGGGTAGGTGGAGCGGACCAGAAAGGGGAGCCGGGGGTACCCGGAAAGGCGTCCGTATCAATCGCAGGGTTGCATCGGCTGGAATCAACTATGCTTTGCAGCTCTTTCAGGCTAGGGAGTCGCCATGGCTTGCCGGTAATTTGGGCTTCTTTTTTTGCCCACCCTAATGCTTGATCCATGCTAAAAGCGGTTGCGGTTCCGCTACAGTCATTGGTCGTAATTGTCATGCCTTCTGCACAGCGTCGCCAGATCAGACCAGTAGTGTTGTCCGTGATTTCACTTCCGTCTGCTGAAATTACATATCGGGTCTGAGTTGCTGCAGGTGAATTGTCTGATCCAAGGGTAATTTCTTCTGATGGGTTTACGGAAATATGTGTCATAATTTTATCCATTGAATAAGTTCGAAAATTTCTTATCTGTACTGTTGAATCTGATAGTCACAATAAAATAAATTTGCAGTTAAGATATTATAGAGCCGATATTCGGGTTTTCTTGTCGGTAGCAAAGATTGCGCGTGGTTGGTGGAGATGGTAAATTTAAACAGTGATGAAGCGCGCAAAATAAATATTGGATAAACACAAAATGTAAGTGAGTACTTCACATATTCCATTTTTTTGGTTAGGATGTGCAGATATCTTCTGCAGCACGTCTACTACAACTTCAACCCGTAATACCACATTTCTTTGAAATATAATTTTCAAGAATCTAATAATTAGCCATTATAAAGCGAGAATCATTATGAGTGAACACATCCATTATGTCACCGATGCAACTTTTACTGCTGATGTCATGCAAGCGTCGCTCCCGGTACTGGTCGACTATTGGGCAGAATGGTGCGGTCCGTGCAGGAGTATTGCGCCAATACTGGAGGAAATTGCCAATGAATATGCTGGGCGAATGATCGTAGCCAAAATGAATGTTGATGAAAATCAGCAGACCCCACAGAAATATGGTATCCGTGGCATTCCTACGTTAATGTTGTTTAAAAACGGACAGGTGGAAGCAACCAAAGTCGGTGCATTATCGAAATCGCAGCTAATAACATTTATTGACAGTAATATTTAAACTATTTACTATTTAATTCAGCGGGTATTTTTTACCAAGTTCGTTATATTTACAATCCCTGACTTTATTCAAGAAAAAGCGTAATGCCTGCAGGTGGCATTTCCACGCAGACTGTAATACCTCCCTAAGAGACACCTTTAACTAGATCTTTAGTCATTTCACCTATCTATTTTTATATGCATTTATCCGATCTTAAGACTAAACACATCACCGAGCTGGTATGCATGGCAACGGCAAACCAGATTGATAATGCAAATCGCATGCGCAAACAGGATCTAATTTTTGCGTTACTGAAAAATCAGGCAAAAAAGGGTGAAAGCATATACGGGGAAGGTACGCTGGAGGTATTGCCTGATGGGTTTGGGTTTTTGCGTTCACCAGATATTTCATATTTGGCGGGGCCGGATGACATTTATGTGAGCCCAAGCCAGATTCGCCGTTTTAATTTGCATACTGGGGATTCAATTGAGGGAGAGATTCGTACACCCAAAGAAGGTGAGCGCTATGTTGCTCTAGTGAAAGTTGATAAGGTAAATTCCGAGGCCCCGGAAAACACGAAGAATAAGATCCTGTTTGAGAACCTGACCCCGTTATTCCCGACCAAGCAATTATCATTGGAAAGAGATATCCGTTCTGAGGAAAATATCACTGGCCGCATTATTGATATTGTTGCCCCAATTGGAAAGGGGCAGCGAGGGTTGCTGGTTGCATCGCCCAAGTCCGGGAAAACGGTGATGCTGCAGCATATCGCCCATTCCATTGCTGCGAACAATCCGGATGCACATTTGATAGTTTTGTTGATTGACGAGCGTCCGGAAGAAGTTACTGAAATGAGTCGAAGTGTACGTGGTGAGGTGGTTGCATCCACTTTTGATGAACCCGCTACGCGTCATGTTCAAGTTGCTGAAATGGTGCTGGAAAAAGCCAAGCGATTGGTTGAACATAAAAAAGATGTGGTTATCCTTCTGGATTCGATTACCAGATTAGCACGTGCCTATAATACGGTTGTACCCTCTTCTGGGAAGGTCCTGACTGGTGGGGTAGATGCTAATGCTCTGCAGCGTCCGAAACGTTTTTTTGGGGCGGCTCGTAATGTTGAAGAAGGTGGTTCTTTGACCATTATTGCAACGGCCTTGGTGGATACTGGTTCCAGAATGGATGATGTGATCTATGAAGAATTTAAGGGTACCGGCAATATGGAAATTCATCTTGACCGGCGCATGGCAGAAAAGAGAATTTATCCTGCAATTAATATTAATCGTTCCGGAACACGCAAAGAAGAATTGTTGATTAAGGCGGATATCCTTCAAAAAATTTGGGTGTTGAGAAAATTGCTTTATCCGATGGATGAGCTGGAGGCGATGGAGTTCTTATTGGACAAAATTAAGGCGACTAAAAATAATCCGGACTTCTTTGATTCGATGCGTCGTTGATGACCTAAAATAACTGGAATAAATAGTGGTCTGAACCAAATCTAAGAGGTATATCTGACATAATGTATCGAGAAGCGGGATGGAGTTGTTAAAAATATTGCTTCATGGGTATAGTCAACATTTTCATGGTAACAACAAACGTCAGATGAACGTCCATTAACGTTCATCAGGCCTGCTAAAGATTCTTTCTTTAGGGGAAGGAAAATTAACGTTAGGGCCATCTGTATCACATAAATTGCAACCCTTGCGCAGATTATCCTCCTCGCGCTCTAATTCTAGTGCATGCATTATTTTAGATGAATGGGTAGCCAGAATGACGGTTAGCCCGGGAAATTGTTCCTGTGCGATTTTCTTTAATTGAAGAATGAGTCTGTGTTGCCAGTCTTCGTGCAGATGTGCTTCTGGTTCATCAATTAATAAGAATGAGTTACGTGTCATGTATGCACCGAAGCGAACAAATAACTGAACCAGGTTTTTTTCTCCGCTGCTTAGCGCGTCGAGCCGATGTATGTTTCCATTGCGCATGACTGTAACTTCATGGGGTTCTTTGCGTACGCCATTTATGGATGTCCCGGTTCCGGAAAAAACACGATCATTAGCAAGTTTTACTGCTCGATCAAAACGGCCATCATCTAACCATTTCAACCAGACCAGCAGGTTGTCCAGGGAGTCACGCCAGTCCCCACTTTCAGAACCGAAAGAGTAGGAGGGAGCGTAATTCCACTCAAGAGGAGGGACAATGGCACGATATTGGTCAGGATCAACTGGTACAACATTACGATATGCTGAAAAATATAGCACTGTGGGCCAGTCCAGAATGCTTTCTTCAAAGCCCCCGACTTTTTCTCCTGTTGCTTCATCAATGCCCGATACAAAGCTTATAACCCATTTATCATCCAGGCCAATAGCAGACCAGGCATCTGTTTCATTCCGGCAAAAACCAAAACGGTGCCATTGGGTTGCTCCAACTTGATTCAAGGCTTCTTCATTCCATTGGCGCAGGCTACTGGTCATCTCTAGCTGACCAGCGAGTAAAGATAATACCGCGATGCGTTCATTGCCGTTTTCACTGTAATGAATGCGGATATCCAATTGGGTACGCCCCGGGCCATGATCAAGGGATTCCAGGCCAAAAGGCGAGTTGGGGTGGCGATTATGGGCTGAAGCCAGATCTTTCGGATTGGTAAATCCTGTCATTGCCATCAGTTTTGAAATTAATTCTAAAATGATAGTTTTGCCTCGGCCATTTTTAGAATGGAATACAAAAAAATTACAGGACTCGCCATTCGTATCTGTAAACTTGATTTCTTCCGGTTCAGTTTGAAATGGACCAATGCGATCTATGGTTAGCCACAGTGGGGTAAATTCGTATATTTGGAAGTCATTCATTTAGATTGTTTACTCCTCGTGGCAATGATCATGGCTTGTATCTGTCCAGACATGCATCAACAAAGCGTTAAAAATGTGCAGTCGGATGAATTATAATGGTCACCTTAAGAATTGATGACCACACAGATGTTTTATCCATCTGATTTTATTAAAAAATAGATGAACATTTTAATTCAGGGAAGATTATCCAGTCAAGGTTAAGGATGGAGTTGAGTAAAAAAATCTAAAGGGAGAGGAAATCCTGGACACACTTTTCTCTAATTCCATGTGCGGTTTTCTCGCAATAACTCGCTTCTGAGGCTATGCTAGTGTTTGGTGAATTGTAAGAATAATCAGGCAAGGCTTGAAATTTCTGTTATGAGCCCCATCTGTTTAGCAAATAATTCATACTTAAGGAGTAGTTATGCGATTCGACAAGTTTACAACTAAGCTGCAGCAGGCGTTGTCCGATGCGCAGAGTCTGGCTGTGGGAAATGATAATCAGTTTATTGAGCCACAGCATTTGCTGCTTGCATTGCTGAAAGATGCGGATAGTGGTGTGCCATCTTTGCTTACGCGTGCGGGGGGAAGTGTAGCTCCGTTAAAGGATGCTTTGATGCAAAGCCTGGAGCGTCTTGCTAAAGTGGAAGGGCATGGGGGCGAAGTTCAGGTTGGGCGTGATCTTGCCAGTATGCTTAATCTTGCCGATAAACAAGCGCAAATTCGTGGTGATCAGTTTATTGCATCTGAGATGTTTTTGTTGGCTTTAATGGAGGACAAGGGCGAATGCGGGCGAATGTTGAAGCAGCAAGGAGTTGTCCGGTCTGCTCTGGAGCGAGCTATAGATGCGGTGCGCGGTGGACAAAAAGTGGGGAGCCAGGATGCAGAGGGTCAACGTGAAGCATTGAAAAAATACACGCTAGATCTTACAGAGCGTGCCAAGCAAGGTAAGTTGGATCCGGTGATCGGACGCGATGACGAAATTCGTCGGTCGATCCAGGTGTTGCAACGCCGCACTAAGAATAACCCGGTTCTGATCGGCGAACCAGGCGTGGGTAAAACAGCTATTGTTGAAGGTTTGGCGCAGCGCATTATTAACGATGAGGTACCTGAATCCCTGAAGGGAAAAAGTGTGTTGTCTCTTGATATGGCCGCATTGCTTGCTGGCGCGAAATATCGGGGTGAATTTGAAGAGCGTTTAAAATCCGTGCTGAAGGAAATTGCCCTGGAGGAGGGGCGAGTTATATTGTTCATTGATGAGATTCATATCATGGTTGGTGCAGGGAAAACTGAAGGCGCCATGGATGCGAGCAATATGTTAAAACCAGCTTTGGCGCGTGGCGAGCTTCATTGTATTGGTGCGACCACTTTGGATGAGTACCGCAAATATATCGAAAAGGATGGTGCGCTGGAACGACGTTTCCAGAAGGTGTTAGTTGATGAACCGACTGTAGAGGCAACTATTGCTATTTTGCGTGGATTGCAAGAAAAATATGAATTGCACCATGGTGTAGAAATTACTGATCCTGCTATCGTGGCAGCGGCAGAGCTGTCCAACCGTTATATTACTGATCGTTTTTTGCCAGATAAAGCGATTGATCTGATAGACGAGGCCGCAGCGCGTATCAAGATGGAAATTGATTCCAAGCCGGAAGTGATGGACAGGCTTGATCGGCGTCTGATCCAGTTAAAAATTGAACATGAAGCGGTAAAAAAGGAAAAGGATGAGGCTTCGAAGAAGCGCATGCTACTTATTGAGGATGAGATTAACAAGCTGATGCGTGAATATGCCGATCTGGAAGAAATATGGAAAGCAGAAAAAGGTTCTGCCCATGGTATGGTCCAGGTTAAAGAAGAAATTGAGCGTATACGTGCAGAAATTGTTCGACTACAACGTGAAGGTAAATTGGACAAAGTAGCCGAGCTGCAATACGGAAAACTTCCCCAACTTGAGGCAAAACTGAAAGAGGCAAATCAGGCAGAAGTTGCAAGGCCCCAGAATCGCCTGTTACGTACACATGTGGGCGCGGAGGAAATAGCAGAGGTTGTTAGCCGTGCCACCGGCATTCCCGTCTCCAAGATGATGCATGGGGAGCGTGAAAAGCTTTTACAGATGGAAGCTAAATTACATGAACGTATCGTTGGCCAGGACGAGGCAGTGCGCTTGGTTTCAGATGCGATTCGTCGGTCGCGCTCAGGATTGGGAGACCCGAATCGCCCCTATGGATCATTTTTGTTTTTAGGTCCAACTGGGGTGGGTAAAACCGAGTTATGCAAGGCATTAGCCGGGTTTTTATTTGATTCAGAAGAACACCTTGTCCGCGTTGACATGAGCGAATATATGGAAAAGCACTCCGTGTCGCGGTTAATTGGCGCACCTCCAGGGTATGTGGGATATGAGGAAGGTGGAGGCCTAACCGAGGCCATTCGGCGCAAACCGTATTCCGTTATCTTGCTGGATGAAGTTGAAAAGGCTCATCCAGATGTATTTAATGTGCTTCTGCAAGTGCTTGATGATGGCCGCATGACTGACGGACAGGGACGTACTGTAGATTTCAAGAATACTGTTGTGGTCATGACTTCTAACCTGGGGAGTCAAATGATCCAGCAAATGTCGGGTGATGATTATCAGGTAATCAAATTGGCTGTGATGGGTGAGGTAAAAAATTATTTTCGTCCTGAATTTATTAACCGCATTGATGAAGTAGTGGTATTTCATGCGCTGGACGAGAAAAATATTAAAGCCATAGCGCGCATTCAGCTGAGTTATCTGGAAAAACGTCTGGCTGCAATGGATATGAATATAGAGGTTACCGATCGTGCTCTGGCGGAAATTGCCACTGCAGGATTTGATCCGATTTATGGAGCACGCCCCTTGAAACGGGCTATACAGTCGCAACTGGAGAACCCGCTTGCCAAGTTATTGTTAGAAGGTCGATTCGCTGCTGGGGATAATATCAGGGCTGATTGTGTTGGTGGTATTATAAAATTTGACAAAATTACATAAAATTTAATCTGGATGTTGTATTCTTTAAAATTACATAATCAGTAAAATATTTAGTCCAGCCTATTGTAGGCTGGACTAAATATTTTTGGCAACATCCATTTTAGATGCAACGGTTCTTATCAATTTGTTTTTATTGGTATAATCTTTGTTTCTTAATTGCAAAGAAGAATATCTGAATAGTAGTTTTCCCATATAATGTTGATGGATAATAATGCAGCCATCGTTTATGTGTTACGGCGCATGATGCATCAGGATGCGCTGTTTCTCACGATTTTGAAAAAACTTTGATGCCAAATTGTCGGCCTCATCTAGAAATTAAGTGGCATAAATGAACAATTCAATTTCAGCGTTACCTAAACAACCGGTCAAGGGTAGTATTGTTGCTATTGTGACCCCAATGCATGAAGACGGCAGCCTGGATCTGGATGCGTTTCGTGACTTGATTGATTTTCATATCATAGAGGGTACCGATGGCATAGTGGTGGTAGGTACGACCGGAGAGTCTCCGACTGTGAATGTTGCCGAACACGAGTTGCTGATTCAGGTCGCAGTGGAGCATGCTGCCGGACGCATTCCAGTGATTGCGGGAACCGGAGCGAATTCAACCCGGGAAGCGATTGAGCTGGCAGCTTTTTCAAAAAAAGCTGGTGCAGATGCTTCGCTAACCGTGGTGCCATACTACAATAAACCTACACAGGAGGGTTTGTACCTGCACTTTAAAGCAATTGCGGAGGCAGTGGATATGCCTCATATTCTTTACAATGTTCCAGGGCGCACATGTATGGACATGAATAATGATACTGTGCTGCGCTTGGCACAGATTCCCAACATTGTTGGCATCAAGGATGCGACCGGTAACATTGAGCGTGGGAGTGACCTCTTGCAGCGAGCACCGAAAGATTTTTCGGTTTACAGCGGTGATGATGCAAGTGCACTATCATTGATACTACTAGGAGCCCACGGAACAATCTCGGTTACTGCTAATGTGGCGCCAAGGCTAATGCATGAGATGTGCCAAGCCGCAATGAATGGAGAAGTATCCAAGGCGCGTGGGTTAAATTTCCGTCTTCTGGGATTGCATAGAAATTTATTTATTGAGGCTAATCCTATACCAGTTAAATGGGCTTTGTTTTCTATGGGGAAAATAAAGAATGTTTTGAGATTACCGCTTACACCATTATCGGATGTGGCTCAGGGGATAGTAGATCATGCAATGCGCCAAGCGGGTGCGGTTAATTAAGTTTGATCCATTTTTGTTGTTTTTCAATTTTATAGCTTAGTTCTAAGTGGCGGCAGAATATCAATTTTGTAGCCCGGTTTTATTATCCCTCGGATTAACGTGTAGATATTTTTATATTAGGTTCCGATGATTGAACTAAAGGTGACTAATTGTTTCAAATTATATATGAGACCATTGAATGTAAATGTATTGATTCTTTTATTGTTGGTATTGGTTGGGTGCAGCTCCATTGGAATTGAAAAGCAGCGGATTAACTATAAATCTGGCGCGACAAAAGTATCAACTTTAGAGGTTCCGCCGGATTTGACGGTTCCTGTAACCAAAAATCAGCATATTATTCCGGAAAAAAACGGCGAGTCGGTGGCAAATTTCTCGGATTATCTTAAAGGCGGCCAAGGGATACAAAGTGGCTTGGGTTCTATAGTGTTGCCAGAAATTCAAAATGTTCAATTAGAGCGCAGTGGTAATCAGCGATGGCTGGCAGTAACCGGGAAAGTAGAGCATATATGGCCGTTGGTGAAAGAATTCTGGCAGGAGCAAGGATTTAACATTAAATCAGATAATCCTGTGGCAGGTATCATTGAAACAGACTGGGCAGAAAGACAGGCGAATGTTCAAGAAAAGGGCTTGATTAAATTAATTGGCAAGGTTTTTGAACAACTGCACTCATCTGGCGAGCAAGATATGTATCGTACCCGTTTAGAACGGAGCAAGGATGGTTCCAGTATTGAGATTTATATTAGTCATCGTGGTATGGAAGAGGTCCAACAAGCAGATAAGAAAGGTTTTCAATGGAGACCGCGGCCGAATGATCCGGAGCTGGAAGCCAGTATGATGCAACTTTTGATGATTAAGCTTGGAGGCGAGGGCAAAGCTGATGTCAAGGCAGATCAAAAACATAAGTCGTCAAATTTGACAGGAAAGTCATCTTCTTTGCAGGGGGGACTTAATATGCCCAAATTGCAAAAGATAGATGGAAATGATGTCATCACATTAAACGAGCCCTTTGATAAAAGTTGGCGTAAGGTCGGGCTGGCACTGGATCAGGCGGGTATTCAAGTACAGGATAAAGACAGAGATAAGGGTATTTATTATATAAATGCGGATAATACAGGTGGCGTAAAAGAAAAAAACTGGTTTAGTCGAATTATGTTTTGGCGGAATGAGAATGGCAGTAATTCTGTTAAGAACTCGGAGGAAAAGATACCACGTTATCGTGTGATGGTACGTGAAAATAATGCTGGGAGTGAAGTGGGGGTACGAAATCAGCAAGACGGAAAGGACCAAGCAACGCAACGCATCGTCGAAGCACTATATAATCAATTGGTTAAATAATATTTGGAGCTAAGATATCCGGTGTGTGGGATGATGAATGTTTTAAAGTGTAGTTTAAGTTAAGCTTTAAATGCATGGAGGTTGGCCATGCAATTGGACTAAGAGTGCCGGTTTTGGCCGGCAATATGTATAGTGTAATTTTACTATTTATTATCAGCCTTAAAACAAAAGCCGATTTAAAATCGGCTTTTGTTTATTGTCATGCAAGAAAAAATGATTACTTATTCATTGCATTATTTTGCAGCATCAGCAGGAGCACTAGCAGCGTCAGCAGCTGGTGCAGGCGATTCAGCAGCTGGCGCAGGTGACTCAGCAGCTGGTGCAGGCGACTCAGCAGCTGGTGCAGGCGACTCAGCAGCTGGTGGAGTTTCAACGGGTTGAGTTGCAGGCTTCTCACCGCAAGCAGTCAAGGATAAGGCCAGTAAAGCAGCTATCAGAGAAAAATGTTTCATTATTATTTTCCTTCACAAAATAAAATTTAATTTACATTCAAAAAGTTACAGATTGCCACAACGCTAGCTAATATGTTAGCTAAGACTAGGCATTATATGATACTTAATTTATTAATTCTAGCATTTATTTTAACGATTAAGCAATACTATGATTTTTTTATGATGGACAGTAGGCCTATAACAATTATAGAGTGGGGTGTGAATTATTTCATATTTTTAAAAGGATGTCATTATTTCACTTGTAATTCAAATTGCATACTTGATTGAGGGTGTTTTTAAAATGGGCCAGGGAAAACATAACCGTTTTGGTACCAAATATAAAGTAGTTCCAGTGTTTCTTGCGATAAGGCTGTGCGGGAATTAAGTCTGCGCACATCGGCAAGAGCCCGCAATTCCCGGTATGCAGGTTTGTCGACGGCATGAGCCATTCCGTTCATGTATATTATGTTGCCATGACATAGCATTTGTGTTTTCAGGGCCAATTGAATGCCATCGGTTAGGATGGCTTGCTCGAATTCGGAATGGTCAAGAGGTTCTTCAGGAGGATCGAAAAAGATATTCGATTTGGGTTCGCTTAAATAGCTGCCCAGGAAATGAGTCATGTCATTTTTGTTCCATTTTATGCGCTGGATAATCATTTCAACTTGGCGGAGCATGTCAGAGCTAATTTCTGATGGGTGGGGTTGAATTTTTAGATCTGGATCTGAATATATGCCGTCTAGACAAATTTTATCTTGTAAGTACACCAGAAATTGTTCTGCAAGCTCCTGATGAGTGGGGGCACGGAAACCTATGGAATAGGTCATGCAGTCATTCTCAGCAATGCCATTATGTGCGTAATGCGGGGGTAAATAGAGCATATCACCAGATTCCAGTATCCAGTCATGCTCCATATGAAAATTCTGTAGAATTTTCAATGGTGCGCCATTTACTAGTTTATAATCCTTTTGCGCAGAAATTTGCCAATGACGTTTGCCAAGGCCTTGCAATAAAAAAACGTCATAGGAATCGAAATGCGGACCCACTCCCCCTCCCTTTGGAGCATAACTTATCATCAAGTCGTCCATACGGGCGTGTGGAATAAAATCAAATAATTGTAATAATGTAGCTGCTGAATGCAAATGGTGATTTACTCCTTGTACTAGTACTGTCCAATTGTGTTTACGCAGGTGATCAAATTTTTTTGGTTTAAATGGCCCGTGATGCACTTCCCATTGGTCATTCCGTTGAATTACGAGCCGAGACTGGATATCTTCAGTGCAGGCAAGAGCAATTAACTCCCGTGGATCAAGTAATCCTTGGAATTGTGGAACAGCCTGTCGGACGAGCAAGGGCTTTTTTTGCCAGTAGTCGCGCAGAAATTGATGTTTGGATAGCTCGCCTAATAAACTGGAACTGGTTTTCATATTTAAATATTGTCAGAGCATTAAAACTGGTGATCCATTGATCGTGTGTATGCGGGTATTTATAAATCAACAAGGCTGATGCTGGGTAATGATGCTAAATGTTGGGAAAATGTATCTGTAAGCTATAGCCGGAAAAACATTAAGAGAATGACCCTCTTTAATTTAAAGGGCATCGTATAAATTTGCAAATTGATAATGACATTTCTGTTTTGATTTTCTGCATAGTGGCGGTAGAAGTTAAATTAGGTTAATGACGGTTGAATTGTTTGTGGGTAAGTGTAAATTAAAATATTCGAATATGTGAGAGATTTCAGGCTGTAACTATGGAAAAAATACATCGAAAAATGAAATTCTTAAGGAATATTTAATTAATGCTACTCACGCTTTCAGCTTTTCAAAATGAAATGATGAAGTGCGCCATGCTTTGAAAAAGCACTGCTAAGGCTGATATGATTTTTAACAAGGGGGTGAAATGAAAATCGCAAAAGATACAGTAGTGTCCATGCGCTACGAAATATTTGATGTGGATGGGAGTTTGTTGGATAAAACAGAGGAGCCCATTAGTTATTTGCATGGTGGCTACGATGGTATATTTCCGACCGTGGAAGAGGCTTTGCAGGGTAAAGAGGTGGGGGCGTGCCTTAATGTCAGAATTAAACCGGAAGATGCATTCGGGGAATATGAGCATGACCTGGTGCGAGTAGAGCCACGGAATCTGTTTCCGGAAGAAATCACAATTGGTATGCAGTTTGAAGGAGGGGTTGAAGACGGAGATGAAGAAGATTATTCCTTGTATACTGTTGTGGATATAACCGATGAAGAGGTGACGGTGGATGGAAACCATCCGCTTGCTGGGAAAATTCTAGATTTTGTTGGGGTTGTTACGGATGTGCGTGCCGCAACACCTGAGGAACTTGAACATGGACATTCTCATGATGCAAGCGGACATCATCATTAAAGTGACAGTGTTCAGTCTGCCGCAAATCCCTTTTCTTTCATGCGTGACTTGAATTCGGGATGAGAAATTATTTTGATGGCTGTGCCTGCAAATAATTTAGGTGGGGTTAAAGTATGCGTGTTGTGGCGCGGTTTTGTAATGGAAAAATTGTACTCCAGCTGGAGTCGTTCGTGCGGTAATCCCTCCATTCTTCAAGAAGAATCTAAATAGATTGGAAGAGCCGAAAGTCGAAGCAAAGTGAGCAGAGCCAGTTTTGTTTCGGGGCGATGCTACCGATGTCTAGCGGGGGGGGGGCTCCATGACTAAATGACTATAGCATTGGGTAGCGAATTTCTGCATCCCTGCGATTGTGTAAAACAGATGATGTGTTAGCCAGGTAAATGCTGATGGTCTTCTGTTTTGTTGCCCGTAGGGTCAAATTGCATTGGTTAAGGTGGTCTGGCCACTTTCTTAATAATGCCTCGGCAATGATTTTTGTCTTCAGGTGCCGGTTGTTTGCTTTGAGTACTTATATATGTATATGGTTATCAAGAGCATCCATGCCGTCAAGCTTGTTTCATCAGTGAAGGATTAACGCTGAACCTGCCTTATCCTATGCATACTTCCGGCATCGGGCAGTCAGCCTCTACCTGCTTTAAAAATTCAAATGAGCTGGATTCCAAAGAATCTGAACCGTAAATTTGCATCTATCAAAATTATTTTTGGAGTTGAGTTTCAAGGGTGTGGAGGATTTACCAATGTAATTGGGATGCACTATGGGTGAGATAAATCTTCCGTTGAAAAGTCCTTTTGACAAGTGGGAGAGAATGCAGGATAATGTCTCGTTGTGTCAGGAGGGATTCCCGAGCGGTCAAAGGGATCAGACTGTAAATCTGACGGCTCAGCCTTCGAAGGTTCGAATCCTTCTCCCTCCACCATAAAATTTTGTCTTCTAAAATAGAACAATTGCATTAAGACTTGCCGCGCCTGCTTGCGGGGCTGCGATAATTGCCTGGTCAGATGCCATTTTAGGTGGTAAAGCTTGCGGGTGTAGCTCAATGGTAGAGCAGAAGTTTTCCAAACTTACGACGAGGGTTCGATCCCCTTCACCCGCTCCAGTTTGATTTGGCCCATGTGGCTCAGTGGCAGAGCACTCCCTTGGTAAGGGAGAGGTCGCGGGTCCGATTCCCGCCATGGGCACCAATGGTTTTAGTGAAATTCTGTAAATCTTTTGTTAATTCGGTGTTGATGAGGAAAAATCATGGCAAAGAGTAAATTTG
>NZ_CAJNBL010000029.1 GCF_905221025.1 Candidatus Nitrotoga fabula
TCTTTAAAAGTTTACAGACAACCGACGAGTGTGGGTACATGCGTTAAGGTACTGATGACAATACAATTTAATTGTATGGTTATTGGTCTCAAGACATAAAAGCAGTACCTCACACGAAGTTGAAGAAATGAAAAATTAATTCGCTTTGAGTGAGATCGTTCTATCCGCGAGGATGGGATAAAAAGCAACAGAGATTGAACTGAAGAGTTTGATCCTGGCTCAGATTGAACGCTGGCGGCATGCTTTACACATGCAAGTCGAACGGCAGCACGGGGGCAACCCTGGTGGCGAGTGGCGAACGGGTGAGTAATATATCGGAACGTACCCGGAAATGGGGGATAACGCAGCGAAAGTTGCGCTAATACCGCATATGCCCTGAGGGGGAAAGCGGGGGATCCGCAAGGACCTCGCGTTTTCGGAGCGGCCGATATCGGATTAGCTAGTAGGTGGGGTAAAGGCCTACCTAGGCGACGATCCGTAGCTGGTCTGAGAGGACGACCAGCCACACTGGAACTGAGACACGGTCCAGACTCCTACGGGAGGCAGCAGTGGGGAATTTTGGACAATGGGCGAAAGCCTGATCCAGCCATGCCGCGTGAGTGAAGAAGGCCTTCGGGTTGTAAAGCTCTTTCAGCCGGAAAGAAAGCGCATGGGTGAATAACCTGTGTGGATGACGGTACCGGAAGAAGAAGCACCGGCTAACTACGTGCCAGCAGCCGCGGTAATACGTAGGGTGCGAGCGTTAATCGGAATTACTGGGCGTAAAGCGTGCGCAGGCGGTTTTGTAAGACAGATGTGAAATCCCCGGGCTTAACCTGGGAACTGCATTTGTGACTGCAAGGCTAGAGTACGGCAGAGGGGGGTAGAATTCCACGTGTAGCAGTGAAATGCGTAGATATGTGGAGGAATACCGATGGCGAAGGCAGCCCCCTGGGTCGATACTGACGCTCATGCACGAAAGCGTGGGGAGCAAACAGGATTAGATACCCTGGTAGTCCACGCCCTAAACGATGTCAACTAGGTGTTGGGGGGGGAGACTTCCTTAGTACCGCAGCTAACGCGTGAAGTTGACCGCCTGGGGAGTACGGTCGCAAGATTAAAACTCAAAGGAATTGACGGGGACCCGCACAAGCGGTGGATTATGTGGATTAATTCGATGCAACGCGAAAAACCTTACCTACCCTTGACATGCCAGGAACTTGCCAGAGATGGCTTGGTGCCCGAAAGGGAGCCTGGACACAGGTGCTGCATGGCTGTCGTCAGCTCGTGTCGTGAGATGTTGGGTTAAGTCCCGCAACGAGCGCAACCCTTGTCATTAATTGCCATCATTCAGTTGGGCACTTTAATGAGACTGCCGGTGACAAACCGGAGGAAGGTGGGGATGACGTCAAGTCCTCATGGCCCTTATGGGTAGGGCTTCACACGTAATACAATGGTCGGTACAGAGGGTAGCCAACCCGCGAGGGGGAGCCAATCTCACAAAGCCGATCGTAGTCCGGATTGGAGTCTGCAACTCGACTCCATGAAGTCGGAATCGCTAGTAATCGCGGATCAGCATGTCGCGGTGAATACGTTCCCGGGTCTTGTACACACCGCCCGTCACACCATGGGAGCGGGCTCTACCAGAAGCAGCTAGCCTAACCGCAAGGAGGGCGGTTGCCACGGTAGGGTTCGTGACTGGGGTGAAGTCGTAACAAGGTAGCCGTATCGGAAGGTGCGGCTGGATCACCTCCTTTCTAGAGAAACCTTGGCGCACGTATCCACACTCATCGGTTGTCTAAACTAAAGTAGTGAGGTGGCTGGAGAGAGGACTGAGTGAAGGATCTCATGCCTGACCTCTCGCTTCTCACGCTTAAAAGGGTCTGTAGCTCAGCTGGTTAGAGCACACGCTTGATAAGCGTGGGGTCGGTGGTTCAAGTCCACTCAGACCCACCAAGCATGGGGGATTAGCTCAGCTGGGAGAGCACCTGCTTTGCAAGCAGGGGGTCGTCGGTTCGATCCCGTCATCCTCCACCAAAACCATCCTGCGGGTGAAGGATGGGCAAAAACCCATATAAAAGCGAATCAGACGAACGCTTTCATATTGGCTTTTGCTGATAGTGTGTAATGCAGCTCTTTAACAATCTGGAAGAAGTAAAGATTTTTTTGGCACACAAGTGACCGGGGCAACCCGGAAAACAAGTGAGCTGAAAAAATGGGTTTTGATTGTATCAAGCCGCAACCATTCAAGTCGGATGGAAGCGGACACAAACGCAAGACAAAAAACTTGTAACACAATCCTTGGTCTGGAAACTGACCGAGGACTTAATGTTATAGGGTCAAGCGAATAAGTGCATGTGGTGAATGCCTTGGCGATTACAGGCGACGAAAGACGTGTAAGCCTGCGAAAAGCTACGGGGAGCTGGCAATAGAGCATTGATCCGTAGATATCTGAATGGGGAAACCCGGCCCGCAAGGGTCACTCCTGGCTGAATATATAGGCCAGGTAGAGCGAACCCGGTGAACTGAAACATCTAAGTAGCCGGAGGAAAAGAAATCAACCGAGATTCCGAAAGTAGTGGCGAGCGAAATTGGAACAGCCTTCAATCTTTAGCTTCTGAATTAGCGGAACAGTCTGGAAAGTCTGACCGCAGTGGGTGATAGTCCCGTACGCGAAAATTCAGGAGTGGAACTAGGGTTGAAACAAGTAGGGCGGGACACGAGAAATCCTGTCTGAACATGGGGGGACCATCCTCCAAGGCTAAATACTCGTAATCGACCGATAGTGAACCAGTACCGTGAGGGAAAGGCGAAAAGAACCCCGGAAGGGGAGTGAAATAGAACCTGAAACCGCATGCATACAAACAGTGGGAGCGGACTTGTTCCGTGACTGCGTACCTTTTGTATAATGGGTCAGCGACTTACATTCAGTAGCAAGCTTAACCGGATAGGGGAGGCGTAGCGAAAGCGAGTCTGATAAGGGCGATAGTTGCTGGGTGTAGACCCGAAACCAAGTGATCTATCCATGGCCAGGATGAAGGTGGGGTAACACTCACTGGAGGTCCGAACCCACTAATGTTGAAAAATTAGGGGATGAGCTGTGGATAGGGGTGAAAGGCTAAACAAACTTGGAAATAGCTGGTTCTCTCCGAAAACTATTTAGGTAGTGCCTCATGTATCACTCTCGGGGGTAGAGCACTGTCATGGCTAGGGGTCTATTGCTGATTACCAAACCATTGCAAACTCCGAATACCGAGAAGTGCGAGCATGGGAGACAGACATCGGGTGCTAACGTCCGGTGTCGAAAGGGAAACAACCCAGACCGCCGATTAAGGTCCCCAAGACATAGTTAAGTGGAAAACGAAGTGGGAAGGCTAAAACAGTCAGGATGTTGGCTTAGAAGCAGCCACCATTTAAAGAAAGCGTAATAGCTCACTGATCGAGTCGTCCTGCGCGGAAGATGTAACGGGGCTCAAACTATGCACCGAAATCGCGGATATGTACTTGTACATATGGTAGGAGAGCGTTCTGTAAGCCTGCGAAGGCAGCTTGAGAAGGCTGCTGGAGGTATCAGAAGTGCGAATGCTGACATGAGTAGCGATAAAGGGAGTGAAAGGCTCCCTCGCCGAAAGCCCAAGGATTCCTGTGCAACGTTCATCGACGCAGGGTGAGTCGGCCCCTAAGGCGAGGCAGAAATGCGTAGTCGATGGGAAACAGGTTAATATTCCTGTACCTCAATACAATGCGATGTGGGGACGGAGAAGGTTAGGCAAGCCAAGTGTTGGACGTCTTGGTTTAAGCGTGTAGGGAGATCTCTTAGGCAAATCCGGGAGGTCAATCCTGAGGCGTGATGACGAGTGCCTTCTAGGCGCGAAGTTGCTGATACCATGCTTCCAAGAAAAGCCACTAAGCTTCAGTTGTATAGAGACCGTACCGCAAACCGACACAGGTGGGCAGGATGAGAATTCTAAGGCGCTTGAGAGAACTCGGGTGAAGGAACTCGGCAAATTTGCACCGTAACTTCGGGAGAAGGTGCGCCCCGGTAAGGTGTAGGACCTCGCGTCCGAAGCCTGATGGGGTTGCAGTGAAAAGGTGGCTGCGACTGTTTAATAAAAACACAGCACTCTGCAAACACGAAAGTGGACGTATAGAGTGTGACTCCTGCCCGGTGCCGGAAGGTTAAATGATGGGGTGCAAGCTCTTGATTGAAGCCCCGGTAAACGGCGGCCGTAACTATAACGGTCCTAAGGTAGCGAAATTCCTTGTCGGGTAAGTTCCGACCTGCACGAATGGAGTAACGATGGCCACACTGTCTCCACCCGAGACTCAGCGAAGTTGAAATGTTTGTGAAGATGCAATCTACCCGCGGCTAGACGGAAAGACCCCATGCACCTTTACTGTAGCTTTGCATTGGATTTTGAACAGACCTGTGTAGGATAGGTGGGAGGCTGAGAAGCGATGTCGCCAGACGTCGTGGAGCCGACCTTGAAATACCACCCTGGTGTGTTTGAGGTTCTAACCTGGATCCGTAATCCGGATTGGGGACATTGCATGGTAGGCAGTTTGACTGGGGCGGTCTCCTCCCAAAGAGTAACGGAGGAGTACGAAGGTATCCTAGGTACGGTCGGACATCGTACTGATAGTGCAATGGCAAAAGGATGCTTGACTGCGAGACTGACAAGTCGAGCAGGTGCGAAAGCAGGTCATAGTGATCCGGTGGTTCTGAATGGAAGGGCCATCGCTCAACGGATAAAAGGTACGCTGGGGATAACAGGCTGATTCCTCCCAAGAGTTCATATCGACGGGGGAGTTTGGCACCTCGATGTCGGCTCATCACATCCTGGGGCTGTAGTCGGTCCCAAGGGTATGGCTGTTCGCCATTTAAAGTGGTACGTGAGCTGGGTTTAAAACGTCGTGAGACAGTTTGGTCCCTATCTGCCGTGGGCGCTGGAAATTTGAAGGGACCTGCTCCTAGTACGAGAGGACCGGAGTGGACGGATCTCTGGTGTACCGGTTATGACGCCAGTCGTATTGCCGGGTAGCTAAATCCGGAAGAGATAACCGCTGAAAGCATCTAAGCGGGAAACTCGCCTTAAGATTAGATTTCCCTGGGGACTCGATCCCCCTGAAGGGTCGTGGAAGACCACCACGTTGATAGGTCAGGTGTGGAAGCGCAGTAATGCGTTAAGCTAACTGATACTAATTGCCCGTGAGGCTTGACCCTATAACATTAAGCAAAACAAGTTGAGTCAGAAATTACAATACAATCCAGACCCATTACTTCTTCCAGTTGAAGATGAATTGACCGCCGGCAACAGCCGGCAGACAGTTCATCACCAGTTATGTCTGACGACCATAGCAGGTTGGCCCCACTCCTTCCCATCTCGAACAGGACAGTGAAACGACCGTGCGCCGATGATAGTGTACATCCGTATGTGAAAGTAGGTCATCGTCAGACTCCTTATTCGCAATCAAGCCCTCTTAAAGAGGGCTTTGTTGTTTGT
>NZ_CAJNBL010000030.1 GCF_905221025.1 Candidatus Nitrotoga fabula
ACCAAGGCCAAGCTGCGCGATGCGGCCAACGAGCACATGGCCATGTTAGAGAAATCACCCGAGCGGGTGATGAGCTTCTTTCAGGATCCCAGGGTCAAATATGCCGCCGGTTGAGACTTCATGAGGCCGAAGCAATAGTGCAAGATATGTGTTGCGGAAGAATCCCGATGCAAACGTTAATGGACGGAAAGGAGGCGTGGCACAATAAAATCACCACATTGAACCGCTGGATTTGACCTGACAGTCACTTCCGTCAAATCGGGTAACTGTCAGATCGGGTTTCGACTACTACGGGATATGCTATCCGAAGAATTCCTTGACCTTGTCCATCCAGGATTTTGCGCGCGGGCTATGACGTGCACTATCCTGCTGGTTAATCTGTTCAAATTCGCGAAGCAACTCTTTTTGCCGGTCTGTCAGGTTGGACGGGGTTTCTATTACGATGTGGCAGTGCAGGTCGCCAAATGTTGAACTTCGTACTCCTTTTATTCCCTTGCCTCGTAAACGGAAAACCTTGCCGGATTGCGATTCTGGCGGAATTTTGATGCGTGCTGAACCATCCAAAGTGGGAATTTCAATTTCACCGCCTAACGCTGCCACAACAAAGCTGATTGGCATTTCGCAATGTAAGTCATTGTGGTCGCGCTGGAAAACGGAGTGAGGTGCAATGCGGATGATTACATACAGATCACCCGGAGGGCCGCCGTTAATGCCAGGCTCTCCTTCTGCAGAAAGACGGATACGGTCATCATTATCCACACCTGCCGGAATCTTTATCGACAGTGTTTTGTGCTGCTTGATACGCCCTGAACCATGGCAGGAACCACAAGGAGATGTGATCGATTTGCCGCTACCATGGCAGCGAGGACAGGTCTGCTGAATAGAAAAGAATCCGCCCTGCTGCATTCGGACTTGTCCGTGCCCGCCGCAAGTTGTGCAGGTTGTCGTGCTTGTTCCTGGCTTGGCGCCGCTACCATGACAGGTATTGCATTTGATTGTACTAGGTACACGTATCTGTGTTTCGGTGCCACGTGCAGCCTGTTCCAGGGTAATTTCTAAGTTATAGCTCAGATCGGCACCGCGCCGGATATGACTGCTCTCACGCGAGCTTGCGCCGCTCATTCCGGCGCCAAAAATATCTCCAAAAATATCTCCGAAAGGGGAGCCCCCTGATCGTCCACCAAATCCTCCCCCGAATCCGCCACCGCCCATCCCGCCGTCGGTAGCGGCATGCCCGTATTGATCATAGGCGGCACGCTTTTGTGAATCGGACAGGGTTTCATACGCTTCCTTAGCTTCTTTAAAAAGCTCCTCTGCTTTAGGATTGTCCGGGTTCCGGTCGGGGTGATGTTTCATGGCCAGCTTGCGGTATGATTTTTTAATTTCATCCTCTGACGCATCACGGTTGACACCCAATACTTCGTAATAATCGCGTTTTTTCATTTTTGCATGAAGCGGAAAAAAAAGTTAAGGGCTAAAAAAGTGTAACAGCTTTATCGCTTGGTTAATTGATATAAATCCAGCCGGTTCGGCAAGGCAGGATTGATTCATGCATTAAATATGCAGAAAACTGATAACAGCGATAACCGGGAACGGCATCGCTGTATCGAGTCATTGTAGTGATATTTGCAGGCTTCAATCTACAAGTCTTTTTCCTGCCCATTCAATAGGTTGCCTAGCATGGTTAACAGGTATTGGATGTGACAGGGTTGATCTCATTTGTATCTTCAGCCTTTTTCTCCTTTTTCTTTCTCATCTTTTACCTCAGTAAATTCGGCATCTACTACATCACTGTCATCCTTGGTACTACTTGCATGTGCGCCAGTTTCCTCGGATTGGCCTGACTGTGCAGCATGCATTTTTTCGGAGAGTTTTTGTGCGGCAGTGGAAAGTGCTTCAGCCTTGGAATCAATGATTTCCTTATCATCGCCTTTTACTACGTCCTGGGCGTCCTTCAGGGCTGATTCTATCGCAGATTTTTCGTCCTCGGTCAGATGCTCTCCGAATTCCTTCATGGATTTCTGTGTTGAGTGGATGAGTGCATCCAGCTGATTTCGCGATGCGACCAATTCGAGAGCTTTGCGGTCGTCTTCAGCATACGTTTCTGCATCCTGCACCATTCTTTGAATTTCAGCTTCAGACAAGCCTGAATTCGCCTTGATGGTAATCTTGGACTCTTTGCCGGTTGCCTTATCTTTTGCTCCAACATGCAAAATACCATTCGCATCGATATCGAATGTTACTTCAATCTGTGGCATGCCACGCGGAGCTGGTGGAATGTCGGAAAGATTGAATTGTCCCAGACTTTTGTTGCCTGCAACCACATCGCGTTCCCCTTGCAACACGTGAATGGTCACCGCATTCTGATTGTCTTCTGCGGTAGAAAACACTTGTGATGCCTTGGTTGGGATGGTGGTATTCTTTTTGATCAATTTGGTCATAACGCCACCCAAGGTTTCAATACCCAGGCTGAGAGGGGTGACATCAAGCAGAAGAACATCTTTAACTTCACCCTGCAGCACTCCGCCCTGGATAGCTGCTCCTACGGCTACAGCTTCGTCCGGGTTGACGTCTCGCCGGGCTTCCTTCCCGAAGAAATCCTTGACTTTTTCCTGTACCATCGGCATTCGTGTCTGACCCCCTACTAAGATCACATCAGAGATATCGGAGGTGGAAACGCCTGCGTCTTTCATGGCAATTTTGCATGGGGCTATAGTGCGTGCTACCAAATCTTCCACCAGGCTTTCAAGTTTTGCACGGGTCATTTTGATGGCCAGATGTTTTGGGCCACTGGCGTCCGCCGTGATATAGGGCAGATTGACTTCTGTTTGCTGCGCAGAGGAAAGCTCGATTTTTGCCTTCTCTGCTGCGTCTTTCAGTCGTTGCAGGGCCAGCATATCCTTCTTCAGGTCAATTCCATTTTCTTTCTTGAATTCTTCAACCAGGTATTCAATAACCCGCATGTCGAAATCTTCACCGCCGAGGAACGTGTCGCCGTTGGTGGACAGCACCTCAAACTGGTGTTCACCGTCAATTTCGGCGATATCAATAATGGAAATATCAAAGGTTCCACCGCCCAGGTCATATACCGCGATTTTCCGGTCGCCTTCCTGTTTATCCATGCCAAATGCCAGTGCAGCTGCAGTAGGCTCGTTAATGATGCGCTTTACTTCCAAACCGGCAATGCGACCTGCATCTTTGGTAGCTTGGCGCTGGCTATCATTGAAGTAAGCAGGCACGGTAATAACCGCTTCACTGACTGGTTCGCCAAGATAGTCTTCCGCAGTTTTTTTCATTTTCACGAGTACCTGCGCGGAAATTTCCGGAACGGAGATGTCTTTGTCGCGAACATTAACCCATGCGTCGCCATTTTTTGCTTTTACAATGGCATACGGCACCATGCCCATGTCTTTTTGAACCATCGGTTCTTCAAAGCGGCGACCGATCAGTCGTTTTACACCAAATAGCGTGTTTTTCGGATTGGTTACAGCCTGTCGTTTGGCAGGCGCGCCAACCAGTATTTCACCGTCTTCCATATATGCGATGATGGACGGTGTGGTACGGGTACCTTCGGCGTTTTCTATGACTTTAGGTTTGCCGTTTTCCATGACCGCAACGCACGAGTTCGTGGTGCCCAGGTCAATACCAATAATTTTTCCCATGATGTTCCCTTTTCGATGTAATGTTGGATTTCTTTACTGCCTATATAAGCTTGTATCTGTGGGCAGTAGTTTTAAATTTCAAGTGGTGCGGTCATATTTTGCAAAATCTGTTGGAAGCGCATACATAAAAATAGAAAGTGACTATATTTTTAGAATGGCTAACTCTTTGCTTTGGCAACCATTACGAGTGCCGGGCGTAAGACGCGGTCGTGAAGCTGATATCCTTTCTGCATTACACTTACAACCGTGTTGGCTTCCTGTTCGCTTTCTATCATGCTGATTGCCTGATGCCAGTTGGCGTCGAATTTTTCGCCGACCGGATTGATTTCCTTTATGTTGAATTTACTGAATACAGTGTTTAGCTGCTTGAGAGTGAGTTCCATGCCGCTCTTGAAACTTTCAACGGTCGCTATTTCAACTGCCAGACCTGCTTCCAGGCTGTCTTTTACCATCAGCATTTCGCTGGAGAAATGCTCTACCGCCATTTTTCTTGCTTTGGTAATGTCTTCCTGCGCGCGGCGGCGGATATTTTCGCATTCAGCCTTGGCATACATCCATGCGTCGTAGTGCTCCTGTGCTTTGCGTTCAGCCTGTTGCAGCATTTCTTCTGTACTTGGAATCACTTCTGGGTTAAGTGCTTCGTCAGCCTGGGCAGTCCGTTCAGAGTGTGGGGATGAGTCTTCGGTTGGTTCCATCTGCGTCTCCAATTGATGATTTCTTTAACAAAATGCTACGGTGTATATGGGGTTATGATTTCTGGTTTCAAGAGTATGGTGCAACTTTATTTTGTGCATGATTTTTAAATGAGATAATGATAAAACCTGCAAACCCAGTTTTGCAGGTTTCATTCCATTCTATTGTTGCCGTGGCTATCCCGAAAAATTATCACTGGCGAATTGCCGGGTTTTACTTTTTTTACTTTGCTTTTGTGGGCATGTTTTCGCCTTACTGGGGACTGTATCTGCATTCCATTGGTTTTAATGCGATGCAGATTGCAATTTTGATGTCGGTACATCCAGTGATGCGGATGATATCGCCTGCATTATGGAGCTGGCTTGCGGATCATACCGGTAAGCGGCTACTGGTGGTACAGGTGGCAGCCTTATGCAGTGCTGCTAGCTATGCGGGTGTGTTTATTACGACTGGGTTCACCGGGTTGCTGCTGGTCATGGTGCTAATGAGTTTTTTCTGGAGTGCATCCATGCCCTTGGTGGAGGCGACTACACTGACCTATCTGGGGA
Organism: Candidatus Nitrotoga fabula; assembly: GCF_905221025.1. Classification (GTDB taxonomy): domain Bacteria; phylum Pseudomonadota; class Gammaproteobacteria; order Burkholderiales; family Gallionellaceae; genus Nitrotoga; species Nitrotoga fabula. The sequence continues at coordinate 4,904 of NZ_CAJNBL010000030.1, forward strand.
AACACACTGCGCGTTATGGTCGTATTCGTTCTTGGGGTTCTGTCGGATTCATTGTGGCGGTACTGGGGCTGGGCTATGCATTTGATTTTATAGCAATCGCTTGGATATTGTGGGTCGGTCTTGTGATTAAATTGGGTATATTGCTGTTCGCACGCCAGATTCCTCCCACAGAGGTGATGGCACATCATACGGATACCCAGCCGATCCGGCGTTTGGTTTTGCAGCCGCATGTGCTTGCATTGTTTGGCGCATGTTTCCTGATGGCGTTGGCGCATGGGCCATATTACACTTTTTATTCCATTTACCTGGTAGAGCATGGTTATATGAAAAGTGCGGTTGGCTGGCTATGGGCGCTGGGAGTGATTTGCGAAATTGCCGTTTTTTTCGCAATGCCATGGCTTATGCGGCATTTCACGCTAACACAGATCCTGATTGCAAGTTTTGCCTGTGCCGTACTCCGATTTTTGCTGATCGGCTGGGCGGTAAATATGATGCCCTGGTTGCTTTTCGCCCAAATTCTGCATGCTGCTACATTTGGAGCTTTCCACGCGGTTTCCATGGCGTTAGTACATCAGTTTTTTCGTGGCAGGCACCAGTCCAGGGGGCAAGCGCTATTTGGCAGTATTACCTATGGGGCAGGCGGCATGATTGGTGGGCTGCTAAGCGGGCCATTATGGCAGCACTGGGGGGCAAGCGTGATGTATCTGTTCAGTTCCGTGTCGGCGCTGCTGGGTATGTTCCTGATACTATGGAAACTCAGGGGGGTAGCTTCTCAAGTTCATCCACCTGACCCTGCTGTATAGCGTTACAATAGATAGGCAATTCAGGCATCATGATGGTGATAAATCATTATAATAAGCCCGTAAATAAGTAATCAAAATTTTATTTTTATATGTATCTGGTTTAATAAGGATTTATTTAAAATAACTGTGGTGAGTCTGGTGTCCTGGGGTTGAGTTTTAGGTGCTTTTTAGGTTAGTTCTGCATGGCCCTTGATCATTTCTTGATCATTTTTGAATTTTGATTTATTTTAATAACGTAATATGCTTAATTAAATTGTTATCCATTGGTAATGATATGTGCAAGAAACTCTTGATGCTGTTATTGCTGTTGACGCCCGCGCTGGCAGTACAGGCTGCACCGGATACAGAAATTCCTCCAAAAATACTTTCCAAGAAAGTAATTCCAAAAAAACCTGCCGTAAAAAAAACAGCTTCCGGGCTGGCTACGCCAAAAAAACATAGAACAAGCAGCAGGAAGCACCGGGCAATCACGAAAAAACACCATAAAATAATTGCCAGACATTCAGTTCGCAATCATGCCAAAAAGGTTTCAGCCCATAGTGTTTCGCCGAAACTGGGTTCCTCCATTGCACTGATTTACGACGAACAGGAGCAGAGGCCATTGTTTAGCAAGAATGCCAATGCAGTTGCTCCTATTGCGTCGATAACTAAACTTATGACTGCGATTGTGGTGCTGGACGCGGAGTTGCCCTTGGATGAAAAAATTACCATTAGTGAGTTTGATTTTGATACTCTCAAAGGTACTCATTCGCGTATGCGCGCTGGCATGACGCTGACACGTGGAGAATTGCTCAATCTGGCATTAATGTCTTCCGAAAATCGTGCCGCTGCTGCCTTGGCGCGAACTTACCCCGGGGGTACCAAAGTAGCCGTGGCGAAGATGAATGCCAAGGCGCGCGAACTGGGCATGACCCACACCCATTTTCTTGATGCGACCGGGTTAAATAGTGGCAATACTTCCACTGCGCAGGATTTGGTCAGAATGTTGAGTGCGGCCAAAAACTATAAAGCGATCCATGAGTACAGTACTACCGCTTCACATATAATTGAGGCTCCGGGATTCCCGCCTTTGCGTTTTGGAAATACTAATCCACTGGTTAAAAATGCATCTTGGGATATAGGGGTAAGTAAAACCGGTTATATTAATGAAGCAGGGCGCTGCCTGGTGATGCAGGCGCATATCATGCAACGCCCGGTGATCATTGTTTTATTGGATTCGCAGGGTAAGCATACGCGGGTTGGCGATGCTAACCGTATAAAAAAATGGATGGAAACTTCCGCCATGCGCGGACGTAATATACAGAGAGGGTAAGCTACTGGTGCAGCCCTGAAAGGAATAATCCGGTTTTCAGCATATTTAAAAATGGCATGTCAAAAATATGTACGACCGCCATTTCTAAGTTTGGCTGATAATAAAAATGTATTTTTGGCGATTATCCGGGTCGAACGATCAAGGATGCTTCGGTCAGGTTAGGGTTCAGTCGTTCCCAGCGCGGTAGTATTGAAGCCGCCATCGACATAGGTAATTTCCCCGGTGATACCGCTGGCTAGATCGCTGCAAAGAAAGGCCGCGGCGTTGCCTACCTCTTCCGTGGTGACATTGCGTTTCAATGGTGCATTTTTTGCGTTGTAGTTCAATAGTTTGTTAAAGTCGGCAATGCCAGCTGAAGCTAGTGTCTTGATTGGGCCTGCGGAAATGCCATTGACCCGTATTCCCTTGCGCCCCAGATTCATTGCCAGATAGCGGACACTTGCCTCTAGGCTCGCCTTGGCTAGCCCCATCACATTATAGTGTGGCATGGTACGTACGGCACCTAAGTAGCTCAATGTCAGAAGTGATGCTGCGCGACCCTCCATCATTGGCAGGGCTGCTTTGGCCATTGCCGGAAAACTATATGAGCTGATGTCATGCGCAATCTGAAAGGATTCGCGGGTAAATCCGTCAAGAAACTCACCTGCTAAAGCTTCGCGCGGAGAATAGGCGATTGCATGTACGAAGCCGTCAAATTGATCCCAGTGTAGGTTAAGGCTTGTAAATAGTTGGTGAATTTCCGCATCACTCGATACATCGCACGGGAATACTAATTTACTGCCAAACTCGTCGGCTAGTTCATGTACCCGATCTCGTATGCGATCTCCCTGAAAAGTGAATGCCAGTTCTGCGCCTTCGCGCCGCATGGCTTGCGCAATACCATATGCAATGGAGCGATTGCTTATTACACCAGTAATCAGTATGCGTTTGTTTGCAAGAAAACCCATGTTACTCCCTTGATCAGATTGTTGCTGGAAAAATTCATGCAATTATAACCGTACTACGCATGTTCATGCGTAATGCTGGTTCAGATATGAGCTAAAAAGTTTCAGGTTTCTGGGAATGGACAGGTTTTTATGATGGATAGAAGGCGGAGTGGCTTGCCCTGGGATTTTCGGATTAGCGATAATCTTAGAAAAGATTGCTTTTTGTGAAAGCGAGGAAGACATGCAGAAGAGTCGACATAGTGACGAACAGATTGTCCGGATTTTGCGGGAGTCGGACAATGGCATATTCCCGAAGTGTCAAAGCGGTACAGAATGAACGAGTAATGCATCTACGGCTGGAACAAGTAGTTTCAGGAATGACGGTGGATGATGCCCCCCTGAACCAGGAGCCTGATAAAAAAGAAGAATGTACGGCTAAAGGAATTGCTGGCGGGGCGCGATCTTGAAATTGAAATCATGAAAGAGGTCGTCGTAAAAAGTGGTAAGCATACAGGAGTGTCGGATGCGGCCTTCTACGCATCGAGGGGGAGCCATCGAACGACGTGCTTGTACGCTGATGGCAGATCGCACGGTCAAGCGCGGTATGTGCCTGTCTTTGGGAAGCAAAATAACCATTTGCTAACTGGAGTTACTCCAAGTTACATGGATCTGAAAAAACCGGGCAGGTTACCTGCGGGAATAATTCTAGTCGTCAGGTTGCCGGTGGTCGAGGTGATACATGGCAGGCAAGCGGAATTTTTTATGGGTAATGAACGTCATAGGTTCAGGTCGGTTTACATCGCCTTAATAACTGAAAGCAGCGCTATTTTCAGTCCGGTACATGCTACCATGGTCACTTTCTGTTTTGAAAAATTTGATTAAGGTTTTATATAATGGAGCTGCTGGATAGGCGGAATATACAGAATTTTCTACTTAATATTGAAACTGCAAGAATGTGTATTTACGAGAGAGGCAAGTTGGTATTTTTTAATTTTGGTCTGGTTGCGATCCGGCTTAAATTCAATATTTCGGCCAGCTTCAGAGTCAAGCTGTTTTCACGAGTGTGGAAACAGGAAAATATCAGGTTCCTTGATATTGGAGTTTAATTAAGGCTTGCAGGTTAAACAGGTTTTTCATAAATACTGGACAATTTTATTTCCCCAGGAGTTTCCTTATGACAATTTTGCCAAAAGTAGTAACGGAATTAGCAGATGAAAATAATCCTCTGTTTGGGAAAGCAAAAACAATCATACTGGAGGAAGATGAAGGAGCAATTGCAGCAAAGCAAGCGGCTGCAGTTATTCGCACAGAAGATAATAATGCCTTTCTGGCAAAGCAGGATAATGATGCCTTGATGGAAGCCACTTGGGATAACGATCTGGAGAAAATGGCGTGTGTAATTAAAGAAGGGGCGGATGTGAATATCCGTGATTTTCTGGGTAAAACGCCATTGCATTATGTTTCCAGCAAAGAAGCGGCTCGACTGTTGATCGATAATGGTGCTGACCTCAATATTTTGGATAATAATAACCGGACCCCATTATTCGAGGTTGATGACCCTGATATCGCCATTTATTTAATTGAATGTGGCGCCAGTGTAAATTTGAGAGATAAAGATAGCTTTACCCCCCTCCATATATGGGTTAACCATTCGAAAGTAGCACATCGCTTATTGATCGGCGGCGCCAATCCAAATGCCCAGCTTGCAAGAGGAGGGACTTTATCCAGGGGCGGAATTTATAAAAAGGGGAATACTGCATTACATTGTGCGAATAATCTCAATACTGCCAAAATTTTAATTGAATATGGCGCAGATCCTGCCATTAAAAATAAATATGGATTGTTCGCTGAAGAAACGACTTCTGGCGAGGCGCAAGAATACATCAAATCGATCAGCGCAAATAATTTGTAGTCAATCAGATCCAGTACGGGGGCTGTGCCGGTGAAACCAAATTTTTTCGTAACGCTAAATTCAGTGAACGGGAGATATCATCGTTTCAATTTATCAGGCTTGAGTTTTAACGTTGCATTGCATGAGCAGAGGCAGGATTAAATTGGAAAGAATTTCGTCGGATTTGCCGCGTCCCGCAGTGACTACTGTAATTCTAGCGGGGGGATTAGGCACACGCATCGGCGGGGAAAAAGGTTTGAAGCTGTTGCATGGAAGGTCATTGATTGGTTGGGTTTTGGATTCAGTCAGTCATCAGAGTGAAGAAATATTAATTAATGCGAATGGAGAGCTTGACCCATATTCATGTTTTGGCTATTCCATTATTGCGGATCAGATTCCGGATTGGCCGGGTCCACTTGCAGGATTGCAGGTTGCTTTACGATGTGCACGACATGACTGGGTTGTGAGTGTCCCTTGCGATACCCCATTCCTGCCAGATAATTTGATTTCTGGTTTATTCGAGGCGGTGAGACAGTCTGGCAGGAAGGAGGCTTCTGTGGTTCTGGTCGCAGGGAGGCGGCAACCTACCATTGCCCTGTATCATAAAAGCGTGCTTTTGAAGTTGGATAATTATCTGGCTTCAGGAGGGCGCAAGGTTAATGGCTGGCTGGAAACCTTGCAATTGGGCGAGGCTCAATTTGATAATGAAACGGCATTTAAAAATATCAATACACCCGATGATTTGGTTTTTGCGAAAGCAATTTTAGAGCTGGAAGTTGCCAGGGAATTTCCTGATTCATTGATGTGCAACAGAGAAGTAAAATAAATGATTCAATAGCTTAATGTCTGATATTCAGACTGAGGTTGGATAATCAGGTTCACCATAAGCACAGTAATGGCAAGGTCGTTATTTCTGTTATTTCCACACGGTGTATATCCAGGGATAAAGAGAATTCGCAAAGATTGCTGAAATTAAGTCGGGCCGTGCAGAACCCCCCATGTGGCAGAGTATTTCCTGAAATATCAGTTGTCATTTCTTTTGAGAATCTTTTTTATATGAGCAGGGGGGTGTCCTGTTACCTGTCTGGCTGTTGTTTTGCACCCGGGATTTTAATGCCTTTGCTAAATGCGGATTTTTTCATGATTTGAGAGAATTTTGGAAAAACAGATTGATTACATTCAAAAATTAATTTTATAAATTAAACGGTTAATTATAATTTTGTGGTGAAAATGTCCATTTCAAATCTAATACCCGCCGATCTTCGCTTTAACATCATTCCCGAGTCCCTCGGGTTTTCTGATACTTCAGAGTTGCAATACGATTCACTCCCCTGGATTGGGCAGGAACGTGCGGAAATGGCCGCCCGATTCGGGCTGGGGATGGATCAGCCCAACTATAATTTATTTGTACTGGGTGAGACCGGAAGCGGTCGGTCTTCCTTGCTTAGGCAGGCCATGGAGGCCGCCGCATCCAATAAAGCACTCCCTCCGGATTTATGTTATCTGCATAATTTTGATGCGCCCGAAAGACCCCAGGCCCTGTTTCTTCCTGCAGGGCAAGGGCGTTTGTTGCGCAATCTGCTGGCACATCTGGTGAAATCAATACAGTCGGAAATTCCAGGGTGTCTGGAGGGACAGGAGTTCAAGGCCGAAAGCGAACGTATTGAACGAAACTACAAGGAGGCAGAATCCAGAATTTTCAGTGAGCTCGAGATATTTGCCGAAATGCGCAGCTTTTCAATTCAGCGTGAGGCAGGGCGCATGGTGTTTACGTTGCTGGGCAAGAAAAAGCATGCGCTTACAGAAGATGAAGTGCTTGCTCTGCCAAAAGAGAAAAGAGCCGAGATAAACCAGGCAGAGCAGGAATTAAGAGCAAAAATTGCCGGATATTTTGAGGAAATGCGGCCTCTGGAGCGATTGAAGATCAATGGCCTTGTAGAGTTACGCCGCCAGGTGGTAAAGCCGGTATTGGACCGTGAATTGCAGGAAATCAGGCATGGGCTGGATCACAAATATCAGGATTATGCAAAGCTGGATGCGTATCTTGAGCAGGTCATGCAAGATGTGCTCAATCATCTTGAGTTATTCAAGACTGCTGATATGGATGAGGAAAGCCATTCGGATATTTTGGGGAAAGTATTATCACGCTACAGAGTTAATCTGGTGGTGGACAATCATGGCCTGAAAGGTGCGCCGGTGCTTGTAGAAGATAACCCTACATTCCATTCATTGTTTGGCAGTATCGAATATCAGTCCGAAAGCGATGTGCTGGTAACGAATTTTACCCGGATCCGAGCAGGTGTCCTGCACAAAGGGCATGGTGGTTTTTTAATGCTGCATCTTCGTGATTTATTGGCCGATGAGATGATCTGGGAGAAGTTGCGACGTTTCCTACGCAGCGGAAAACTGCAAATCGAAGAGCCAGGCATGGCTTTTTCGCCGATGGCGGCTGTTTCGCTTATACCGGAAGTGGTTCATGTTGATGTGAAAATCATTCTAATTGGCTCACGCGAACAATATTATGATTTACAGGAACATGATCCGGAGTTTGCACGTAGTTTTCGCGTCAAGGTGGATTTTGCGGAGAGCTTTTTATCCAGTCCTGAAACTCGCCGCGCCTCATCAATTTTTATTGCCCATGCTAGCCACAATCTGGGGTTGCCGCATTTTACAGCCGCCGCGGTAGCGCGGATGCTCGAAGATTCTCATCGGGAAGCAGAGGATCAGACCCGCCAAAGTGCAATTTTTTCCAGAGCCGAGGCTCTGGTAATGGAAAGCGCCGCGTTTTGTCGTACCCGTTCTGGCATTCTGGTGAACGAAGGAGATGTCGAGGCGGCATTGCGTGCGCGTTCCCTGCGTCATGATTATCCTGCCCAGCGCATACAGGAGTCGATTGCAGAAGGAGATGTCCTGATAACGGTACATGGTGAGAATGTCGGGCAACTGAATGGACTTTCTCAGGTAGATTTGGGTGATTACCGTTTCGGCCTTCCCGTCAGGATCACTGCCCGTACTTTTGCCGGGGAGGATGGTTTGCTCAATATCGGTCGCGAAGTGGAGATGTCCGGGCCGATCCATGATAAGGGTGTGTTGATTCTGCAGAATTATTTGTCTGCCTTGTTTGCTCATATTGCGCCACTTGCCATGAATGCATCGATTGTTTTTGAACAGGATTATTATGGAGTAGAAGGAGATTCTGCTTCTTGCGCAGAACTTTATGTCTTGTTTTCATCCCTGTCCGGTTTGCCCCTCAAACAAGGAATTGCCGTAACAGGTGCGGTTAATCAGTACGGTGAAGTGTTGCCGGTAGGTGGGGTCAACGAAAAAATAGAGGGGTATTATCGTGTTTGTGAAGCAGCCGGTCTGGATGGTAGTCAGGGGGTGTTGATTCCATCCCGGAATCGGAGAAACTTGATGCTGGAACGGAATGTCATTGAGGCTGTGGCCAGCGGTTTATTCCATATCCATTCGGTGGAACATACGAGCGAAGGAATTGAACTACTTACAGGAGTTCCAGCTGGTATTGTGGGCGGAACCGGCAGTTATCCTGCAGGTAGTGTGCTGGGTCTTGTCCAGAGCACCCTGCATGCTTACCGTCGTGCCTGTCAGTTGCGGGATCATCAGAAAGAAGGGAAAAGGCATCTGCGCTGAATGACCCAATTTTAAATACATCCAGGGTGCCTGCTGTTCCCTTGTTTGATTGGCCTGTGGTTCAGTACTGGGGTTTTTCTGATATACCATTGAATCATGTATGAGATAGGGATAAGGGAATTATTTGTAATTCTCATTATCTTCGTGGATGACTGGGGTCTCCGTAGCGGTATCTGGTTGTCCGCCTGAATCAACCTTGTTCAACTTGGCGGGGAAGTCATATTTTCACATGGAAACTGCCAGCCTGTTCGGATATCCATGAAATTGTTTATGCAGGATGATTCTGAGATCCATTTTCTTAAATGAACCATCATAATAAAAACTGGCACACACTGACCGTTGAAGATGCAGGAGAAAGCCTTGGGTCTAATCTTCAAACCGGATTGAGTGAGGCCGAGGCCGCTAAACGTCTGGAGGACCACGGGAGTAATGAACTAAAGGAAACAAGCACACGTTCTGCCTGGCGGATGCTGTTTGACCAGTTCGCAGATTTCATGATTATTGTGCTGATCGGTGCGGCAGTGATTTCCGGTGTGATGGGTGACATGCAGGACGCCGCTGTCATTATCGTTATTGTTGTCATCAATGCGCTGATCGGGTTTGTCCAGGAATACCGGGCAGAACAGGCTATGGCTGCACTCAAGCGCATGACTGGAGCGGGAGCACGGGTGCTGCGTGACGGTTTGATCAAAAGTGTCAATGCACCGGTGCTGGTTCCAGGTGATGTAGTCTTGCTTGAAGCAGGCAATATGGTTCCCGCTGATTTACGTATCATAGAAGCAGCCCAGCTCAGAATCGATGAATCTGCCCTGACCGGTGAATCGGTTGCGGCGGAGAAGCAAACCCGCGCATTGACCATTTCCGATATACCGCTGGGAGACAGGGTATGTCTGGCTTACAAGGGCACGATTGTTACATACGGGCGTGCGCGTGGTCTGGTGGTGGCAACCGGTATGAATAGCGAGCTGGGCAAAGTGGCTGCGCTGCTGAGTGCAGAAAGCGAACTGAAAACCCCGCTTCAACAACGGCTGGCACGGTTCAGTAAGCTATTGGCGCTGGCCGCGTTGACAATCTGTCTGCTGGTATTTGTGGTTGGCTTGTTGCGCGGTGAGCCGGTATTGCTGATGTTCATGACCGCGGTCAGTCTGGCAGTCGCGGCGATTCCAGAAGCGTTGCCCGCAGTGGTGACAGTTTCGCTGGCGCTGGGCGCGCGCAAGATGATCAGGCAGCAAGCCTTGATTCGCCGTTTGTCAGCTGTCGAGACACTGGGATCGGTTACATATATCTGCTCAGATAAAACCGGTACGCTAACCCAGAACAGAATGCATGTTGTCGTGATTTACACGGATGCCACGTTACACAGCGCATTTGGAGCAGAAAACAAAAATGAACCCTGGCCAACATTGTTTCAGGGGCTGGCATTGAGCAATGACGCACAAGTGGATTTCACTGGCAAGGCTTCCGGAGAACCGACCGAGGCAGCATTGCTGGAAGCTGCCCAGGCAGCAGGCTGGAATAAGAAGGCGCTGGAAATCGGTGCACCACGTATTAAAGAATTGCCATTTGATTCGGAACGCAAGCGCATGACCACTTTTCATGGCACGCGTGATCAATGTATTGCCTATACCAAAGGATCACCGGAAGCAGTGTTACCATGCTGTGATTGTGTGCTTATGGCGAATGGGGAGCGGCAAATTGACCGGACATTTTTGCTGCAGCAAGCTGAACTCATGGCAAGAGGTGGTATGCGCGTCCTGGCGGTTGCTTGTCGTCATTGGGGGGAATTGCCAGTAAGTGAACAAATTGATGAGCTTGAAAGCGGGCTGGTATTTCTTGGTTTTGTCGGGCTGATAGACCCACCACGCGATGAAGCCGGAGATGCGGTTTCCTTGTGCATCTCAGCAGGGATCATTCCGGTGATGATCACCGGTGATCATCCTGAAACCGCGCGAACTATTGCCCGCAAGCTGGGTATTCTCGCCCATGATGATGGAAGGGTGATGACAGGCGTTGAGCTGGACCGGCTGACCTTGGCAGATTTCGAGGAGGTGGTGAAACATGTTCGGGTCTATGCACGTGTGAATCCTGCCCAGAAAATAAAAATCGTTCGGGCGCTTCAAAACAGGGGCGAGGTCGTGGCAATGACCGGGGATGGGGTAAACGATGCCCCTGCTCTCAAGGCTGCCGATATAGGCATTGCCATGGGCAAGGGTACTGATGTGGCGCGGGAGGCCGCTCACATGGTACTACTTGATGATAATTTCGCAACCATTGTGCATGCGGTACGAGAAGGGAGGCGTATTTTTGACAATATCCGCAAATTTATCAAATATACCATGACCAGCAATGCAGGGGAGATATGGCCGATCTTCCTTGCCCCATTTCTTGGTATGCCGATCCCGTTATTGCCAATCCACATTCTATGGATCAATCTTGTCACCGATGGGTTGCCCGGCTTGGCGCTGACCGGAGAACCGTCTGAACGCGGGGTTATGCGCCGCAATCCTCATCCGCTTAGGGAAAGCATATTTGCAAATGGCATGTGGCAACACATGATATGGGTCGGATTACTGATGGGCGGCCTGTGTCTCCTGGTACAGGCCTGGGCAATGGTCAGCGGATCCGCACACTGGCAGACCATGGTTTTCACTGTTTTAACGCTTTCTCAAATGGGACATGTGCTCGCCATTCGCACTGAAACGGAATCGCTGTTCAGTGTGGGCATATTTTCTAACCCCCTGCTCATTCTTGCTGTTTTACTGACTTTTGCATTGCAAATGGCAACAATATACATTCCTGCTCTTAATCCGGTTTTTAAAACGGAAGCATTAAGCATGAACGAGCTTGCTCTGTGCCTTGTCTTGTCAAGCATAGTATTCTTTGCAGTAGAGATTGAGAAATGGTTGGTAAGGAAGGGATGGATTTATTGTGCCGGCTAATTGACCGGCATGAAAGCTGCGAAATGGGTCTAACGCAGCCGACTCCTGGAAGGATCGTGATGAATGCAGTTATGGGAAGGATTCCTGGCGGCTGATTGCAGGTCGATGCTGTATCAGTCGTATCCGGGTTTTGTGGTTCGGATTGAGAAGGGAAATTTGCAGGCATGCGGAAAACATGTGTCATATACTAACCGGGGATATCGGGGGAACCAAGACATTGCTGCGAATAACTGCAGAAAACGGAGCATCCGTTCCCTTGTTTCAGAAATCCTATCCCAGCGTCAAATATGGAAACCTGGCAGAAATTCTGGAAGAATTTCTGCACGAGGCTAGAGTGACGGATATATCCGCGGCTTGCCTTGCCTTGCCGGGTCCCGTTTCCGGAAGGCGGGTAAAACTGACCAACCTTCCATGGGAGGTGGATGCAGACAAAATTGCCCTGCAGTTCGGCATTGGCCGAATTTCCCTTATGAATGATTTTGAAGCGGTGGGTTTCGGAATTGGGACACTGTCTGCAACCGATCTGCTGACGATCCAGCCGGGAGAGTCGCGAACAAAGGGGGTTCGCATGGTGGCTGGCGCAGGTACGGGCCTCGGGGTGACCTGGCTTACCTGGCAGGATGATGGATATGCGGTACATGCATCAGAAGGCGGACATATGGATTTTGCTCCCGCCGATGACATGCAGTATGAATTGTTAAGATATCTGCAGAAGCGTTACTCCCATGTTTCCTATGAGAGGATTGTATCTGGACCGGGGTTGATCGCAATTTTCGATTTTTTACGCGATAAAGGTCATGCGATACCTTCCTCCCGGCTGCTAGCCGCGATGCGTGATGGAGATCCGGCAGAAGCAATTAGCCATTTTTGCAGGCAGATTGATGAACCAGTTGCGCGTATGACGATGAATTTGTTCATGCAGATTTATGGTGCATTCGTGGGGAATCTTGCTCTGGCACTCATGCCGCGAGGCGGTATTTATATAGCAGGGGGAATCGTGGCAAAAAACATCCAGACTATGCAACAGGGAACCTTTATGCACGGTTTCAGAAACAAGGGACGTTATACAGAATTGTTGGGTACCTTTCCGGTACATGTCGTCAAGAATACACAGGTTGGTTTGCAGGGGGCTGGCCTGGCAGCATTTCGCCTGATTCCTTAATTCCCAAACGGTTGGTTGCTACCGGTTCCAGTTAAAACTGGAAGGAGCTGGCTGGAAAGAACAGGTTCTGCTCCGCCAGTATTTGATGCCGGGTTTTGTGAAATTTTCTTTTTTGGTATCAGGATATTTTGGTTTTGAACAAGGGAATGGCTATGCGGTTACAGTACTGTCAGTACGCAGCCGGAGGGCTTCTTCAATATCCACGGACACCACATGTGATACCCCGCGTTCCTGCATGGTGATGCCGACCAGCTGCTGGGCCAGTTCCATGGTAATTTTGTTGTGGCTGATAAAAATGAACTGGGTATTTTCTGCCATTTTTGTAATCAATTTGCACAGCCGCTCGGTATTGGTGTCATCCAGTGGTGCATCCACTTCGTCCAGTAGGCAGAACGGAGCGGGATTCAGGTGGAACATGGCGAATACCAGCGCCAGGGCGGTCAATGCTTTTTCTCCCCCGGACAGCAAATGGATGGAGGAATTTTTTTTGCCAGGGGGGTGCGCCATGACCTGTATTCCGCTATCCAGTATTTCATCTCCAGTGAGTACAAGTCGCGCTTCCCCACCTCCGAATAGCACAGGAAACAGTTCTGCCAGATGGCGATTGACTTCATCATAGGTTGACATCAGCAAGTCGCGTGATTCCTTGTCGATGCGGCGGATCGCTTTTTGTAGTGTATCCATTGCCTCGTTCAGGTCTTTTGCCTGGATGTCCAGATAGGTTTTCCGCTCCTGGCAGGACTGTAATTCCTCGAGTGCGGCAAGGTTCACCGCACCCAGTCCGGCTATCTCGGTATCCAGTCGAATCAGTTCATTATGCAATGTATCCGGTTTCAAGTTTGCGCCTGCCAGCATGGGAAGCAGGGTCGTCTCGTCCATCCCTTGCAATTGTTCTGCCCAGTGCTCATATTGCAGACGTGCTTCCTGTTCCTTCAGGGACCATTCATTGATTTTTTCACGTAGAGGGGGAAGTTTTTGCTCGCAAGACAGCCGTGCCTGTTCCTGCTGGCTGAGCATTCGGGTAGTTTGCTCCAGCTGGTTTCGCATCTCTACCATTGCCTGTTCCTGAGCTTGTCGGTTTTCTAGCGATTCCTGAAGCTGCTGCCTGTCTGGTTCGTCATTGATCTGATCCAGTTCTGCCTGGGTCTGGATGAGCATGGATTCCAGTTGCGCAACAGTCAATCCGGTCTGGGTGAGGTTGTGATTCAGGTCTGCGATTTTTTCCATGCAGGTTTTGACCAGAAAGCGGGCCTCCTGCAATTCGTTTCGCAGTTCCTGAAGTTTTTCACGCTGCAGGCGCAGCTCGGATTCACGGGAGCGCATCTGCAACTTGACCTGTTCGGTTTCTCTCTGCTGGACTTCGATGGTTTCATGCAGCATTTCCATGCGCTCACGAATTTCCAGGAAACGCTGTTTTTCTGAAGCAGACTGTTCAGACAGCTCCTTCAATTCGAAATCGATCTGGGAAGTGCGATCCTGGCTGCGTTCGCCGGCCTGGGTTAGTTTTAGAATGTCCACCTGTACTTCGTGCTGGCGTTTCTGTAATTCGCTGTCCATCGCGCGCAACAATGCAATACGATTTTCAATGCCACGGCAGCTTTCCTCTGCGAGTGCAGTCTGACGCTGGCTATGGGTAACCCGTTGCTCCAGTTGTTGTACAACTTCCAATAAACGTTCCATTTCCCGCTGCCGGGCCAGTATCCCATGCACATGATTGTCCGGAGCATGGAACAAAATGCTGCAGGTGCCAATCAGATGTCCTTTCGGGGTTACGAACCATGCACCGGCAGGAAGCTGCCGACGCAGGCTCAATCCTTGCACTATGGATTCAGTGACATAGATGTCAGACAGCCAGTTGGCCATCACGCAAGCAGTCTGTGTATCCTGACAGCGGACAAATTGTCCGAAGGGGAGCAGCCCAACATTTTTCCGTGTCTCGAACAGAGGCATATCTTCCGCTTCATATACCGTAAACCTGGACGGGGGCGGTTCTTCCCAGTAGGCGGCATCTTCCAGCCGGGGCAACGTCAGCGCATTAACGCGTTCGCGCAGGACGGCCTCGATTGCATCTTCCCATCCAGGCTCGATGCGGATGGATTGCCAGAGTCGCGGATGCTGATGCAGCTGATGCCTGGCCAGCCACTGTTTAAGGCGATTATCGTGATCAGCCTGTTCCTGGAGTTCTTCCAGTGCCGATAGTCTGGCATGTGCCTGTGCTTGTTCCCGTTCCTGTTCCTGCATGGCTGCGCGTTGTTCTTTGCGCTCCGTATGTGCTCCGGACAGATATGCCTGGAGTTGAGCCAGCTGCAGTTGCCGCTCTTCTCGATCACATTCCAGTTCAACCAGGATATGCCGGGCTTCTGTCAATGCTTCTTGATCCACTGGCGGGAGATGCTCCCGTTCAAGCAGCAGGCGTTCACGGCGTGCTTCCAGCCTCTGTATATTGAGCTGGATATGTTCGCATTGTGTTTGGGCCAGTTGCAGTTGCTGATGCAAGGCCATCTGTTCGAGCTGCATCGAGTTGTGAAGTGCCTGGGTGTCGCGTGCTGATTCCTCGGCCTGAGGCAGATTACAGGTTTCAGTGTTCACACGGTTTTCCTGGTCTGCAACTTGGGTATAGGCTTCCTCCAGTTTTTTTTGCCATTGGTTCAACGAAGACTGGATGCCATGCAACTGTTCCTGTTGAAGCTTGATCTGCTGTCGGTTATTGGCTAACTGCTGGGTCAGGCGAGTTCGTTGGGCGCTGGAGTAGGCAAGTTGCTGCTCCAGTCTGGCAATCTCGGCGTTGACAGCATAGAGGTCGCCCTGTCGGGCATGAATCGCATCGGATTGCACATAATGTTCGTTACGCATGCTTTCCAGTTGATTTTCCATTTCGTGCATACGCGCGGATTCTGCTTCCAGCTCGTTCTTGGTTTTTTCCAGAGCCTGGGAAAAACGATGCTGCCGTATCTGGGATTCTTGTTTATTGAGCAGCCAGAGAAGCTTCTGTGCGGTATCGCGTTTCGACTGTAGTTCGCGGTATTGCATGGCAATCGCTGCTTGTACTTCCAGGTGGGCAAGCTGATGTGTCAGTTCTTGCAGAATGTCGTCTACGCGGAGCAGATTTCCTTGTGTATCGGCAATCCGCAGCTCGGTTTCGCGCCGCCGATCGCGGTACCTGGATACTCCTGCAGCTTCTTCCAGAAACATGCGGAGTTCTTCCGGTCTGGCTTCGATGATGCGCGAGATCATGCCCTGCTCGATGATGGCATAAGCCCTTGCTCCCAGTCCGGTGCCAAGAAAGATATCGGTGACATCCTTGCGCCGTACATGCTGATTATTGATGTGGTAGCTGGAATCACCATCACGCAGAAGTACGCGCTTGATCGAGATTTCGCTATAGCCGGACCACTGGCTGACGGCTTTACCGCGGGAGTTGTCGAAAATCAGTTCAACGCTGGCACGGGAGACGGGCTTTCGTTTGGAAGAGCCGTTAAAAATCACGTCCTGCATGGAATCGCCGCGCAGCACCGAAGCCCGGGATTCACCCAAGACCCAGCGCAGTGCATCGATAATATTGGATTTTCCGCAGCCGTTCGGGCCGACAATGCCAACTATTTGTCCCGGCAGAGTAATATGGGCTGGATCAACAAATGATTTGAATCCGGCGATTTTGATGTGAGAAAGACGCAATTTCAATCAGTTGATCATTATAATGTGAGGTGCATTTTAACTGACCTACAAGGCATATCAAAATGAGCACTTTGCCCAGTAAAGCTGTACCCAGCAAGGCGCTGGAAACATTTTCCAACCCTAGCCCGGGGCGGGATTATCACATTCATATGCTGATACCAGAGTTTACCTGCCTTTGTCCCAAGACCGGCCAGCCTGATTTTGCCACACTGATCCTGGATTACATCCCGGACGCGAAATGTATCGAGCTGAAAAGTCTTAAACTTTATACCTGGTCTTATCGCGATGAGGGTCATTTTCATGAAGAAGTGACCAACCGGATACTGGATGATCTGGTTGCAGCCATCCAGCCGAGATTTATGCGTCTTACCGCTAAATTTTATGTTCGTGGTGGCATTTTTACAAATGTGCTGGCGGAACACCGCAAGATCGGGTGGCAAGCGCAGCCTCAAGTGGATCTGATAGCGTTTGAAAAACAGTCCAACACGCGGGATTAGTAGAATCCGCCTGCTAAGCCGCTTGATCCATGTGGCAATTTCCGAATGCTGTTGCTTTGCCGAACTTATTTATTTGAGCAGGAGAATTTATTTAGGAGCAGCTGATGGCAAGTCAACCTGAAATTACCAATATGGCCCTGTTTTGTGATTTTGAAAACATTGCACTAGGGGTACGCGATGCAAAATATGCACAGTTTGACATTAAAAAAGTGCTGGAACGGTTGCTGCTGAAGGGGAGCATTGTTGTTAAAAAAGCGTATTGTGACTGGGAGCGATATAAGGAATTCAAGGCAACGATGCATGAAGCGGCCTTTGAATTGATCGAGATACCCCATGTGCGTCAATCCGGAAAAAACTCTGCAGATATTCGTATGGTGGTAGATGCACTGGATCTCTGCTATACCAAATCACATGTGGATACCTTTGTCATTATAAGCGGAGATTCGGATTTCTCTCCGCTGGTCTCCAAGCTAAGGGAAAATAATAAATATGTTATAGGAATTGGAGTGAAGGATGCGACTTCCGATTTACTTAGCGCAAATTGCGACGAGTTTATTTTTTATGACGATCTGGTTCGTGCCCAGGAAGTAAGGAAAAATCGTTCCGAAAAAAAATCTCCGGCCAGAGCGTCCACCAGTAGTCAGGCAAAAAAATCGAACGTAAAGATTGAAGAAGATAAATCGCAGGAAGCGCTCGATTTTATTGTTGAAACCATAGAGGCGCTGATTGCCGAGCGAGGCGAGGAAAAAATCTGGTATTCCATGGTTAAACCAACCATGCAGCGGCGCAAGCCCGGCTTCGCGGTCGCAGCTTACGGCTATCGTTCGTTCAAAGAATTAGTGGAAGATGCGCAGAAGCGCAATTTGCTGATGTTGGTTCGGGATGATAAAACCGGTCAGTACACCATTCGATTACCTGCGGTAGAAGAATACCCATGATTCTGACAATATGAACACTTCGTAACTTCATTTGCCCTGCATGACCGGATTATTTCATGCAGGTTCGTTGTATGTTCCATACCGTTATATTCCGTAACCGGAAGAAATGCCCTGGTTGACTTCATGAAGACCCTGTTCCTCAGTCCAACGCCATCGCCTGTGAACCTGAGACGTGTGCTGGTGCTTAAAAATATTGCCGTGATCGGCTTGACCCTGGCTGTACTGGTTGTTGCCAAGGGGATGGGCATGCCGTTGCCATACGCAGTGATTGCCTCAGTACTGATGGTACTGAATCTGCTTACCTGGGTACGGTTCAGGTTGCCATGGCCGGTACAGGAAATTGAGGTATTCGGACAACTGGTGCTGGATGCGCTGCTGCTGAGTGCGCTTCTTTATCTCGCTGGAGGAGCCACGAACCCATTCGTGTTACTGCTGTTGCTACCCCTTACCATTGCTTCCGTCACGCTGCTTACGATGTATGCCTGGTTCATGGCCGTGATTATCGTGGCTTGCTATACGTTCCTGATGTTTTTCTATATCCCGCTCCCGCATTTCCATATTGATCACGTTGCCCGTTTTGATTCCAGTGCCTGGATGATGTGGCTGGGTTTTGTGCTGGGAGTAGGACTGACCAGCTATTACGTGGCAAAGATGGGGAATACCCTGCGCGAACGCGAACGCATGCTTGCGGAAGTGCGCGAAAATGCGCTAAGGGATGAGCATCTGGTGGCACTGGGTGCGCTGGCAGTGGGGGCTGCGCATGAGCTTGGCACGCCGCTGGGTACGATGGCGGTGGTGTTGAAAGAGCTTGAGCATGAATATGTGGCCCAGCCAGAGCTGGTGAAAGAGCTGCAACTGTTGCGCGAGCAGGTTTCACGCTGCAAAAGTATTTTGTCGCAAATGCTTTCGTCCACCGAACATGCACGGGCGGAAAGTGGCTTTAGCACTGCGGTGGATCGATATCTGGAAGATTTGCTTGCGCAATGGCACAGCATGCGCCCATCGGCCCAGGTGAGCTATCGCTGGACAGGCCCCTCTCCTGCTCCGCAGATTGTTGCGGAACAGGTATTGGGGCAGGTGATCACCAATCTATTGAACAATGCGGCAGACGCTTCAGAGCAAGGCGTTGAGGTGGAGGCCAGTTGCAATGCAGAGCAGTTGTTGATTGAAGTCTGTGACCGGGGTAGCGGATTTACGCCAATTGCAGAAACGCATGCCGGTGAATTATTTTTTACAACGAAAGAAAATGGAAAGGGGATTGGATTGTTTCTTGTCAATGCCGCGCTCAGGCGCTTTGGCGGAGTTCTTTCCCTGTCGAACCGGGAAGGTGGAGGGGCATGCACCCGGGTTACAGTGCCGCTTGCCCGGTTACGTGTGACGACTTCCACATGAGTCTGACCGGACTGGAAAAACCGCCTGTCCGCCAGCTGTTGCTGGTAGATGATGACCAGATTTATTGCAGGGTGCTGGGGCAGGCTTTGGGCCGACGAGGCTTCATGGTAAATGTGGCGCATAGCGTGGACGAGGCCAGACAAATCATTGACCATATCATTCCTACGCACGCAGTGATTGATATGAAGATGCCCGGCCCGTCAGGTCTGACGCTGGTAGCCTATCTCAGGGAGTGTGCCGAGGATGCACGCATTGTCGTTCTTACTGGGTATTCCAGCATTGCAACGGCTGTAGAGGCAGTGAAACTGGGCGCGACCTATTATCTGGCCAAGCCTGTGGATGCGGATGAAATCGTTGCAGCTTTTGACCATCAGCCTGGTATTGCCGGGGCTGCAATTGCGGTGAAACCCAGGTCTGTGGATCGCCTGGAATGGGAACACTTGCAAAAGGTACTGTCAGACTGTGGCGGGAATATTTCAGCGGCTGCCAGAATGCTGGACATGCATCGGCGCACTCTGCAACGCAAGCTGCAAAAACGCCCGGTACCCGAACGTAGCGACTAATCACTGGAAAATTCCCAAGCCCGGAACCGGCTTGCCCGAGGACTGGAAAGCTGCCCGGAACCGGTTTAATATTCAGGCTTGGTCATGAACAGGCGTTATCAGCGGGCATGCATCCAGTGGCCATCAGTAAATCGATGTCCCGCTGATTTTACAAATGGTTTAATACGATCCATGCGTTTTCTAGAGTTGAATTTTACCTATGTCCAATATTGTTGTTGCTGCACTTTACAAGTTTGCCAAGCTTCCTGATTACCGTGAAATACAGCAAAGGCTGTTTGATTTTTGTGTTGCACAGGGGTTGAACGGTACTCTTTTGCTGGCAGAGGAAGGAATAAACGGGACAGTCGCCGGTACCAGGGCGGGAGTGGATGCACTGATGCAGTTCCTTCGGGCGGATGCACGTCTGGTGGATATTGATCACAAGGAGTCCTATGCTGACACCATGCCTTTCGACAGAATGAAGGTGCGCCTGAAAAAGGAGATTGTTACGCTCGGGGTTCCTGGCGTAGACCCAAACAAAAAGGTTGGAAAATATGTTGAGCCAGAAAAATGGAATACCCTGATTTCTGATCCTGAAGTATTGGTAATCGATACACGAAATGGTTATGAATGTGATATCGGGACTTTTCGTGGGGCAATAGACCCCCGCACTACCACCTTCCGTGAGTTCCCCGAGTATGTCCGCAGAAATCTGGACCCGGCAAAGCATAAGAAAATTGCAATGTTCTGCACCGGCGGGATTCGGTGTGAAAAAGCGACTTCTTTCATGCTGGTACAGGGTTTTGAGGAGGTTTATCATTTGCAGGGCGGCATTCTCAAGTACCTGGAAAAAATTCCTCAGGAACAAAGCATGTGGGAAGGGGAGTGTTTCGTGTTTGACCAGCGGATTGCTGTTGGCCAAGGATTGAAGGAAGGTACGCATGAACAGTGTTTTGCCTGTCGTCATCCTGTTTCTCTGGAAGAGAAAGCCTCACCCCGCTACCAGCCTGGCATATCCTGTCCGCACTGTTTCGATAGCCTGCCGCAAAGAACACGCGAGCGCGCGATTGAGAGGCACAGGCAGAACGAGCTTGCTCGAATTCGGGGAAAAGCACACATTGGGGTGACGCAAAAGAAACAGGCAGAAACGCAGAGGGAGAGCTGAAACCCTGGCAATGATGCTGGCGTTCAGACTTAACATTGTTGCCTGTGCAATTGCACAATACTTTTTGCAGTTTGCGGAATGTGAGCAGTACATTCCCCAAGAGCACACGCAATTCAGGGAATGCCATGGTTTACAATGGATTCATTTAACTTGTTCCTGCAGCGTTCATCGGATTGGCCGTCGGCAACGAATAAAATTATGGAGAGAAATGTATGAAGTTATCCACACCCGCAGGGCAAATCACTAAATATTATGAAGACGGAGAGAAGTGCCTGGCCAGTAAAGATTACAGCAATGCCCTGAAGTGTTTCAAAAAGGCAGCAGACCAGGGACACGCTCTGGCCCAGAACTATATGGGCCTGTTATATGCAAGGAAACTGGGGGTTCCGCAGGATTTCAAGAAAGCTGAATACTGGTTCCGCCAGTCAGCAGAGCAGGGAGAGCCGATGGCGCAGAACAATCTCGGGCTCATGTATGCCAGAGGGGAAGGGGTTGCACAGGATTACCATCAGGCAGCGGAGTGGCTGCTCAAGGCGGCCGAGCAGGGCAATTCCGAGGCGCAATACAACCTCGGGTTCATGTATGCAAAAGGTCAGGGCGTTCCGCAGGACGATGAGCAGGCGGTGCATTGGTTTCGCAAGGCTGCGGAGCAGGGAGATGAAGTGGCCCAGTATAATCTGGGGTTCATGTATGAAAAAGGGATAGGTATTGCTCAGGATTACCAGCAGGCCGTGTTTCTGTACAGCATGGCTGCAGGGCAGGGCAGCGCTGATGCTGCATTGAATCTTGGAGGTCTGTACGACTCGGGTGAAGGAGTGGAACAGGATTACAAGCAGGCTGTAAATTGGTGGAAAAAGGCTGCAGAAAAGGGCCATGCGGTTGCACAGAACAATCTCGGGCTCATGTATGCCCAAGGGCTAGGCGTAAGCCAGGATTATATTGAGGCGTACAAATGGTTTGCACTTTCCAGCATGGGTGGGGAAGAAAGAGCGTTCAACGGCCTGAAAACCGCAGAATCCCTGATGACGGAAGAAGAAATTTCCGAGGCGAAAGAGCTAGTAGAGGAGTGGAAATCATCGCATTGACCCGTATTTGCGACGGCAATGCGCATGCTGTCCGTGCAGTATGCACATGTCGGAGCAGTCTGGAACGGAAACGGATGGTATCGGTTGACCGGTCAATGACCGGCATCTTGCAGGGAAAGTCCAGATTTGGATCATAAGTGTATTGATTCTGTATGGTTCCCGAAGGGATGGACAACGCTGCGCATCCCCGGTTGTCAATTATTTCTTTTTTCCCGGCTCCAGCCGGGTATGACTTGCCGCCCCAGTTCTCAGGTCATCCGGCAATTTCCTGGGTAGCCAGCAGCAGACAGTGATGGCCAGAGAGAAAATCATCTATAGCTGTACCGAATGCGGCGGGCAGGTCGCAAAATGGCAAGGACAGTGTCCGCACTGTACGGCATGGAACACGCTGGTTGAAAGCCTGGCGGAGCCAGTGGCAAGCGGAAAGAACCGTTACAGCCCACTGGCGGTCACGAGCAGGATGCAGACTTTGGAAGAAGTAGGGGCAGAAGAGCTTCCGCGTATCCAGACTGGCATGGCTGAATTTGATCGCGTGCTGGGGGGCGGACTGGTAAGTGGTGGCGTGGTGCTGATCGGTGGTGATCCGGGAATCGGCAAATCCACCCTGCTTTTGCAGGCCCTGACCTGTTTGGCTGCACATAAAAAAGTCCTGTATGTCAGTGGAGAAGAATCCGCCGGGCAGATTGCCCTGCGAGCCCGGAGGTTATCTCTGGATGCGCGCGGAATGTATCTACTGGCAGAAATCCAGCTGGAAAAAATCCAGTCTCTCATCCAGCAGGAAAAACCCGATGTAGTGGTCATCGATTCCATCCAGACGCTGTATTCCGAAAATCTCACCTCGGCGCCCGGTTCTGTGGGGCAGGTGCGCGAATCTGCGGCACAGCTGACACGCATTGCGAAAAGTGCTGCAGTGACGATGATTCTGGTCGGCCACGTAACCAAGGATGGTTCTCTGGCCGGGCCGCGCGTACTTGAGCATATCGTGGATACGGTACTGTACTTTGAAGGGGATACCCATTCCAGCTTTCGCCTGATACGCGCGTTCAAGAACCGTTTCGGGGCGGTAAACGAACTGGGAGTATTTGCCATGACCGAAAAGGGGCTGCGTGAAGTGAGTAACCCGTCCGCCCTGTTTCTGTCACAGCATGGCGCCCAGGTGGCTGGCTCGTGCGTGATGGTGACTCAGGAAGGCACGCGCCCTCTACTGGTTGAAATTCAGGCATTGTTGGATGATGCGCATTCCCCGAGTCCGCGCCGCTTGTCCCTTGGGCTGGAGCAAAACCGCCTGGCCATGCTGCTGGCAGTGCTGCACCGTCATGCCGGCATTGCCTGTTTCGATCAGGATGTATTTATCAATGCAGTGGGAGGGGTGAAAATTACCGAGCCGGGGGCGGATCTGCCGGTGCTGCTGGCGATAGTGTCTTCCCTGCGCAATCAACCCCTGCCAGAAAAACTGGTGGTGTTCGGCGAAATTGGTCTAGCTGGAGAAGTGCGTCCGGTCCAGCGTGGGCAGGAACGCCTGCGCGAAGCGGCCAAGCTGGGCTTTTCCCTGGCCATTATTCCCAAGGCGAACAAGCCGAAGCAGGGGATTCCCGGCATGGAAATCATTGCGGTGGAGCGGCTGGAGGAGGCTGTGGCGAAGACGCGCCATGCCTGAAGCCTGTGGGGCTGGAGGAGCCGGGCAGACCCAGATTACCCCGGTTCTTTGCCGACGCAAGACTGAGCAGCGGGGAATCGGGGGCACGGTCCAGCCAGGATGGGGAATCCCCGGGTATACCCAGGTTATTCGTATCCCAGCACGTCCTCCGCCAGGGTTTCTGGACCATAACGTTCAATGAGGGAATCCAGTTCGCCCATCAAACTCTCCTCATCCTCGGTTTCAATGACGCCGCTTCCCACCAGTTGGGCCAGGTAACCATTGGTCATGGCTTCGCGGATAGCTTCCAGCGTGGGAGCAATATCCGCTTCGCTGTCATCCAGAATGGATTCGATCACGCTGGAAAGCTCCTGGCTTGCCTTGACCGTGGTGAAATCCATGGCGAAGGCATCTTCACCGAACTCATCGATCAGCGCCTCAATCTCGGCATAAAGGGATTCCTCATTGCCGAATTCATGCCGTTCCGCCTCGATTCCTTCCATGGTAAGCTGTTCTTGCAGCTTGTCCCGCACCAGAGCCAGCGTTACCGGCCCTTCCAGATCGGGGTCGTTGATAATCTCTTCCATGGCCTCCGCCAGTGCTTCACTGACGCGGCTTTCCGGTTCAATGGGGAATGTCAAGATTGATCTCCTTCGCAAAAGGTTGCCGGGTTTGCCAATCCTATCCTGCAACAATAGAAATCCCAACGATTTATTCAATATATGCAGTCCCAAAGTACACTTTATTGGGCAGGGTCGTCAAGAAATTTTTATGCTTGTACGAAAAACACAGGCCAGATAAATCGGGTGCATGTCGGGCCCATGCCGGTGCGCGGAAGAGTTACCGATCCCGAAATCTAAAGGGATTTCGCGCGCTATCCCGCATATTTCACTGGGCATGATGCATGTGAGGAACGCTAGCTTGATCAGGAATTCTGGAGAAAAGAATCTTCAGGCAGGCCGGATGCAGCTGTCTGCCGGAACAGACCGGAAAAAATCAAAGACCGAAGGGGCAGGAAAAACCGGCAAGAAAAGCCTGGACTGGAAAGCTACGCAATCGGGGAAGCAGCGGGGGCGAACCCGTCCCCGCTGCGATGATCCGTAAGCCGGATGTCTATTCATACAGGACATTTTTTCGGTTTTTCCAGCTCCTGGCGAGGGCCAAAGAACTCAAAGTGCACCTGCGCAGGAGGAATCCCCCATGCCAGCAGTTCGTGGTAAATGCCAACCATGAAAGGTTGCGGCCCACAGAAATAATAGTCTGCATCCTTGCCAGGGAGCATGGACTCGATGAAGCCGGCGTCGATCAACCCTGTGCTGCTGGCGCCTGCGCGCACTACGCCATCTTTTGCCGGTTCGCTGTAGCGAAAATGGATTTTCAGGTTGCGATGTTTCTCCGCCAGTTCTTCCACATCCTTCCTGAAAGCCTGAACCGCTTCATTCAGGCTGCCATGGATGTAAATGATTTCGCGGTGGGGCATCGCATGGATCGCCGCCTGCAATATGCTCAATATAGGCGTGATCCCCACTCCTGCCGCCAGCAGCACCAGCGGACGGGTATGCCTTTCCGTGACATCCAGGAAAAATTCCCCGCACGGGGGGGCGATTTCCAGGGTTGAGCCGACCTCAATGCTGTTATGCAGCAGATTGGAGACGTAGCCTTTGGGGGAACTGGCCTCCGGCCCGTCTTCGCGCTTGACGCTGATACGGTACCAGTCTTTTCCGGGCGTGTCCGAAAGGCTGTAGTTTCTCATGGTCGTATGTCCGCATGGGCTAGGCACGCGTACCGTGATGTACTGGCCGGGCTTGAAGAAAGGCAACGCCCCTCCTTCCGCGGGAACCAGATAAAAAGAGGTAATGACCTCACTCTCTTTTTCCTTGCGGGCAACCCGGAAAGACTTGAACCCTCCCCAGCCCCCGGGTTGCTCCAGTTGTCCGGCATAGATCTGGTTTTCCCGGCCAATAAGGATATTGGCCAGAAAACCATATGCCTCCGCCCATGCATTGATGACCTCATCTGTCGCGCCCTCGCCGAGTACTTCGCGGATGGAGGCCAGCAGGTTTTCGCCAACGATGGGGTAGTGTTCGGCCTTGACCTGAAGCGAGGCATGCTTCTGCGCGATCAGCTCGACCGCTCCGCCAAGCACCTCAAGATTGTCGATATTGGCTGCGTATGCGCAAATTGCTCCGGCCAGGGCTTTCTGCTGCAGCCCAGCTGCCTGATTGGCCGGGTTGAAGAAAGGAGCGACCTCCGGATTATGCGAAAACATGCGTTTGTAAAAGTGGCGGGTAAGGGTCTCGCCGTGTTCCTGCAAAGCCGGGGCAGTGGACTTTACAATGGAGATGGTTTGAGCACTGAGCATAATGGCACCTTTTCCTTTATAATGTGTATGTAGTATGCATAATATAACCTTTGCTATCCCTGTACAAGTGTTTTTGACTTTTTTTGAAATGGAACCTGGCTATGCAGTTAACCATATTCACCGATTATGGCCTTCGCAGCCTGATGTATCTTGCCGCACAGCCGGACCGGATCTGCAGCGTCCGGGAAATATCAGAGCACTATGGAATCTCGCGCAACCATCTGGTAAAAGTCGTGCACCGGCTTGCCCAGCTTGGCCTGATTCACAGCAGGAAAGGGAAAGGGGGCGGAATTCAGCTTGCAAAGCCTCCGGAGAAATTCCTGCTGGGTAACCTGGTTCGCCAGCTGGAGCCGAATATGAACCTGGTCGAATGCTTCAACCAGAATACCAATACCTGCAAAGTGGTGAGTGCCTGTCAGCTCAAGTATTATCTGTTCGAGGCAAACGAATCGTTCATCCAGACGCTGAACAGGCATACCCTGGCAGATGCGGTTACCGATAAAACCCTGTTCCTGGCTGTTTCCAGGCCTGAATAAATGCAATTTTGTGCCCGGAGCGGCTGCTGGGTGCACCCGGGGAAACAGGGTTCAAACTACCGTGGGTTTTTCCATCGGGGCACGATCCGGCAGGAAGACACAAGCGGTTTCCCATCTTACTGTTTTGACTTGCAATCTTAAGGATAGCTGCGCTCCTCTTCCCGGGCAGCAGCATATTGCTGCAGCTCAATTTTGATTACCGGCTATGTGGGGTACCATACAGACCGGAAGGGCAGGAGCCTGCTAGGATTTGTCAGGGATACGGGGTAAGCAGTCAGAAATCCACAAAGGAGTCATCAATGCCGGACAGTTTGTTTATTGCTTTTTGGAATGTTGAAAATCTTTTTGACGTGGAGTCCGCAGACCGCTCTGAAAAACTTCGGGGAATCCTTGGCAAGGATCTCTCCGGCTGGGATGATGATGTTCTCGAATCAAAGTTGCGCCAGCTATCCAGAGTGATCTGCTCCATGAATTCCGGGGCGGGCCCGGATATCCTGGGGGTGTGCGAGGTCGAGAACCGAAACGTGCTGATCCGGCTCACCGGGATGATCGCAGCGGAAGGCGGGCGCAATTATCATGTTGTCCATGCCGATACCAGCGACAACAGGGGAATAGACGTTGCTTTCCTTTATGATCCTGCGGTGGCCAGCACTTCTCCGGACAAGGTTTTCCAGCACTGGGTGGTTAAGCGCTATGCAACCCGCGAACTGTTCCAGGTGAATTTTGAACTGGACGGCCAGACGGTGGTACTGGTCGGTAACCACTGGCCATCGAGAACATCCGGGCAATACGAGTCCGAGCCGTTCCGGATTACCGCCGGGGAGACGTTATCCTACTGGATCGAGAGAATCCGCCAGGAACTGGGTAATCACGTTGCCATTGTCGTCACCGGAGATTTCAATGACGAACCGTTCAACCGTTCGATCACCGAGTACGCGCTCTCGACCAGTGACCGTCGCCAGGTGATGAATGGGAGGAACCCCTATCTGCTGAATCTCATGTGGCCTTTGCTGGGGTCGGGTGCCGGAACACACCTGTATAACGGGCGCTGGAACATGCTCGACCAGATCATGGTCAGCCAGGGAATCGTAAACGGAAAGAGCGGGTGGAGCGTGCATGGGGAAGCACGGATCGAAGGGATGGACATGATGTCCCGGCCTAACCGCGCCGGGCCGAGAAGGTTTGGCCTGAAGCCCGGGGAGAGGGATCTGGCAGGCTTTAGTGACCATTATCCGGTAAGCGTTACGCTCAGGCGCTGATCCGGGCAGGGGTCTCCGGAATGCAAAAACAGGGTGACCTGCAGCCGAATGCTGCCTGCCCAAAAGCGCTGGCGGATCAGGATGCAATGGAATATTCAGTGTCTATCCATGCAAAACCCAGAGAAACGTCCGGATCAGCCCATTCCTTTTGCCAGGAAATCCAGGCGGTCGCGGAGGATTTTGCCCACTGCCTGGTGGCTGTAGCGGGCCGCCATGTCAGCCGCGGCGCAGGCTGAAATGCGCCGGCGGTATTGCGGGTCTGCGAACAGGCGGGCCATGAATTCCGCCGCATGGTCGATATCGGGGTCCGCCCACATCCAGCCGGGCTCATATTCCAGGTATTGCCGCGGCTTGACCGGTATCAGCGTGTAGTCAACCAGGCAGCTGTTCCCGTCGTTCATGAATTCCAGGTTGCCCGAATAAGCGGTGCCGATCACCGGCTTGCCCAGCGCCATGCATTCCGCCATTCCCAGGCCCAGTCCTTCCGAGCGATGCAGCGAAACATAGGCATCACATACGCTTTGCAGCCCATGCATTTCCCCGCGGGAGAGCAGGCGGTTCAGAATCGTGATCCGGGAGTCTTGTCCGGCCATTTCCTGCAGCAAGGCGAATTTTTCCGGTTGCAAATGCTCATTGTGGCATTTGATGACCAGGCCTGCCTGGTTTTCCCGGACAGAAAAGGCGCGCCGGAATGCCTCGATTACCGCCCAAGGGTTTTTCCTGTCTGCATAAGAACTGAAATCAAAATTGAACAGGAACAGAAAAGGGTGATCCGGCAGAGAGAAATCGCTGCGCCGGTAGGGTCGTTCAAGTGCCACTTCGATGGCATGAGGGATCCGGATGACGGGCTTCCCGGTAGCCCGCCTGGCAAGCCGCTCGATGAATTCGCTGGCGACCCAGATTTCATCGATCCGTTCGAGCGCAGGCCGCCATTTTTCCGGAATGGGGTCGATTTCCCAGAACAGGTAGCTGATGGTGCGCCGCCCGCGCAGGCTGCCCTGCTCGCAATAGCGTCGCCATGCCAGCTCGAGCTGGCCCGGGGGAACAAAAAACAAAGTGTTGCGCTGGCTGTTGCTGCGGGTCAGCAGAGCGTCCAGGTTGCGGTTGGTTTGCCTGCACTCCAGCATGACGTCCGCGTCGTGCAGGTTGGCGGCAATGCCGCCGGCATGGCAGGTCGCCGCCAGGGTGCGCACGCTTTCGGCAAGGCCGAACTCCCATCTGAAATAGCCGACCAGGTTCAGGCCATTCCCGGTTACGGGTTCGGGTTCCGGCAGGGCTTCCTCCTGCTGCGCGAGGCGGTCCTCCAGACTGGTCAGCATATCCGGGGCCAGGGTGATCTGCCCGCGGACAAGGGCTTTTGCCAGGTGCGCGTATCCGTTCGTCGCGCGCGACGGGGCGAATTCGTTTTCCGGCGAAGAAGACATCGCCCTGACGAGATAATCCGCGACCATTTTTCCATGCTTTTCGCGGTCCTGTCCGGGTTGCGACCCGGCGCCATGCTTCCCGGCCAGCCGGGTGCGGTACAGGCGGGCAGGCACCAGGCAGGGCTCGGCAAGATACAGCGCGCGCAGGCAGAAGTCCCGGACAAGGCAGGGCTGATTGGCGCGGAAGCCGCCGAGCCTATCATGCAGCGTTCGCGAGAAAAACAGGTTTCCGCCGGCAATCACAGGGTTCACGGCATCAAGCAGTGCGCTGCCGACCGTGTCCGCCGAGGACAGGGCGTCCTCGACCCTGGAAAGGGTATAGTCCCGGCTTCCGCTGGCGGGGGAAATGGCCTGGTCGTGCGCATCCAGGTCTTCGCACCGCGAAAATCCCCAGGAAAAGCCGCGTCGCGCGACCTGTTCCACCATTTGTGCGATTCGCTCCGGCGCGAACCGGTCTGCCGGGTGCAGCGGGTGGATGAACTCCCCGCAGCTGGCAGCGATGGCCGCATTCCATGCGGCTTCCGCCTCCCGGCTGGCCGTCGGCGTGACCCGTCGGTGCGGGAACGGGAAATCCTGCAGCCGGTTCCGGATTTTTTCCGCAGAATCATTGGGAGAAGCATCGTCCACGACGACCAGCTCCAGATTGCGGTAGGTTTGCGCGCGCACCGATTCCAGGGAATCCCCGATGCCGGCGGCATCCTCAGAATAGACCATCACCACGCTGACCAGTGGCTGGAAATCGGGACGGCAGGTCCGGGCGGTCAGCCAGCGGTCGTAATCCCGGCGCAGCCTGGAGCGCAGTTCCGTGTCGCGGCCCAGCATGCGGGTGCCCAGCGCCAGGCCGTAATTAAACAGGATGCCCGGCGCCTGCCAGCCGGTCAGTTCGCCGGCGCGGCGGATCAGGCCGGATGCCTCGCGGACCCGGTGCAGGCTGAACAGGACGACCCCGAGCATGTGCAGCGCCCTGGGATCGTCGTTTTTGTGCCGGAGCGCCTGACGGTAGAGCTGTTCCGCGCGTTCGAAATCCCGGGTGCGCTGCGCGGCAATGGCCAGTTCCATGATGGAATCGAACGACGCGGGGGTTCCGGGCACGGCGAGCGTGCTCCACCTTCCGCAGCATTGCTCGTAGCGCTTTCTGCTGCCGCAGGGGCAGGCCTTCAGACGATTCAGCAGGACGGAGGCCCCGGGAGAGCCAACCTTCATCCTGCTTGCAAGAACCTGGCGCAGATTAAAGAATGCCAGGGGCTGATAGTCGCTCGTGGTCAGAAGCAGATTCAGGTCTTCGCTGATTTCGATTCCTTTGGGGCCACCCTCCTGCGGATTCACCCGGCCTTTCCTGAAAACCTCCTCGCTCATCACCCGGAACGAGCCGGCCGGGAAATAGGTTCCTGCCCAGCGATCGCCATTTCGCTCGTAAATGTGCACGAACGGCGCGCCGGCATCGGCCACGACCAGAAACCGGTCCTGCATCGCGAAGCGGATGCCGTGAGGATAGGTGGCGCCATACAATAGGGCGCAGGGGGGGCTGTCCCGGCTCAGTTCCGGGGTGTTTTCATACAGGAAAACGCAGTGCTTGCCGTGGTTGCTGATCGCAATCCAGCGACCCTCACCGCTGACCGACACCCCGTCCGGAATATCGAGGCCCGAGACGAGCAGCATTTCATTCTGCTGCAAGGCCGGGGAGGCATTCATGTCCAGGATGTGGCGGGAAACGTAGTGGGAATAATTGTTGCAGATCAGCACTTCGTAGCCCCTGCCCTTCAGTCCGGTTGCCGCAATCGACCCGGGGGAATGGAGCCAGGGGTTGTGCGAAAAAATTTCCAGATCAGGTAGCTCAACCCTGCGGTTTGCATTGCTGCGAGGCGGCAGCTGCAGCGCCGATACCCCGCCCTGGCGGTTGGCCACGAGCAGGGTCTGGTCGTCCAGGAAAGCCAGGCCATGCGGATCCTTCAGCCCGGGCGAGGAGATTTCCAGGAAATTGCGGATGGCCAGGCGGGGTTGCGCATTCGTGCCGTCGCGATCCATTTCAAGCAGCAAAATCCGGTTGCGGATGAATCCGGCGATGGCCAGGCGCCGGCCATCCGGGGACAGCTTGATATCTTCGGTGCGCCCCAGCCCGATCAGGGCTTCCTGAACTTGCCGGGTTATGACAGGCTGGGGATTCATCGGGGTATCGTGCATGTCGGGTCTATTATAGTAATGGTCATTCTTCGCGCCGCTTGGCCAGCCCGGAAAGCACGGCCACCATCAGCAGGCTGGATACCCAGCCAAATAGGGTTTCAAGCCACATCAGCAAGCGGGTGGCATGCTTCCAGTCAAACAGGGTCAGATGGTATGGACGCCTCCCCCCGGCAGCGGGAAGTGGCACACTGGCACGAGGGGATCCTCGCTGTAACGGCATCAATGTGCCAAAGTGGAGAAGCTGAACCCAACCACTTGAACAGGAGGATCCGAAATGAAGAATA
>NZ_CAJNBL010000031.1 GCF_905221025.1 Candidatus Nitrotoga fabula
GTTCAAGGCCCATCATTTGGCTTATGTGGACCCTCAAAAAGGTGTCATCGCGCGAGTGAAAGTAGGACGTGCCCCATACGGTGTTGCTGTTAGTCAAGA
The DNA here is from genome assembly GCF_905221025.1 of Candidatus Nitrotoga fabula. GTDB lineage: Bacteria > Pseudomonadota > Gammaproteobacteria > Burkholderiales > Gallionellaceae > Nitrotoga > Nitrotoga fabula. Next base: position 100 of record NZ_CAJNBL010000031.1, read on the forward strand.
TGGGCATGCCTATGTTGCCACCGCTGCAGGCGTTGCGGTTGTTGACATCCGTTCGCGTCTGCGAACCGCACTGATTCCATACCAAAGTTCATTAAGCGGCATGCAATGGGGCGAGTATCGGCAAGGTGGCATGGGCATCGCCGTTTCTCCAGACGGGAAAACGGTGGCCGTGGGCATCAATCGCGGCAATCGCGCCGGGCAGTTGGAAATCATCTCGACGCAATCACAAACCGTCACGGCCAGTGTGCCGATAGGTATACGACCCTTCCAGGTGATATTCAGCAACGAGGGCCACGAGATTTATAGCATTGACCACGATTCGTATACAGTGACCGCTTATAATCTGAACGACCGTTCATTGCGGGTCTTTGACGTGGCACCACTCGGCTATGGGGGATTTGCTAAACCACACTATGCCGCTATTAACGCAAAGGGACTTCTCTTGTTGCCGCTACAAGGCCGCACTCTACTTCAGTTGAACCCGAAGACGGGAAAGCAAACACAAATTCCTCTATCTGCTCAAACACATCAGCACGGTGTTGTATTAAGCAACGATGCTTCTACGCTATTTGTTGTGGGTACAGGTCCTGCTGGTGAAGTTTCCGGTGCAGCCGTACTTAGTCGTATCAATCTGACCGATGGACAGGAAACACATATTCCGCTACATGCAGAGCATGAACAAATTGTGCTAAGCGACGATGGGAAAATAGCCTATCTAACTGGCGGAAATAGTTTTACGGAAGGCTGGAATGGTATTAGCGTCATCAATCTTACGCGCAATAAGGTTCGAACCATCCAGGTTGACAAGCAGCCACTGGGGATCGCGATATGGAATAAATACGGCCTGTAAACGTACGAATATAAAATTCTGCATGAAAAAAAATAACGGATCAAGTCGCTTGAAATATATATAAGCAAGGATCATGAAACTCCAGTCAATATTTTGAGTGGCGAAATGTTGGTATTATTTTCTGAGTCGCCCACGCCACAGCAATTTGCGATTACAACCTGCAACATATAACTCATTGACTTAAATGTAATCTTCCTCGAGAACGCTCGCGAGACTACCAGAGAAAACAGAGAACAGAGAAGCCTAAAATCGAGGAAAAATGGTTGCATAGGAGGAGTGACGCTCGCGAGGCTGAAGCCTGGAACCCCGCCAATACTGGATTCTCAGTCAAAAAAAATCCCAACTGATAAAGGTTGGGATTTAACTTATTGGTGGGGCGGAGGGAATTGAACCCGTTACCAATTTTCCCTTGTCATTGCTTAACTCTGGCTATATTTAATTAAGTCCGATTTTAAAAAATACCCCCATAAATACCCCCAGAGTAATCGGATGACCTTGGGCATTCTTACCGCTCAGTCACGGCGCTTGCAAAATAAACCGCAAGCCCCGCGCCATCGCTGGCGCACTGGCTTTCCACAGAGCGCAGACGGCAAAACCCCGCCCTCTGCTTTGCACCTCTTATTCGGCCTGTAATCTCTTCTTGCCGCAACCGCTTCACGCCGTCGTGCTTCATGGCTTCGCCAAAGCCCGCTACGCCATCAAGCGCTCGCCGTTCGCAGGCTGCTGGGGTTACAGGTAGCCTGAACGTGCCGCGCCCCTTCAAAACGCCGTAAATGCATGGTCGGCTGCGCCGTTCATCTCTGTGTGCCGGGAATTAACATAAAGGCGTCTTATGCAAAGCGCAAGCGCCGGGAAGGTTCCCGCCCTCCGTGTTCGCATAAGTTTTTTTATGTATTGCGCCCTCCGGGTAAATCCCGCCACACAAGTCAAAGTCAAATTCCATCACCTGTAGTGAGGGGCAGCAAAATGGGGCAGGTAAAACATCGCCCCTTCGTTTTTTGCTGCTCGGTCCTGGCCTATTCTTATCTAGCTGTGGTCAAGTGAAGTAAAGGCATGGCCGCCCCATCCGTACTGCCACTCTTTGCCTTGGGTGAACCTGCATTCCCGCGCACCGTCCACATGGCTTATGTCTTGCATCGCCCGCTGTTTCGGGTAGAGATGGGCGAGGCGAGGCGTTTCTTATTCGGTTGGATGCAAGTTCGCATTTTGCTATTCAATTCAATGTGGCTTTCCAGAAATTTATTGACCTCTTAATGTACTTGCTGTGCTGAGAAGTCGCATCTCATTCGAAATCATCTCACTCATCCTTCCAGCGACAGCATCGGTAATAACTTTTTAGATATCTTGCACTTCTTCAAATTTTCAGTACTGAATGGGGGATTCGAATGGAGAATCAGGTCATCAAAAATAGACGTGACCACCGGAACGGAGACTGAGTTACCCAGTTGTCGGTAAGCAAATGAATCATTAGGATTCAAAACAAAGCTATCCGGGAAACCTTGCAATCTTGCACACTCTCGAGGGGTAATCCGCCTTGGCAAGCCATTTTGTACAACACCCAACCTGTGAGCATCGCTCGTTACAACAGTGATTGATATGCTGTCCGGATCAAGAAATTTAAACACCTCAAATGACATATTTCCGCATGTAGGATTGTATTTACCTTCAATAACTCGCAGGTAGCCCTTTGAGACCAATGATTCAAGCAAAGACTTAAGATTTGACTCCTTCCAGAAGGTCTTTATTTGATCTAAAGTTAGTTCCTTTCCATCTTGCTCAACACCGAAATGTTTTTTTCGGCGATTTCCAATTATTGCGTTCATTAGCGCCCGCTCTTCATCGCTACAATGACCTTTAGTCCCCAGTTCCCATGAGTGTAGTGAATTACCCCCCCTATAGTCGATTAATCGAACTCCATGAAGGCTATCGAATGGCCTTCTATGCAGGGCATCCTTTAATTGTGCGATAAACTTGCTTGAACACCAATAACGCTGATCCACTTGAGGCTCGAGTACATCTTTAACGCAGCGAAACGCGTTGTTCATACTAAACAGATCGCTTTGTTGAACAGATTGCTTGAACTTATGTGAATCTGCAGACCCTAAGTTAGACTGAATGCTTAGATTTGGCGACGATCCATAGGAGCAGACCAAATAGGCACGCACCCTGTTTTGCGGAACCCCGAAATTCGAACTATTCAGCAAGAGGGTTTCGACTTCATAACCAAGTGTATTTAGCCGCGTAAGAACCGTAGAAAAAGTGCGACCTGAATCGTGAGTAGTGAAGCCACGAACATTTTCTAGTAATAGCAATTTCGGTTTTATTGTTGCGGTACTTATTAGGCGTTCAATCTCAAAAAAAAGCGTCCCTCTTGTATCGGCAAACCCCTTTTGTTTCCCTGCATAGGAAAAAGCTTGACATGGAAAGCCAGCTAACAATACATCATGTTCTGGTAGCTCTTGAACTTGACGAATATCTCCAGTTGGCGTTTCACCATAATTCAGGCGGTATGTTTCTTGTGCTTTCTTATCGATCTCACTAGAGAAAACGCACTCACAATTCAGGCCATTCTTTTGTAGCGCTATTTCGAACCCTTTTCTGATTCCGCCAACGCCAGCAAACAAATCCACAAACTTGATCATTGAATATCCCTATGGGGCGAGGAAATTAGCTATTAGTTTGTAACAGATAATTAGCCATATGCTTCATTTCAGACTCAGACATTGCCACCGTACAATCACTGTGGCTGCAGATGATGCCTACTGCATTTTGACGTATATTGATATTTCCAGCGCCATCAATTACATAACATATTTTGTGTCCCGCGGCATGAACACTCGACATTAGTGATTCAGATTCACGAGCCTTTCGTTCAATAACACTATTTGTAGTTACTTGGAAACTGACTTCTATTCCAAAATACTTACCTTTCGGCGAAATTGCAACGACATCAAAATTTGTCCCATTTCCATTCGCTGAATGAGATACATTCGGCATTGATGAGTCTTTTGAGACAATCCAATTAGGCGGGAGCATTTCCTTTAAACAACTTACTACATAGTCTTGCGCCAGTTGACCTAGAGCATTCGATGTTGCTCCCCCAACCTGGCGACTTACTCGAATGTAATTTTCTTTTGCAAATTTATCTAACTCATCAGAATGTCCAATCAAAGTGCCAATGATGCAGCGATCCTTAACTTCCATAGGCAAAGAATCATTTGATGCCGTAGACCCAAACATCAATAACATTGCTACATCAAGCATTCGTGGGGTGAAATCTCCTCCTTCCAAAAGTTTCTTTGAGTCGACTCGAAGAGCAGAGTTAGCTAATGAGCACTTATTTTGAATTTCCTTAAATTTGTATTCATATTTCTTGCCTCCCCAGTCAAACAATAAGACTCCGGAAGGACAATAATTGGAAAGCGGAGGAAGTTTGTTGAGGGCTTCTCCCCCTAAATCTGTCATTACCATAAGGTGTTTGAGAAAAACTGGACCAGTAATTGCGTTACTCTGCTTAATTGCCTCACTCCATGCCAATGGGCTCTTATTGGCAACTTTCAACAAAGAAATAAATGCATCCTGAGTTTTTAGGAGGAGAGGAAGAACGCTGGCATTACCCGCCGCACAAAGAATTTTCTCTGGCCAATGTAGAACAGCATTTGACTTGAGCTCAGAAAGTGTCCTGTTGTATTTTGGCATTTCAGTTTTCACCTGTATTTTGGTCGGCTATTAACACTAGCCTAATTTTTCATTATGGCATGAGAGATATCGGCAAGCTATCCCGCGCCCATAAAGCGAGATTATTTCATCCAATTGATTGACTCTTCCTGATGCCGGCCTAGAATAATTTCATTAAAATTCAAGAGAGCGAATCCAACTGTTAAAGATAAAACATGGCAGATTTTCTGACACCTGAGGAACGAAGCGTTCGCATGGCATTAATCACTGGGAAAAATACAACTCCCGAATTAATGGTTCGTAGAGCCTTGCACAAGGCTGGCTTTAGGTTCCGGCTCCATATCAAAGACTTACCCGGTAAACCAGACATCGTCCTTCCAAAATATAAAACGGTAATATTTGTAAATGGTTGCTTTTGGCATGGGCATTTTTGCTAAAAGGGAAGAATACCAAGCACTAATCCTGATTACTGGTTCAATAAAATCCAAACCAATCGCAACCGTGATGCCAAAAATATTAAAGCCCTCCGAAACCAAGGTTGGCGAGTTTGTCTGATTTGGGAATGTGAAATTCGAACTAGCAAGTTTTTGCTTGATCGCATTAATCGCGTTATAAATGCGATCAAGCTGGTAGCTAAATAATTGCCTTTGATTAAGGCATTAAAAATAGTGTTTTCCCCTTTTATAAGCAGACACTTAGTTGCAAACCAATTTGCTGATTTAATTTGAATTTCCTTCCCATAGGAAATTTATTATCTACGTGGGAACCCGCTTGGTCATCCGGGGCAAAAGTTGCAGAGATTTTACCCGCCCTCCATACCCCCTTCAAACCCGCCCCAGCCCCTCCCGCTGCTCCCGTAACACGGCATTCATGTTTTTGACCATCGCACGAATATGCAGCCGCAAACCTCCCTTGTAAGCATTGCGTGAAGATACCGCCTTGCCTTCTTCTGTCCGTGCGCCGGTGGATTTATTCCAGGGCTGCCATTTTTTGATATGTTCTGCCTGCCTTGCCCGTTGTTCCGGGGTCCAGTTCCTCGCTGCCATGCTTCACCTCTAATAGTTCGTTTGGCTGGATTTTAATTTTTCCCGCGCGGGACGGGGGTTGGATACGCACCGGCTGGATCGGGGCAGGCGTGGTATTGTTCACCTGCTGGTTCCCGCTGCCCTGGTTGATATTGGCCTGCCTGGCAATGACCACCGGCGGGTTCTTGATCGCAGCCAGCGTTTCCAGGGTTGCGCGGCACTGGCTCTGCGCCTTGAGTGCCAGACGCATGAAGCTCTCCAGGCTGGAAAGGTAAGTCTGGCCCATGGCCCGTTGGGTCAACCCGGTAAACAGCGACTGCAATGACGTTGCCTGATTCATTAACATCGCCTCCACGTGTTCAAGATCCCCGCGACGAACCGCTGCAGACTGCGCGCGCAATTCATCCACCAGGCTTTGCACGTCCGTGTTCTGGTGAAGGTCGGTATTTTCATCCGCGCAGCGGATTACCCGATAGGCAGCACATTCTGGCGACATGATCAGCTGGGCATGTTTTTTTCCCTTCGCTGTTTTGGGATGCTGGTCAGGTGGAGTTTTCGGGCGGTTCCCGGCGGATTTTCCGATTTCCGGTTTCTTTGCCGCTTTTGCAGTCATATTGCTGGCCTCCTTGGCCTTTGTTTGCTGATTTCGTTCTTCAGTCATTGCCGCCTCCCAGATTCGCTGCATTTCGCTACATATAACCATGCTCGAAATGCACAAAGATTCTGCACCAGATAAACCGGGGCAATCTTTCGACGCACCGCCAGCAGCCTTTCACGATGTTCTACGGTATGCCCGGCAGCCATGCAATATTCCGTTATGGTTACATCAAGCGCCTGGCGGATTGCCTCGATATTTAGGCTATTTTGCCCATCGGGTACATCTGGCCCGGGCAGGTTTTGCAAGTGCCCAATTACAGCCCCACGGTAACGATTAGTAATATCGCTCAAATATTTAGGAATGACTCCAGTATTTCCGCTTGCCAATAGTTCGCCCTCATCGTTTACCCTCAAGCCTATATTCAGCCGGGTACACAATTCTATGATTGCCTGCACTTCTGACAATTCGCACCAGTTGATAACAGGCATGGCCGGTTTTTTTGTTGTGACTGGTTGAATGTTCAAAGCAGCACCTCCGAAACTATACCTTCTTCACCCCTCCCAAAAATAGGCGTTTTATCCGTAACAGAGTAACAACCCAATGATGACGGGGGTTCCAGTGTTGCGGATGTGTTACGGATAGAATTTTGTGACGGATTATCCGTAACATTTTTGGGGGGTGTTTGATGTTGTGACGGATTGCCTAAAGGCATGTTACGGATATGTGACGGATTATCCGTAACAGATAAACCCCCGTGGTTATTGGCTTCCGGGGAAATGTTACCTTGTGACGGCAAATTTTGGGGGGTAGTAAGGTGTATATCTAAATAACGTGAAAATGCATCATCAAATTGTAATTTCTCAAATCCCTTTTGCGTGGTGTAGGCATTCATACGGATGGTTTTTGACTCGATACCATACGCTTTCAATTGCCTGGCAAGCTGTCGTGCGGTAATTGGATTCCCGCGATAGTAAGTTAACCAGGGCGCTTCCTCATCTTCACACAATGCCGTAATCAAATCTGCCGTGCTGATTCTGTTTATTTTTTTGTCCGCGAATACCTGCCGTATATCCTCCAGTAATTCATTACCTGTACTCACTGGCTTATCACCTGCCCCGGACAACTTCAGGGCCGCCGCTCTTGCCTTATCCGGCCATTCCCCGCCAGCGCAATCTGCAATGGCAAGTAAACCGCTCCAGTTATCTTGGTCACGGTCGGATAGTGCCTCCGGTATGTCCGGGCGCGCATCCCGCACCTGCTGGGAATAATCCAGTGCAAAGCGTGCCAGCTTTGCAGCTATATCACTGAATAACCATAGTTCGGCATGGCGAAGCCTGCCTACTGTTTCATGGGGTCGCTTGCGCCGCAAATTAAATATAATTCCCCGGCTCATGGTTGCATCGGGCAAGTGTTTTTCTAGTTGGATGCCTGCCAGTGCCTTGGGTCCCCATACATTGAACATGCTTGGCTCGTGGTTATCACCCACTACCCGGCCAACGTAAGCTTGGGCGCGGGTGTGCCCGGCGTTGATCAATCCTTTCAGTTCTTCATTTTCTTTAATAAAGGTGTCCGCTTCATCAATCAGCACGGTCGGGGTCCATTTTTCTACCGCACGGAACATAAACGCTGTGGAAGAATTGGCCGCGCTGATTGGCTTTGCTGACATACGCCCCATGACATCCAGCAATTGAGATTTGCCGCACGCCTTTTCAGGCGCGTTAATGAGTGCCAGCGGTGCAACCTGCAGTACATCAATAAACCATGTTTGGGTAATCCATAAAGCCGCAGCAAACGCCTGCTCATCATCCAGCACAATGAAACGCTGGATTGTGCCTGCTACCTCATCCAGCAATTGCGCCGGGTCGATTGGGTCCGGCCATGGGCCAACTTCTTTAAATGGCAACTGGGAAGATTCTTTTTTACTGGACCGTGCATTTTTTACCAGTTTATCCAGTACCGTTACTGAAATATTCCATGCCTTGGCCTGTTCTGTCCTTTGCAGGGCATATTGCAGATCGTCCAGCAATGCCAGCCTTTCAATATCCGCACCAGTAGGCTCTACAATCGTTTTTTGTGTTTCCGGTGCTGTATTAGTATCACCCGCTGAATTTAAAACGCTTACATCGCTTCCTGCGGTATCGGTTTTCGGCAGGTTTGCTTTGGCAATCTGATCCAGAATAGCTCGCCCTCTCTCTATACTATCCAAGGTGGATACCTCCTGCTTTCAGGGCAGAATGAATCCGTCCCACCGCCACGGCAAGCCGGTCCCGGTCAAATTCATTCAGCGGTTTGCCTGCCAGCATGTCCGCAGCCGCAATCAGTACCAGCGTCGCCTCAAAAGCGATTGCACACAGAATATCGGCAGCAGGGAAGGGGCTGGACTCCCTCTTGGCAAAATGCTTGCCTTCCACTCGCGGAGGAAATAAATCGGATAGCTCCAGCCCGGCAGCGAACACGATTTCCTGCACGCCGCACCCGGCAAAACAATGGATGAGAATCCGGCCATCCTCCAGCTCGCGTATCGCAAGCGAAGGGCTGTGGTCTTCATGAGCCGGGCAGCACGCCAGCCATCGGCCCCGTCCCGTGCGCTTCACTTTTTCCAGCCGGGACAACAGATCGCTTATGCACATACCAGCTCCTTCCTGGCTGCTTCCAGCCTGATCACCAATGCGCGGATTTCTTCGTCCGATTTTCCGGCAATGCGCGCCGCAATCAGCGCATCTACTTCATAATCAGGCGTACCAGTTGCACGTGCTCCAATCAATATCGGCTTCACAAAAAGACCGGATTTAATATCGGCATAATGAGAACTGCGCGATCGGCCCCGTTTCTTGCAAACAGCCGAAGTGCGCAGCATGTGGATCTGGTTAGGTAGGTAGTGGGTTGCCTGACGCTCGGTTGATATATGCCTGCTGGACATGTTCGTTCCTTATAGAGTTGTGCAGCACGTTGCTGCATAACTCTATGCATGACATGTCATCCAGCGGTCCGCTAAGGCAGGCAGAGCGGGAATTTCATCTTTTTGCAGTTGTCATGACAAATGACGGGTTGTCATGACAACTCAATATTCACTCGGATATGAGGGGTCGTTTTTCTTTAGCCAGGCATCGGCAGAGTCATTGTCAGGATTATTAGATTCATTTGTATCACTGAGTTGATGGCCGCTTCCCGTCAATTCGTCGAGTGAAATGCTTTTGCGTTCTCCTTCTTTCCTCGCACGGTCGTCTGCCGCGCCGCGCAGATCCTTGATGTTGAAAAGTGGCTCCCACCCGGTGCCTTCGCGATAGGCCATGAATGGATCATTGCTAATGCCCAGATGGGCAAAGAATACCGCTCTTAATCTTGAGATTTTTTTAATGTTCGCCTGGTTGCTTGATAGTTTTTTGTTTTGCGCCATGCCCAGCAGAATAACCCCCTGTCTGTTTAAATGACCTTTTCGTCTATCCACAAGTTCAAGTTCAGCCAGCGCAACACGCCTGGTTACACCACGCGCAGATATTTCCAGCATATTGTTCCCCATGCCGGATTGGTTTTTATCCCCCACAAAGGTCATGCTAACTTCATCGGCAGTTAGCTTTTCCATGGTGCGGAATACAGCGCACCGGTTTCCCGCTAATTTCGGGTCATTGGTTCCCGTTAGGTCTTGTGGAGCAATGAAAGTGCCGCCGTTCTTCTCATAATCACGAAAATAGCTGGGCATATCCCAATTTTGTAGCTTTGCCCATGCAATCCATTCCGGTATCGGTCTGGTAATGTCAGGGCCAAGGGTTCGCTCAATAATTCGCACATCATCGCCTACACGTTCTCCAAGGGTTTTGCCGGCACCCCCAAAAGTGAACGTCTTTTCACTCTCGAAATGCCTCGGGTCCTGTAAAAGGCACAGGATGCAGAATTCCTGCGCGGTCAATTTCGGTACTTGCTTCCAGTAATCCCAATCGACGCTCACCTCGTTCCAGGTGGCGTCACGCTCCTCAGTGCGTGCCGGGTCCATCTCATAATCCAGCTGAAGCGCTGCACTGCGCCGCTGATTAGCAGACAGGCTGTCCCACAGTAAAGACAACAATTGATTTTTAAATCGTTCACGCAACCCATCCGGCAAATCGGACAATGGTTTGTCGAACCAGTCCTCCAGCGCAAGGGTAAGGGATTCAAATCCTGTCATGCTGCACCCCACTGCTCTGCAATAAGAACATTTTGTATTTTCCGGGAATATTGTTTGATTATGCAGCACTGGGTCATTAATTTTCTCCAGAGATAGGTGCTAACAAACGGATAGTATAAATTATTTGAATTATGTTATACATTTCACTATTTAGAGAGGGAGTATCACAAACTTGGCAAGCAATGGCCTTCAAATCCAACACGAGACGCGATCGGTTTCATCCTTTCTCCGACGCACTGAAAAATCCGGATAATCAGCAATTATTGGATATAAAGAGACAGAAAATGACTGACGCCGCTTCAAATTTTAAATGCAGCGTCGGGCTTCGAGAATACTCAGTAGTCTGGGTTTATAGAGAACAGGTATCCGGCTTTGTTGAGCTGCAGCAAACCAGGTAAAAAATGAGGACATGATCCAGGGCACTCTGAATATAAAGGAACAGCATGGGGATTTGTTTGATCCCAATGCCGCGCGATCCCTGCTGGACCAGCTGCTAAGCGATTCACGTCTCTATACGCAGAGCAAGGACTACAAGGAGCTGCTCGACTTTGTTATCCGGCTTCGCAACTTTGCACCCTTCAATGCCATGCTGTTGCAGGTTCAGAAGCCAGGATTAAGTTATGCTGCGTTCGAGTGTGACTGGCGGGAACGCTTTGGACGCACTCCCAGGAAAGACGCTCGCCCGCTCCTGATCCTTTGGCCGTTTTGTCCGGTGGCTCTTGTCTATGATGTCATGGACACTGAGGGCGATCCAATCCCGGTAGATGTGGCTTCCTTTTTTGCGCAAGGTGCCATCACCGATGGGCAATTTAAAACCTTTGAAAAGTTGATTGGTAGAAAAGGGATCAAGTGGTGCTGGTTTGATGGCGGTGACCAGAATGCGGGTTCCATCCGCATAACGAAGCGGGCTGTCAGCATCAATGAACCGGCGCAGTATGAAATATTGCTTCGGCCTCATGAAGTCTCAACCGGCGGCATATTTGACCCTTGGGTCCTGAAAGAAGCTCATCACCCGCTCGGGTGATTTCTCTAACATGGCCATGTGCTCGTTGGCCGCATCGCGCAGCTTGGCCAGGTCCGGACTGGTACCCGCTT
>NZ_CAJNBL010000032.1 GCF_905221025.1 Candidatus Nitrotoga fabula
CCGTGCCCGTGCGGAAGCAGAAGCAAAAGCCAAAGCGAGAGCAGAGGCGGAAGCCAGAGTGAGGGCAGAAGCAGAAGCGAAAGCCAAAGCGAGAGCGGAAGCGGAAGCCAGGGCGAGAGCAGAAGCGGAAGCCAGGGCGAGAGCAGAAGCGGAAGCTAGGGCGAGAGCGGAAGCCAGGGCGAGAGCAGAAGCTGAAGCCAGAGCGAGGGCAGAAGCAGAGGCTAAAGCGAGAGCAGAAGCAGAGGCTAAAGCGAGAGCAGAAGCCGAAGCTGCCCGACGCAAGGCGGAACAGGAGGTGAAGCTGGCCAAGGAAAAAGCCGAGGCAGAAGAAGTGGTATTCAAGGCATTGTATAATCAGAAGAATGCCCGGCCGTCCTACCCGCTCGCGGCGCGCCGCATGGGTTTGCAAGGTAAGGTGTTGTTGAATGTGGAAGTGCTGGCGGATGGTTCCTGCGGTAGAATAAATATCGCCCAGAGCAGCGGCCACCGCATACTGGATCAGAATGCATTGGATACCGTGAAAACCTGGGAGTTTATTCCTGCCCGGCAGGCAGGTGTGGCGATCAGCAGGTGGTATCAGGTTCCAATCGTTTTTTCTTTGAAAGACAACTAGAGATGAACAAGAAGGACAATCAAATATGAGCGGTTTATTTTCCGTTGATTCGGCTGTAGTAAGTGGCACACTGGTACTCCTTCTTACCTTATCCGTAGTTACCTGGACCATTGCTCTGCTGAAATTGTGGCGGCAGCTGAGAAGCGACAAATCGAATCGCGTTTTCAGTGAAGTTTTCTGGGCGGCGCGCGACTGGCAGGCCGCAGCCGAGGTGGCACAGCAGGGTTCGAGTGACTTGGCGCGGATGGCGCAGGCAGGATTTACCGAAGTAAAAAATTTAAATTCCGAACAGCATGACCTGAAACATGTCGGTGCGCCGCAAGACGTGCTGGAGCGCATGCTGCGCCAGCAGGTTGAAAACATGCAACGCTATAACGAGCGTGGGCTGGCTGAACTGGCCACGATTGGGTCAACTTCTCCCTTCGTCGGCTTGTTCGGTACGGTATGGGGTATCATGCACGCCCTGGAGGAAATTGGTGAAACCGGCACCGCCAGTCTGGATGTGGTTGCCGGGCCGATAGGAGAAGCCCTGATTGCGACCGCCATCGGTATTGCCACTGCACTTCCTGCTGTGCTGGCGTATAACTATTTCTTGCGCCGCCTGCGCGTGCAGGTAACCGAATTCGAGAATTTCGCACACGATTTTGTGCGGTTGGCGCTTAAGCATAATTTTAAACTGTGAGATTATCATGGCAATGAGCAATTCTTCACAGTCAGGGATGATGAGTGAGATCAACGTGACGCCGCTGGTAGACGTTATGCTGGTGTTGCTGGTGGTATTCATCGTTACCGCGCCATTACTTACGCCACAGTCGCTCAAGGTCAATGTGCCCACGACCAAAGCGGTAGCGGCTAGCGATGAGAAAAAACTGTTGCCGTCCCACCTGGTTGTCGATGAAAAAGGAAACGCATTACTGGACAGCGTTTCGGTGACAGACACGCAACTGGCCGATATTTTAAAACAGAAGGCGGTGGATCCGCTGTTTATCATGAAAATTGAGGCAGACAAGACAGTCCCTTATGGGCGTGTCGCAGAACTCATGGCAATTGCGCAACATGCCGGGGTAACCAGTCTGTCGTTTGTGACTATAAGTGGCCGCTAGCCTGAATTGTCGGTCCGGTAGCGGTTATAACGCAGCACCGTAATCGTGAATTGCGGGATTTCCGGGGACAGGTTGCAGGAATCTGGCTGCTGAATTCCCTGCAATGTGTCAGAGATTGTCTCTGTTTTTGGCAGCCGTAAATTTGCTTGAAGGCAAAAGTCAGGGCGTGAATGGACACTTCCTGCATTTTTGACAAGCGGATGGATCAGTATTTTTGTTAAAGCAGCATTCCAGAGAATGCGCCAGACAGGTTGCCGACCTGCGGCAGGCAATAAAGGGGATGCCCTCGGCCTGGGCCAGATTGCGGAAATGACGCATGACATTATGGCCGAGGAAATCAGTGAACAGTATCAGCAGATCGGTATTCCGCGGCAGCCCGTGGGATTTGCGCTGGTCGGATGCATGACGCCCGGTGACATGCTGCGTGATGCTGATATCCCAGTCGGAAAGCAGCTTGGGAATATTTCCCAGGCGGTCTGCACCTACTAGCATTGCATTCATATTTCTCCCCTGTCATTTCATCAAAAACTGTTTCAGCACTCGTTGTATGGTTCACGGAATGATCCGTTGGCCTCCAGTCCAGGTTGAACGGCATGCAGCCATGTCTGCCGAATTTATGTGGAATAATAATTGTTATCATTTAATGTGTCAACTTATTTGATATTGATTCTTATTTATAATCCTGTTTTGGAATCTTGTTTCCATTAAATCAGGGGAAGGATGCATTCAGCCTGCCTTAAAAGATACAGAGTCGGATAGGGAATAGAGGGGAAGTCGTGCCGGTGAATCGAGTAAGTGCTACGGCGCAGAATGCGTCCTGGGATTCAGTATTTTCAGAGGGGAAGGGCTGATGCAGCGAATTCCCGTGCATCTCGGACGGGTTTTTTCCGGGTGGAATCCAACCTGGTTCCGGCCCATAGCCGGAGCGGATTTTTGAGTAAAAAGTCATTCCGGGAAGAGTGGATATAGCCGGCAATAAACTGAATTTATTGATGTTGCCCGAACGGACAATTCCCTTGGAAATTGTTGACATGGTTAATACAAATCAATATCATTCAAAACTATGCTTGCAAAAGCTAACGTCATTAATAAATATAAAAATTTTGCTTTTTTTGTCTGCCGGCATGAACAGTTATCTAAGGCGGGTCAATTGAATTATTAATCAGAGGGAGCGTTGATGAACTGTAAAACGAACAAACCGCAAGGCTACGCCAGTCCCATGGTCAGGTCAAAACTGGCGCTGGCGGTAGCAGTGACACTGAATTTCCCGGCGTGGGTACAGGCGGAGATGATTGATCTGCCCCGTATTGAGGCCAGTGCCCAGGAAGAACAGAAGCGCACTGGTACATCGGGTGCAAATGCCGGCGGCGATACGAAAAAAGAATTTGAATTACCACGCATCGATGTGGTTGGAACAAACGACAAAGAAGAAATCAAAAAACTGCCCGGTGCAGTTGCCGTGATCAAAAAAGAGCAGCTGCAGCTCATGCAGCCGCTGTCCACCCAGGACGCGCTGAAAACCGTTCCTGGTGTGGTAATCCGTGAAGAAGAAGGAATGGGTTTCATTCCAAATATCGGTATGCGCGGGCTGGACCCGAACCGGAGCCAGAAACTCCTGGTTCTCGAAGACGGTGTACCCGTGGCTCCTGGCCTTTTTCTGGCAAATGAATCCTATTACAGCCCGCGGATCGAACGCATGGAAGGGATCGAAGTGCTGAAGGGCGCTGCCGGGTTGCGCTATGGCCCGACGACGATAGGGGGGGTCATCAATTACAAGACCAAGGCGCCTGAAGATGGCATGAGGGTAACCACCAGAGCCGGGTCGCACGGTTTCTACCAGCTCGGAATCGATGCCGGCGGGCGTTCCGCCTCGGGTGATGCAGTCGGGGGTGTCAGCGCCATCACGTCAGGAGGCGATGGTTACCGGCACAACGGTTTCAAGATGAATGACATCGTGGCAAAGGGCGGGATGGCAATAGGTGACAACCAGTGGGTCGGTGTCAAATTTTCACACTATGACAACGAAGTCAATACGTCTTATGTCGGCCTGCGCCCGAATGAATACCGGACCGATCCGACTAAAAATCCGGCGCCGGAAGACTGGTTCCTGACGGATCGTAACGCATTTGACGTCAATCACGAGCTGGAAATCAACCGCGACATGAAACTGAAGACTGTCGTGTACTGGAGCCAGCTGAATCGTGATTTCTGGCGCCGGGATGTCCAATCGCGAAGCGCGGACGGCACGACTTTTGTGCCATGTACCGGCACGGCCAACTGTATGACAGGACGGAACCGGGCCTTTGAAATGGCAGGTGTGGATTCCCGTCTGCATATCAACCATAACGGATTTGGTATCAAGAACGAATCAGAAATCGGTATCCGTTTGCACAGCGATTCCCTGAAAAATAAAACCATCGCTTCCAAAACCAATCCGAATGCTCGCTCCGGTGAGTTGATTGGCGATGATACCCAAAAAGCCGAAGGTCTTGCTTTTTACGGCCAGAATCGATTCATCTTTACCGACAAGGTTGCGGCAACGCTCGGTTTGCGTATTGAATCCTACGATCAGAGCCGCATGAACGAGCTGAACGGCGCCTATGGGAAAACCCGCAACACCGAAATCATGCCTGGCGTAGGCCTGACCTGGCAGGTGCATCCCCAGGCGCAGCTGTTTGCCGGAGCGTATGAGGGGTTCTCTCCGGCAATGGTGGCGACTGCGATCAGTTCATCCGGCAAGGATGAGAAGCTGGAAGCGGAACGCTCCAAGAACTTCGAATTCGGGGTGCGTGGCGCAATGGACCGCTTCACTTATGAGGCAACTGCCTTCCAGATGGACTTCACCAACCAGATCATACCGCAAACTCAATCCGGAGGTGTCGGGGCGACCGTGACGAACGCAGGGGAAACTCTGAACCGTGGTCTGGAAGGAGGAGTGGGGTACCTCATTACGTCAAACTGGAGCGTGAATGCGAATGCAACGTACCTTCCTACAGCGAAGTTCGATAGTACTAAAATCATCGATGGCATAGACCGCAATGGCAACCGTCTGCCCTATGCACCAAAATGGGTCTCGAACGTAGCCTTGAACTATCAATCCGGCGGCTTCAGGACGGGTCTGGCTGCCTATTACTTGTCGGAGCAGTTCGCAGATCCGGAAAATACGGTTTCCCAGAGTACAGATGGCCGTCGTGGCGTAATCCCTGCGTACACGACCTTTAACCTGAACGCGCATTATGTTCTGAACAAACACTGGAGTATGTTCGGCACCATCCGCAATCTGTTTGACCGGCAATACATCGCCAGTCGCAATCCGGATGGGATCTTCCCCGGCATAGAGCGTAATTTCCAGGCCGGAGTCAGCTACAAGTTCTAGCGTTCTGCAACCTGGCGGCCTGAAGCTTCAGGCCGCGAGTCTCAATCTTGAAGCCAGTTTTTCCATTCAACGGAAAGCTGGCTTTTTTATGGTGGTTTCGGGGAAATTGCCTGAGTGGTGCTGCTAACGTGCTCTATGTAGCGTTCATTATTCATATTTCTAACTTTCGGTTGTGGAACCTCAGGTAGTGATTCCAAACAAAAATCCAGTGCCGGCGGTCAGCGCCATGGCCAGGGCGCCCCAGAATGTCACGCGAGCAGCGGCAGTCCATACCGGGGCGCCGCCAGCACGTGCGGCTATCGAGCCTAGCAGTGCAAGAAACAGGAGTGAACAGCCGGAAACGGACCATATGAGTGCGGGCTGCGGCATCACGAGTACAACTGCAAGAGGCAGCATGGCGCCAATCGTAAAAGACGCAGCCGAGGCCAGTGCCGCGTGGACTGGGTGTGCAGCAGTTGTGCCGGATATGCCCAGTTCGTCTCGCGCATGTGCATCGATTGCATTATGCGCCATCAGCTGCGCAGCGACCCTGGAGGCTAGCTCGGCATCCAGTCCGCGCCGGATATAAATCCCTGTCAATTCTTCATGTTCATGCACTGGGTTTGCGGCCAGTTCTTGGCGTTCCCACTCTAGGTCGGCATGTTCGGTATCTGCTTGTGAACTGACAGAAACATATTCGCCGGCAGCCATAGACATGGCACCGGCCACCAGTCCGGCAACTCCCACCATCAAAATTTTCTCTGGGCTGGTTTCGGCAGCCGCCACTCCCACCACCAGGCTGGCAGTGGACACGATCCCGTCATTTGCCCCAAGGACGGCTGCGCGAAGCCAGCCACTTCTATGGATCCTGTGTGCCTCAACGTGTTTCAAGATGTTCATTTCTTATCAACAGAATCCAGGCCAATGTAATTGAATATACAGGGGTATTTCTGTGCCTGGTGTTTCAGTTTCCATCAATGGGTTTGTTGGACTGAATTTTAACCGTTGGACGACACATGCGTCTGAAAAAACGACGCATGTGGCTGGAATAAGTGACGCACGACATTGAAAATCTGAATGATGGATACAACAGCTCGCGATTTTTCAGCAAATAATATTGCTTCGGCCTCATGAAGTCTCAACCGGCGGCATATTTGACCCTTGGATCCTGAAAGAAGCTCATCACCCGCTCGGGTGATTTCTCTAACATGGCCATGTGCTCGTTGGCCGCATCGCGCAGCTTGGCCTTGGTCCTGACTGGTACCCGCTTGCCCATCGCCTGCTTGAGATCGGCATTCAACCTCTCTTCGGGGTTGAGTTCCGGGCTGTAA
>NZ_CAJNBL010000033.1 GCF_905221025.1 Candidatus Nitrotoga fabula
CCCCTTTTGTGCAGCCGGATGACTTGCTTTCGCCTCTCGTGCAACTGTTCCAGCGTTTGGTATCGCGCGTCTTCTTTTTCCATGCTCGTTTGGAGACACCGAATACTTAAAAGTTCAATCTTTATAAGGCCGGATCAATAGTAGTCTACTCGACATACTTTAAACAATTAACTTACTCTCAAGCGCAAACTCATGCGTCGTTCTTAACCCATAGCGCAATTGGATGTGTCGTATATCGCAAATTGATGTGTCGCTAAGAAAAGCAAATGCTTGATTTGTTTGATCGGCCAGAATAATCAGATGTGTTGCTCAACGTTAACTGTCATTGATGCCTCACCGGGAAATTTCACGGTTCTTTGTCCGGGAAACTGCTTGCATTATTCCGGAACCCGCCGGATCCTGTACGTGAAATTTAAAAACGGGGCACTGGCAGAGTCGGGAAACGGGCCCATTACTTATTTTAAAAGACGCTATAATATTAATATGACTGACCGATATGCCGTGATTGGCAACCCGATTTTACACAGTAAATCTCCGCTTATTCACACACAGTTTGCAATCCAGACTGGGCAGGATTTAAGCTACGAGGCTGTGCTTGCGCCTATGGACGGCTTTCGTGACACCGTCCAGACGTTGTGCGATGCAGGATATCGCGGTCTGAATGTAACTGTTCCATTCAAGTTTGAAGCGTTCCAGCTGGCAACACAGTTGACAAAGCGTGCGCAGTCGGCCCAGGCCGTCAATACGCTGAAATTCGATGACGGTGGAATCATGGGTGATAACACCGATGGCGTAGGGTTGGTAACCGATATTGAACGAAACCTGGGCTTTATATTGCAGGGCAAGCGGGTTTTATTGATGGGAGCTGGAGGAGCTGCATACGGCGTGGTGTCCCCGCTGCTTGATGCGGGATCAATCCTTATTGTGGCAAATCGCACTGAAGACAAGGCGCATCAGCTAGCTGCGGCTTTTAATGCCCGCGGCTCCATTCGAGGCAGTAGTTATGAGGCGCTTGCAGGTTTGCAATTTGATTGTGTAATTAATGCGACCTCCAGCAGCCTTGCGGGTTCGCTTCCGCCGCTGCCGCAGCATGAAAATGCAGGCCATACGGGAATCTTTGCGTCGGATGCGCTGGCCTATGACATGATGTATGGGCAAGAGACCCCTTTTCTTCGATTTGCAAGGGAGCAGGGTGCGGCAAGACTTGCAGATGGTATCGGCATGCTCGTCGAACAAGCTGCCGAGTCGTTTTTTCTGTGGCGCAACGTGCGCCCTGATACTGCTTCAGTGATCGCCAGGCTACGCCTGACCTGAACCAAAACAAGGTGTTGTCTTGAAAAAATTATGGTCATGGAAATGGCGCATAGTCCTTGGGCTGTTGCTCGTTTTGTTGTTATACCAAGCGTGGATTCTGGTGCAGATTGCATGGTGGGTAAAGCACAATCCTGCGACCAGCTCCTTCATGGATCAGCGTTTGCTGGTTATGCAGGGCAGGAATCCGGACGCTGAGTTGCAGCATCAATGGATACCTTATGCAAAGATATCCAGTCATTTGAAACGTGCGGTCGTTGCCGCCGAGGACGCGAAATTTATCGATCATGAAGGGTTTGACTGGGATGGTATCCAGCATGCGTACGAAAAAAATCTGAAAAAAGGCAGGGTGGTGGCAGGGGGTTCGACCATTAGCCAGCAGCTGGCCAAAAACCTATTTTTATCTACCAAGCGTACCCCATGGCGCAAGGCGGAGGAAGCAATCATCACAATCATGCTGGAAGCGATGATGTCCAAGCGGCGTATCCTGGAGATTTACCTGAATGTGGTCGAATGGGGTAATGGGGTATTCGGGGCAGAAGCGGCGGCCCGCCATTACTGGCATATCAGCGCAGCAAAGCTTAGTGCCGTGCAGGCTGCCAGACTTGCCGCCATGGTTCCCAACCCGCGTTATTATGATCGGCATCGTGAGGCACCGGGGCTGCTACGAAAAACGAGAATCATTCTGGCAAGAATGAAATTTGCTGAAATTCCTTGAGCTGGAAGAATGCATGGGGGACATGCGGTGCATAGGCGGTTTTCCCAGGTGTGGAAAATGCAAGTGTAGTCCGACAATCGGGATGTTGGAGCGAACAGATGTTGGAGCGAACAAATGTTTTTATCCGTCAGATTCAGTTTTCCATCCATGCTGAACCTGGGGCGATCCTCTGCCGCTATCAAATAACAGACAGAAATGCCTGGACATAAGCGGGCGAAAGGAAGAATGCCTCTTTCCCGCCGGGTCCGCTTAGTCTGATAATCAGGCCATCTATCTGGTTTTTTTCCAGGTATTCTCTGGATACCTCGATGACAAGTTGTTCATAGCGTGAGCAGGCTGCTGGGTCGCAGTAGCTGTCGTCCCGGGAGTACAGGCTGACGCTGAGAAGATTCCCGTTTGCATCGGTGGCCCTGTCATACTCATGCCAGTTGCCGTCGTAAAAATCCACCAAATAGATTTGATAGGTGATGTTCCCTTGTTCTTCCGATTTCCAGGCACGTAGCAGAGCAGTGTCACGGGTCCCGGAAGCGCTGTTCGGTCCCTGGATGATGGTTGTTTTAAATCGGGTATTTTGTTCTACGCGTATAGCGCGGGTGATGGATGGGGCGTCATTCCAATCGATTTCCGGCCGGAAGACAATGTCCGGTTCAGGAGTGGTACACCCGCTGAGAATGAAAATTCCTGCAGCAAGCAGGATGATGGTTACGGTTTTCATGTTATTTCTCCCCCCAAGCATGCGAATCGTGCAAGTCAGGTAGCCTCTGCATCTGGCTTGCAGAGTGTTGATCCGGCTATCCTGATGGATAGATCAGAGAATATTGCTTCGGCCTCATGAAGTCTCAACCGGCGGCATATTTGACCCTTGGGTCCTGAAAGAAGCTCATCACCCGCTCTGGTGATTTCTCTAACATGGCCATGTGCTCGTTGGCCGCATCGCGCAGCTTGACCAGGTCCGGACTGGTACCCGCTTGCCCATCGC